>JAJZAC010000061.1 GCA_021799615.1 Actinomycetes bacterium
CCCAGGTCTTCGTGCCGGATCCCACGGCACCGGTGGTCGGCGACGACGATGCCCACCACCTGCTCGGGGTGCTCCGGTTGCGTCCGGGTGACGTCGTGGTGGCGGCCGACGGTCACGGAGGGTGGTGCCCGTGCCGGGTGGCGCCCGGTGCCCGGCGCGGCTCGCCCGGCCTGCTCGAGGTGGACGGACCCCTCGTCGTCGTGCCCCGGCCGGACCCGCCGATCACGGTGGCCTTCGCCCCCGTCAAAGGGGACCGGCCCGAATGGGTCGTCCAGAAGCTGACCGAGCTCGGCGTCGACGTCATCGTGCCCCTCCGGACGGCGCGCTCGGTGGTCCGGTGGGCGGGGGACCGCCAGGACCGGACGGTGGAACGCCTGCGGCGGGTGGCGCGGGAGGCGGCGTGCCAGTCCAGGCGGGCCCGCCTTCCCGAGGTGGGCGACGTGACGACCCTGGCTGACCTGGTCGGGTCGGTCCGACGCGCGGGCGGGGGCCGGTCGACGGGTGTCGCCCTCGCCCATCCCGGTGGCGGTGCCCCGACCCTCGACCACCCGGTGATCGCCGTCGGACCCGAGGGGGGCTGGGATCCGGCCGAGCTCGACCAGGCGGCGGCGATGGTCGGGCTGGGTGACACGGTGCTCCGGGCCGAGACGGCGGCCCTGTCGGCCGGAGCCCTGCTGTGCGCGTTGCGGGCCGGCACGGTCGGTCCGCCCGGCGGCTGACGCCGGCTCCCGTCGCCGCCGTCTCTCAAAGCCCTTGCATTGCCACCCTCCGTGAGCAAGACTCAAGGGACGTGGGAGGGCTCAGGTCGTCCGGACGGGCCAATGGGGTCGGTCCTGGTCGGCACGGGCGCCGATCCTTATGGCAGGCCCGGCATTCCGGGCGATCGATGCAGTGATCCAGGGGTGAACATGTCGGTGGTCGAGAAGCGCGCCGAGTATGTGGATTCGGCGGATGACGACGAGCGGGAAGAGGCGGCGCGCATCGCCTACGCGCGGGCGGTCGGCAGCCGGCTCCGGGCCATGCGCAAGCAGATGCGCCTGTCCCTCCAAGCGGTGGAAGCCATGTCCGAACAGGAGTTCAAGGCGTCGGTGCTGGGGGCCTACGAACGCGGCGAGCGGGCCATCTCCGTCCCGAGGTTGCAGCGGCTGGCCAAGCTCTACGACGTGCCGGTGGACCAGCTGCTCCCGCCCGACGGGGACAGCGACACCCGGTGGGGGAGCGCCGGCCGCCAGGCGGAGGCGGTCCCGGTGGCGGCGCGGCGCAGCCCGCCCGGGCGCGAGCAGAACGAGAAGGTCACGATCGACCTGACGAAGCTCCACACGGTGAGCGGTCCCGAGCGCGACCTGCTCCGGCGGTTCCTCAGCATGATCCAGGTGCACCGCCAGGACTTCAACGGCCGGATGATCACCATCCGGTCCGAGGACGTCCGGGCCATCGCCTGCCTGTTCGGCGTGACGCCGGACACCATGGGCAAGCGCCTCGACGAGCTGGGCCTGCTCGTCACCACCTGACCGCCCACCTGACCGGGCGGACCCGGTGGAGGCCGGGGCGCACCCACCGCCTCTGGCACGCGTTCGCGCGCTTTGGCGGTATAACAGTGTCCGTGATGACCGAGACGATCGAGTGGCTGAGCACGAAGGAGGCGTCGGCACGCCTGGGCGTCACCCTGCGCAGCCTGTACCGGTTCATCGACGAGGGTGACCTGGCCGCGTACCGCTTCGGCCGGGTGATCCGGCTCCAGCGGGCCGACGTGGACCGCTTCATCGAGGCGAGTCGCATCGCCCCGGGCAGCCTCGAGCACCTCTACCCCGACATGCGCCGGTCCCGGGCCGACGCCGGGCGCCGTGCCGGAGCGCCCGCCCCCGCGGTCGACGGCGAGCCGGGAGCGTGACGGCCGTGGCCGACTGCCTGTTCTGCGGGATCGTCGCCGGCGAGGTGCCGGCCGAGATCGTCTTCGAGTCCGAGCGGGCGGTCGCGTTCCGTGACGTCAACCCCATGGCGCCGGTGCACGTGCTGGTGGTGCCCCGCCGGCACATCGTGAACGCCTCCGACGTGACGTCGGCGCATGCCGACGACGTCGCCGCCCTCTTCGAGGCGGCGCGGGCGGTGGCCGAGGCCGAAGGCATCGCCGCGCCCGAGCGCGGGTACCGGCTGGTCATGAACGTGGGGGCCGACGCCACCAACTCCGTGCCCCACCTCCACGTGCACGTCCTCGGGGGGCGGTCGATGACGTGGCCGCCCGGATGACGCCCCCCCCGTCGCGGGGACCCGACCCCTCGGGGCCGGCACCGGTGCACCTGCCGGCGGGCCGGTGACCGGAAGCGTCGCCGGGCAGGCCGGCGTGTCGTCGGTGAAGATCCTCGTCCCCGGGAACCACCTCATGGCCAGCCTGCTGGGGCAGCGGGACGAGCTGCTCCGGATCATCGAGAGCGCCTTCGGCGGTGCCCGCATCGTGGTCCGCGGCAACGAGATCTCCATCGACGGCGACGAGGCGGAACGGGTGGGCAGGCTGTTCGAGGAGCTGGTCCTGCTCCTCGAGTCGGGCCAGGGGCTCGACTCCACCCAGGTGGGGAGGACCATCGACATGGTGAAGGCCGACGTCCGCCCGTCCGAGGTGCTGACCACCGAGGTGGTGCGGTCGGCCCGGGGGAAGACCATCCGGCCGAAGACGGCCGGTCAGAAGCGCTACACGGACGCCATCGCCGCCAACATCATCACCTTCGGCGTGGGACCGGCCGGCACCGGCAAGTCGTACCTGGCCGTCGCCCTGGCCGTCCAGGCCCTCCAGGCGCACCAGGTGAACCGGATCATCCTGACCCGGCCGGCCGTGGAGGCGGGGGAGCGCCTCGGGTTCCTGCCCGGCGACCTCATGGCCAAGGTCGACCCCTACCTGCGGCCCCTCTACGACGCCCTGTACGACATCCTGGAGCCGGAGGGTGCGCAGCGCCTCCTCGACCGTGGCGCGGTGGAGGTGGCGCCGCTCGCCTTCATGCGGGGGCGGACGCTGAACTCGAGCTTCATCATCCTGGACGAGGCGCAGAACACCACCCCGGAGCAGATGAAGATGTTCCTCACCCGGATCGGCTTCGGCTCCAAGGCGGTGGTGACCGGGGACGTCACCCAGGTCGACGTGCCCGGTGGCCGGTCGGGCCTCACCGGGCTCCAGGAGCTCCTGGCCGGCATCGACGGGCTGGAGTTCGTCCACCTCGACCGGCGCGACGTGGTCCGGCACCGGATCGTGGCCGACATCGTCGACGCCTACCAACGGGGACCGTCCGGCGGTGGGCCCGGGGGTGAGCGGTGACCGTCGACGTGCACGTGGCCGACGAGCAGTCCGACCACCCCGTCGACCTGGCCCGCTGGTCCGACCTGGCCCGGGCCGTCTTCGAGGCCGAGGGGGTGACGGGGGAGGCCGAGGTCTCGGTGCTCTTCGTCGACGAGCCGACCATCGCCTCGCTGAACGAGCAGTTCCTGGGCAAGCAGGGTCCGACCGACGTGCTGTCGTTCCCCATCGAGGACGAGGTGCCGCGCTCCGGCCGCACGCCCGACGAGGGCGGGACGGGGCCGGGGTCGCTGGAGGGCACGTCCGAGCCGGTGTTCCTCCTCGGCGACGTCGTGATCTGCCCCGCCGTCGCCGCCCGGCAGGCGGTGGAGCGTCACGTCGTCTTCGACGACGAGATCGCCCTGCTGGTCGTCCACGGCGCCCTCCACCTGCTCGGCATGGACCACGAGGTCGACGAGGAGGCGGAGCGCATGGAGCGCCGCGAGCAGCAGCTCCTCGACCGGTTCCACCGGCGCGGCACCGGGTGACCGCCCCCATGACGGCGTCCCATGCCTGACGGTCGGTTCCCCGGCTCCGGCGTCCTGGTCGGCGCCACCTTCACCGGCGTCGACTGGGTCCTCGTGGCCGTCGCCGTGGTCCTGCTCGGGGCGTCGGCCCTGCTGGCCGTGGCCGAAACGGGCCTGGTGCGCATGAGCAAGGCCAAGGCCCTGGCCCTGAGCGACGAGGGACGGCGGGGCGGGCGCGTCCTGCTGCGCCTCGTCGAGAACCCCCAGCGGTTCCTCAACCCGGTGATCCTGCTCGTCCTGGTGTCCCAGCTGGTGGTGGCCACCCTGGTGGGGATCCTGGCCGCGCACTGGTTCGGCGCCTGGGGCGTCACGGTGGCGACCGTGGTCGAGATCGCCGTGATCTTCGTCCTGGGCGAGGCCGTGCCGAAGAACTGGGCCGTCCGCAACCCGGAGCGGGCGGCACTGCTCACCGCCCCGCTGGTCTCGGCGATCGTCGGGTTCTGGCCGGTGCGCGTCCTCTCGGGCGCCCTGATCGGCCTGGCCAACGCCCTCCTCGGGGTGCGCGGCGCGGTGGCGGGACCCGACGTGTCCGAGTCCGAGCTGCTGGCACTGGCCGACGTGGCCATGGAGGAGGAGGTGATCGAGACCGAGGAGCGTGCCCTCATCCACTCGATCATCGAATTCGGCGACACCATCGTCCGCGAGGTCATGGTGCCGCGGACGGGCATGGTGACGGTCGACGCCGACGAGTCGGTCGAGTCGGCGCTCGACGAGGCCATGACGGCCGGCTACAGCCGGATCCCGGTGGTGGACAACCACATCGACGACGTCGTCGGCGTCGCCTACGCCAAGGACCTCATCACGATGGTGCGGACGGGGACCGGGTCCGAGCCGGTGGGCCCGCACGCCCGCCGCGCCCACTTCGTGCCCGAGACGAAGCGGGTCTCGGCGCTCATGCGCGAGATGCAGGCCGAGACGTTCCACCTGGCCATCGTCATCGACGAGTACGGGGGCACGGCGGGCCTGGTGACATTGGAGGACCTCATCGAGGAGCTGGTGGGCGAGATCGTCGACGAGTTCGACGTGGAGGAGCCGCCCATCGTCCGCCTGGCGTCCGGCGAGGCGCGCGTGAGCGGGCGGATGGTCGTCTCCGAGGTGAACGAGCGCCTGGGGACCCACCTGCCCACCGGAGCGTGGGACACGGTGGGGGGGCTGCTGCTCGACGTGCTGGGACGGATCCCCGAGGAGGGGCAGGCGGTCGACGTCGGTGGCGCCCGCCTGGTCGCCGACCGGGTCCGGGGGCGCCGCATCGAGCGCGTCCGGCTGCGCCCACTCGCCGGGTCGGGGGACGACGCCGCCGGAGCCGACCGGGAGGACGCGTCCGGGGCCGCCGCCCCGCCCGGCCCGTCGACCGGTGGGAGCACGGGGAGGGCGGCCGGTGCCCCGTCGGGGCGGCCCGGCGCGGCGGGCCGGGCATGACCGAGCTCCGCTCGGGGTTCGTCGCGGTCATCGGCCGGCCCAACGTCGGGAAGTCGACCCTGGTCAACCGGATCATCGGCACCAAGGTCACCATCGCCTCGCCCCGGCCGAACACGACCCGCACCCAGGTCCGGGGCGTGCTGAACGTGCCCGGTGCCCAGGCGGTCTTCGTGGACACCCCCGGTCTCCACCGCCCCCGCTCCCCGCTGGGGGAGCGGCTCAACGAGGCGGCACACTCGTCGCTCGACGACGTGGACGTCGCCGTCGCCGTCGTGGACGCCACCGGTGCCGTGGGCCCGGGCGACCGCATGGCCGTCGAGTCCGCCCGGGCCCGGGCCGTCCGGGGCGGTGCCACCCTCCTCGTCGTGGTGAACAAGATCGACCTCGCCTCGCGCCACGCCGTGCTCGAGCGTCTGCGCGAGGCGTCGGATGCCGTCGCCGCCGGAGCCGGCGCGCCGGCCGGCGTCGAGTACCTGCCGGTGTCCTCGACCACCGGCGAGGGGATCGGGCCGCTGGTCGAGGCGGTGGTCGCCGCCCTCCCGCCCGGTCCCCGGTACTACCCCGAGGGCATGGTCTCCGATGTCGCCGAGGCGTTCTGGGTGGCCGACCTGGTGCGCGAGCAGCTCCTGGCCCGCGTGCAGGACGAGCTCCCCCACAGCATCGCCTGCCGGGTGACGGAGTGGGAGTGGCCACGCATCCGCTGCGAGATCCTCGTCGAGCGGGACTCGCAGAAGGGCATCGTGATCGGCCGGGGCGGCGAGACGTTGAAGGAGGTGGGCACCGCCGTGCGGGCGCAGCTGCCCCCGGGGGCCTACCTCGAGCTCTTCGTCCGGGTCGAGAAGCGCTGGCAGTACCGGGAGGACGCGCTCGACCGTCTCGGTCTCTGACCGGACCGGCGGGGGGCGGGTCCCGCCGCCGCGGTCAGCCGAGCCCGCGCAGGAACGCGAGCACCTCGTCGAGCTCGACCGTCCGGCGCATGGGGGGGAGGCCGCCCAGCAGCTCGGCGCGGTAGCGGGCGGTGGCCAACCGGCTGTCGAGCACGGCCACCACCCCCCGATCGGTCGCCGATCGCACGAGGCGACCCACCCCCTGGGCCAGGAGGGTGGCGGCCCGGGGCAGGTCCACCTGCCGGAACGCGGCGCCACCGGCCCGCTCGCGGCGGGCCTGCAGCACGGGGTCGTCGGGGCGCGGGAAGGGGATCCGGTCGATGGTGACGAGGGACAGGCTCGGTCCGGGCACGTCGACCCCCTGCCAGAACCCCATGGTGGCGAACAGGCATGTCTCGGTCTCGGCCCGGAAGGCGTCGGTGAGCGCCGACTTCGGCAGGTCGCCCTGGACGAGGAGCCGATGGGGGACGCGCTGGCGGACGGCGTCGGCAGCGGCGTGCATGGCCCGCCAGCTGGTGAACAGGGCGAGGGTCCGCCCGCCGGCGGCGTCGATGAGGGCGGCCATGGTGTCGGCGATGGCCGCCTCCGCGTCGGGCGTCCTGCGGTCCGGCAGGTGGGCGGCGACGTAGAGGAGCGCATGGTGCCGGTAGTCGAACGGGCTCCCGACGTCGATCTCGTCGGTGTCGGGGGCCGGGAGCCCGAGCCGTCCGGCCAGACCGGGCGGCACGGTCGCCGACGTGAGGACGCCGGTGTGGTCGGGCCACAGGTGCTCGGCGAGGATGGGACCCACCTCGATGGGCGAGACCCGCAACGTCGCCGAGCGTGGTGCGTCCTCGACCCACGCCACCTCGTCGTCGCTCAGCCCGGCCAGGTGGGCGAGGTCGTCGATCAGGTGGCCGCCGGCCAACACGGCACGGTCGCGTCTGGCACGGGCGTCCCCGCCGTCGTTCCGGTCGCCGTCACCACCGCCGTCCACCCGCCGCAACGAGGCCACCAGCCGCTCGAGGCGGCGGAGCGCCCGCTCGACGGCCAGTCCGAGCGGTGCATCGCTGCCGGTGGCGAGGACCTCGGGCGCCACCCGGCGGCCGACCCACGGCGCCAGGGCATCGTCGACGAGGGACGCCGCCTCGAGCACGTCGTCGACCTCGGCACCGGCGGCACCGGGCAGGAGGGTGCGGGCCTGGGTCGCCAGTGCCCGGATCCTCCCGCTCGAGACCTCGCTGCCCAGGCTGTCGGTCATCACCGCTTCGATCTCGTGGGCCTCGTCGAACACCACGACGTCGTGGTCCGGCAGCACGGCGCCGCCGCTGGCCAGGTGGGCCCCGTAGAGGTGGGTGTTCACGACCACGATGTCCGAGTCGGCCGCCCGGGCCCGGGCCCGCTCGGCGAAGCAGCTGTCCCCCGAGGGGCAGCGGTAGGCGCCCGGGCAGTCGCGCGCCGAGATCGACACCGCCGCCCACGCCCGGGCGGCGGGCTCGAAGCTGAGCTCGGCGCGGTCCCCCGTCTCGGTGGTCTCCGCCCAGGCCAGGAGCCGCCGGACCTGGGCGCCGATGCCGGGGGGCTCCTCCCCGGCGGTCGCCGCACCCGCCCGATCCCCGCTCGGGACCCGATCCCCGCCCGGGACCCGATCCCCGCTCGGGACCAGCTCGAGCTGCTCGTGTACCGCGCCGGCCTCGCCCACCTCGGCGGCCCGTTGCCGGCACAGGTAATTGCTGCGCCCCTTCAGGACGGCGAACGTCAGCCCGGCCCCGGGGCCCAGCCCGGCCACGATCCTGGGCAGGTCCTGCTCGGCCAGCTGGTCCTGGAGCGCCTTGGTGGCGGTCGCCACCACCACGGTCCGCCCCGAGAGGGCGGCGGGGACCAGGTAGCCGAGCGACTTGCCGGTCCCCGTGCCCGCCTGGACCACCAGGTGGCGGCCACGGGCGATGGCCTGGCCGACGGCCCGGGCCATCGCCTCCTGGCCGGGCCGGTGCTCGCCGCCGGCCGGCAGCGCCGCGGTGATGCCGGCCAGCGCTGCCGTGACGTCGTCGACCATCGCTCGACACTAACGGCGCGGCACGGCCCCGGGCGTCTGCCCCAGGGGGCCGCCGGACGGGCTCACCACCACCGGACGGCCAGGAGGACGGCGACGCCGGTGCCCCCGACGACGACCACTCCCCGGAGCACCCGGGGTGGGAGGCGGCGGCCGACGGTGGCGCCGACCTGCCCGCCGACCACCGACCCGGCGGCGATCAGCCCAGCCAGGGTCCAGTCGACATGCCCGGCCACCACGAAGAGCAGTCCCGAGACGAGGTTCGCCATGGCGGCGAGGACGTTCTTCGTCGCGTTGAGGCGCTGGAGGTCGTCGGCCAGGAAGGTGGCCAGCAGGGCCAGCAGGATCACCCCCTGGGCGGCGCCGAAGTAGCCACCGTAGATGCCGGTGAGGACGACGCCCCCGGCCAGGAGGGGACCGCCGTGGCCGCCACCGGACCGGCCCCGCCTGGCCAGCAGGTCGGAGACCCGCGGCTGGACGGCCATCAGCGCGGCCGCGCCTGCGATGAGGACGGGCACGGCCGCCTGGAACACGCCCGGCGGCAGCACCAGCAGGAGGGCGCCCCCGGTGACGCCGCCGGCCAGCGTGGCCGACGAAAGGAGCACGACCCGGCGGGCCTGGCCGGCCAGCTCCCGCCGGTAGGCGACGGCGCCGCTCACCGAGCCGGGCACGAGGCCGACGGTGTTCGACATGTTGGCCAGCACCGGCGGGTATCCCAGCGCCACCAGCGTGGGGAAGGTGATGAGCGACCCGGCGCCGACGATGACGTTGGCGAACCCGGCTGCCAGCCCGGCGGCGGTGACGGCGGCTGCCGCCCAGATCGACATGGGCACGGTCTAGCGGTGCCGGTGCCGGACCGCCAGGGCGCGCCGTCCCCACGCTCCGAGGCGGTAGGTTCGGTGCGTGAGCACGACCGATCGCGTGCCCGGCAGCCATGCCGGTGCGGGGGCCAGCGAGCCGGTGCGGGCGTCCGACGTGCTGGCCAACGGCTCGGTCCCCGCCCACGTCGCCTGCGTCATGGACGGGAACGGGCGCTGGGCCAGCGCCCGGGGCCTGCCGCGCACCGACGGGCACGCCGCCGGTGAGGCCGCCCTGCTCGATGCGGTCGAGGGCGCGCTCGAGCTGGGCATCTCGTGGCTGACCATGTACGCCTTCTCCACCGAGAACTGGCGGCGCCCGGCCGACGAGGTCCGGTACCTGATGGGTTTCAACGAGAGCCTCCTGGCCCGCCGCCGTGACGAGCTGCACGACAAGGGGGTGCGGATCCGCTTCGCCGGACGGCGCGACTGGCGGGTCCCGCGCCGGGTCCTGAAGCGGATGGACGAGTCGATCGCCCTGACCGAGCACAACCGGCGGATGACGCTCACGATGGCCTTCAACTACGGCGGTCGCGCCGAGATCGTCGACGCCGTGCGCCGGCTGGTCGCCGACGGCGTGCCGGCCTCCAAGGTGGACGAACGGGCGATCAGGTCCCGCCTCTACTTCCCCGACCAGCCGGATCCCGACCTGGTGGTGCGGACGTCGGGCGAGCACCGGATCTCGAACTTCCTGCTGTGGGAGCTCGCCTACAGCGAGCTCCTGTTCACCGACGTGCTGTGGCCCGACTTCCGCCGGGAGCACCTCTTCGCCGCCGTGGTCGAGTTCCAGCGGCGACAGCGCCGCTACGGCGGGGTGACGTGAGGGCGACCCGTATCGCCGTGCTCGGCGGTGCCGCCCTGTACGCCGGGGCGGTGGTCCTGGTCGTGGCCGGGTTCGGGGCGATCCTCCCCTTCGTGGTGGTGCCGCCGGTGCTGATCGGCCTGATCGCCGGGGGGAGCCTGCTCGGCGGGCGGGACCACGGTCGGGGACGCGGGCCGGTCCGCACGTCGGGGGCGCCCCTGTCGTCGTCGGGACCGAACGCGGCGGCCGACCCCGCGCCGGACGCGCCGGCGGCCGGCCCCGGCCCGGGCGCCGGGGGAGCCTCACCGGGGTGAGCCTGTTCCGCGACCGGGGGGTCGTCCTGCGGGGGATCCGTCTGGGCGAGACCGACCGGATCGTGACGATCCTGACCGAGGAGCACGGGAAGGTGCGGGCCGTCGCCCGCGGGGTGCGCCGGCCGGGGTCGCGCTTCGGCGCCCGCCTGGAGCCGCTCAGTCACGTGGCCTTCCTCGGGTGGCAGGGGCGGGGTGACCTCGACACCATGAACCAGGTCGAGGTGGTCGACACGTTCCGTGCCGTGCGCGAGGACCTCGACCGGATGGCCGGCGCCCTCACCATGCTCGAGGTGGCCGACCAGGTCGCCCAGGAGCGCCACGCCAACCCGGGCCTCTACCGCATGCTGGTCGGTGCGCTCGGGGCCTTGAACGAGCGCCCGTCACCCATGGTGGCTCCCGCCTTCCTGCTCAAGGTGCTGGCCCTCGACGGCTCGGCTCCCGTGCTCGACGGCTGCGTGTCCTGCGGGCGGGACGGCGTCGAGCTCGTCGCCTTCGACCTGGTGGAAGGGGGAGCGCTGTGCCGCGGCTGCCGGCGGGGCCGCCCGGTCACCCCGGGGGCCCTCGAGATGATGCGCCGCACCCTCCAGGGGGGGCTGGCCGGCGTGCTGGCCGAGCCGCCGTCGGCCGAGGCCGACGAGGTCGCCGCCCTGGTCACCGAGGCCATGGAGGTCCATCTCGACCGCCGGCTGCGTTCGGCACGATCGGGGGTCCTGCCGTGATCCCGACGTCCGGCCGGTGACGGCGACGATCGCCTGGTTCCGCCGCGACCTGCGGGTGGCCGACCAGCCGGCGCTCCGGGCCGCCGTCGACGAGGCGGGCCCGGGTGGCGAGGTGGTCCCGCTCTTCGTCGTGGACCCCCGCCTGCTCGCCACCGGGGCCAACCGCCGCCACTTCCTGGCCGGTTGCCTGGAGGAGCTGTCGGGAGCGCTGGGAGGGCGGCTGGCGCTCCGGGCCGGGCCGCCCGAGCTGGTGGTGCCGCGGGTGGCCGCCGAGGTGGGGGCGACCCGGGTCTTCGTGACCGGCGACGGCACCGGCTTCGGCCGGCGGCGCGACGCCGCCGTGGAACGGGCCCTGGCCCGGGTCGGTGCCTCCCTGGTGCCGGTGTCGTCGCCCTACGCGGTGCCGCCCGGCCGGGTGCGCACCGGGACCGGTACGCCCTACCGGGTGTTCACCCCCTTCCTCCGTGCCTGGCTGGGCCACGGGTGGCGCCCCCCGCAGCCGGCGCCGGACGGCGCCCGCTGGCTGGTGCCCGACCCGGGACCCGACGGCGGACCCGACGACGGACCGCCCGCCGTCCTCGGCCCGGGAGACCTCCTCGCCCGGCCCGGCGACGCCCCGGCCGAGGACCTCCCCGTCCCGGGCGAGCCCGCCGGCCACCGGGCCCTCGAGGCCTTTCTCGACGGGCCGGTCGAGGCGTACGCCGCGCTCCGGGACCTGCCCGGGACGCCGGGCACCTCCCGGCTCTCCCCCTACCTGCGGTTCGGGTGCCTCCACCCGCGTCAGGTCCTGGCCCGGCTGGGAGCCGGCGACGGGCCCGCCGCCTTCCGGGGCGAGCTGGCCTGGCGGGAGTTCGCCGCCGACGTCCTCTGGCACCGCCCGGACTCCGCCTGGCGGCCCCTGGCCCCCGCCGGTGCCCACCTCCGGTGCGACGCGGGCCCGGTGGCCGACGAGCGCTTCGCCCGCTGGTCGTCGGGCACGACCGGGTTCCCCTTGGTCGACGCCGGCATGCGCCAGCTGCTGGCCGAGGGGTGGATGCACAACCGGGTGCGCATGGTGGCGGCGTCGTTCCTGGTGAAGGACCTCCACGTCGACTGGCGGCGCGGCGCCCGCTGGTTCCTCGAGCACCTGGTCGACGGGGACGTGGCCTCCAACAACCACGGCTGGCAGTGGGTGGCCGGCACCGGCACCGACGCCGCCCCGTTCCACCGGGTCTTCAACCCGGAGGCCCAGCGGGCCCGGTTCGATCCCGACGGCGGCTACGTGCGCCGGTACGTGCCCGAGGCGGGCACCGCCGCCTACCCGCCGCCCATGGTCGACCACGGCGCCGAGCGGGCCGAGGCCCTGGCCCGCTGGGAGGACGCCCGCCTGGCGGCACGGGCCGGCGGGGGTGGGGCCCGTGCCTGAGTTCGGCGTCTACGTCCACGTGCCGTTCTGCCGGTCACGGTGCGACTACTGCGCCTTCGCCACCTACGACGACCGGCACCATCTCGTCGACGCCTACGTCGACGCGTGCCTGGCCGAGATGGCGTCGGCCCGCGCCGGGGAGGCCCTTCCCCCGGCCACCTCGGTGTTCTTCGGCGGGGGCACCCCGTCGCTGCTCCCGGTGGAGGCCCTGGCCGCCCTGCTCGGTGCCGTGGAGCGGGCACCGGGTGCCGAGGTGACCGTCGAGTGCAACCCCGAGGACGTGACCGCCGGTCGAGTGGCCGCCTACGTGGCCGCCGGTGTCACCCGGATCTCGGTGGGGGTGCAGTCGACCGACCCGGCCGTCCTGGCCGGCCTGGGACGCCGCCACACGGCGGGCGCCGTCGAGCAGGCACTGGACGCGTTGGGCACTTCCGACCTGGCCACCTGGAACGTCGACCTCATCTTCGGGGGGCCGGGGGAGGGGGCGTGGGAGTCGGTGCTGACGGGCATCGTCTCCCGCGATCGCCCGCCCCCCCACGTGAGCGCCTACGCCCTCACCGTCGAGCCGGGGACACCGCTCGCCGCCGACCGCCGCCGCCACCCCGATCCCGACGTGCTCGCCGCCCGCTACGAGGCCACCGAGGCGATCCTGTCGGCGGCCGGCTACGCCTGGGAGGAGATCTCCAACTGGGCGCGCCCCGGCCACGGCTGCCGGCACAACCGCCTGTACTGGCGTCAGGGTGAGTACCGGGGGTTCGGGTCGGCGGCCCACTCCCACCGTGCCGGCCGGCGGTGGTGGAACGTGCGCACGCCCGACCGCTACGTGCGCGAGGTGGCGGCCGGACGCCCGCCCACCGGGGGCGAGGAGGTCCCCGACGACGGCCAGCGGGACCTCGAGCGGTGGGCCCTGGCCCTCCGCACGCCCGACGGCGTACCCGAGTCGGTGCTGCCCAGGGACGAGCTGCTCGACGGGCTGGTCGACTGGCGTGACGGGCGGGCCGTCCTGACGGTGGCCGGCCGCCTGGTGGCCGACGACCTGGCGTGCCGGCTCCGCACCGGCGGGGCGCACCCCGGCTGAGCCCGGCGCCCGACCGAGCCCGCCGCCGGTACCATTGCCGACCATGCCCGACCCCGAGACCACCGGAGCGCCACCCGACCGACCGGCCGACCTGATGGAGAAGGTGGTCGGGCTGTGCAAGCGGCGCGGGTTCATCTTCCAGTCGGCCGAGATCTACGGCGGGTTCCGCTCCACCTACGACTACGGGCCGCTCGGGGTCAACCTCCTCCGCAACGTGAAGAACGCCTGGTGGCGCTCGATGGTGCAGCTCCGCGACGACGTCGTGGGGATCGACGCGGCCATCCTCGGACCGCCGGCGGTGTGGCAGGCGTCGGGCCACCTGGCCAACTTCACCGATCCCCTGGTCGACTGCCTCACCTGCCACCAGCGCTGGCGCCAGGACAAGATCGACGGGGTCTGCCCGGCCTGCGGTGGCACCACGTTCACCGAGCCCCGGGCGTTCAACCTGATGTTCAAGACCCACGCCGGCCCGGTGGAGGACGAGGGCGCGGTGGCCTACCTCCGCCCCGAAACGGCGCAGGGCATGTTCGTGAACTTCGCCAACGTCCTGCAGACCACCCGGAAGAAGCCCCCCTTCGGCATCGCCCAGGTGGGCAAGTCGTTCCGTAACGAGATCACCCCCCAGAACTTCGTCTTCCGGACCCGGGAGTTCGAGCAGATGGAGATGGAGTTCTTCGTGCCGCCCGACGAGGGCACCCGGTGGTTCGAGTACTGGCTGGCCGAGCGGTTCCGCTGGTACCTCGACCTCGGGATCCCCGAGTCGGAGCTCCGCCTGCGACACCACGACCCCGACGAGCTGTCCCACTACTCGGCCGGCACCGCCGACGTGGAGTTCCTGTTCCCGTGGGGGTGGGACGAGCTGGAGGGCATCGCCAACCGGACCGACTTCGACCTGCAGGCCCACGCGGCGGCGTCGGGGGAGCGGCTCGAGTACTTCGACCAGGCGTCGGGCGAGCGCTACGTGCCCCACGTGATCGAGCCGGCGGCCGGCGCCACCCGCACGATGATGGCGTTCCTGCTCTCGGCCTACTCGGAGGACGAGGTCGGCGGGGAGGCCCGGACCGTCCTCCGCCTCCATCCGCGGCTGGCGCCCTACCAGGTGGCCGTGCTCCCGCTGTCGAAGAAGGACACGCTGGAGCCGGTGGCACGTGAGGTGCTCGCCATGCTCCAGCCCCACGTCATGTGCGACTACGACGTGACCCAGTCGATCGGCCGCCGCTACCGGCGCCAGGACGAGGTGGGGACACCCTGGTGCGTCACCGTCGACTTCGACACCCTGGAGGACCGGGCGGTGACGGTGCGGGACCGGGACACGACCGAGCAGGTCCGCGTGCCGATCGCCGACCTGGTGGACCACGTCGCGTCCCGGCTCGCCGCCGCCGGAAGCACCGCCCCCGGAGCGCCGGCCGCCGGCTGACCCGCCGGGGGGCCACCCGGGGGGCTCCGGGAGCGGGCCGGTTCAGGCCTGGTAGGCGGCGGCTTCCGACCGGACCAGGTCGACCAGGTTGCCGAGGGCGATGTTGACGTCGACCAGGTGGAGCCCCCAGGTGGGGCCGAGGGTCTCGTGCACGACGGCCCGGGGATCGCCGGGGACGGTCGGCCCGCTCACCTGGAGCCAGGACGCCCCCCCGGCCGACGTGCACGTGCCGGTGTAGAGCCCGGGCTCGGTGAACCACGGGGTGGGCAGCGAGGGGAGCTGCCCGGCGGCGGCGACGATGCCCGACGCCGCCGACCTGGAGGGGAAGTAGGGGATGAGCGGTGCCGTCCCGCCACCGGGAGCGGCCGGGTTGACGCACAGCACCTGCAGACCGGCCGAGGCCGTCTGGCCCGAGAGCAGGCTGACACCGGCGCCAGGACGGCCGAACAGGCTGTCCGCCGGCGGCTGCCGGTCGAAGCTGGAGTACGCCACCACGCACCCGGTCTGCGTCGCCGACGTGCAGGCGGGCACGTGGGCGAAGGTGCCCCCGACGACACCGCCCACGGGGACGGTGACGTTGCCGCCGAGGATGACGGCCGAGACCAGGCGACGCCGGACGGCGGGGTCCCCGTCGATCTGGCTCCGGATCAGGCGGATCAGCAGCGACGCCCCCTGCGAGTGGCCGATGAGCACGAACCCCCGTCCGTGGTTGTCGTGGGCGAGGTAGTCCCTCCAGGCGGCGACCACCCCGGCGTAGGCGGTGGCCAGCCCGCTCACGGTGGACGGTCCGGGCGCGGCGATGGCCCGCAGCGTGAGCTGGCGGTACATCGGCGCGTAGACCCGGCACACCTGGGAGAAGCGCGACGCCTGGGCCCGCGCCACTCCCGTCTCCGCCGGGTCGATGGCGAGGTCGGCGTTGGTGGTCTGCTGGGTGCTGACCGTCGGGTACACGTAGAAGCAGTCGACGGGCGGGTGGGCGGCCGGCGCGGCCGGCTGGGTCGTGTCCGGGCCCGTCCGGTGCACCACGGTGGCGTCGAGGTCGGCGGTGCACGGGTCCGGAGCGTGGCCGGGCCGGCACAGCCACTCGACACCGGCGGCGTCGGTGGCC
>JAJZAC010000003.1 GCA_021799615.1 Actinomycetes bacterium
CGCTCACCCGCTCGATGGCACCGGTGGCCATCGAGTAGGTGTAGGCGTCCATCACCCCGTTGGTGTCGTCAGCGGTCAGTGGCGCCTCGGACTCGAAGGCCACCGTGCTCCCGTCTCCGCTGATCCGCGGACCGCCACCGGCCACCAGCGGCGTGGCGGTGTCGGTGACGCCCGCGGGGAGAGGAGACGGGATCGCCTGGCTGCCGTCCGCGTTGACGCTGACCCGGATCGTGGCACCGGTCACCATGTCGTGCACGAAGGCGTCGGTCACGCCGTTGGTGTCGCCCGCCACCAGGTTGGTGGCGTCCGACTCGAAGGCGACGTAGCGGCCGTCGTTCGAGACGGACGGTCCGTAGGTGCCGGCGCTGGGGCCGTCACCGACGACGCCGGCCGAGCTGACGCTGGCGATGGTGGTGGTACCCGTCCTCGTGTCGTGGAGGTACACCTGGTTGACCGCGGTGGTCCCTTCGGTGCTGGTGGTACTGATCAGGTTGCTGGCGTCCGACGAGAAGGCGACGAAGTCGCCGTCGGGGGTGATGTCGGGCATCAGGGCGTTGCCGTTGATGGCGCCGCCGCTCGAGGTCACCGAGACCATGGTCGTCTTCCCGGTCACGTTGTCGTGCACGTAGACCTTGTTCGGTCCGCCCCCGGAGCCCGTCGGGCCGCCCAGGTTGGTGGCCGTCGACTGGAAGGCCACGTAGCGGCCGTTGGCGCTCACCGACGGGTAGTCGCTCCCTGAGCCACCCGTGGCGGGAGTCCCGTTGGATGCCACGCTCTGCAGCGCGACCTGCCCGGTCGCCCGGTTGAGCAGGTACACGGCCCGGCTCGATCCGTAGCGGGCGAAGGCCACGTACTGGCCGTCGCGGCTGATCGCCGGGTTCATGTCGTTGCTCGTCGTGAGGTGGGTGGTCGTCCCGGTCAGCTGGTCGGCCAGGTAGACGCCCTGGGTCGCCGAGCTGCGGCCCACGAAGACGACGTAGCGGCCGTTTGCGCTGACCGCCGACAGCTCCCGGCCACCGTCAGAACCGGAGGCGGAACTGACCCAGACGGTCGCCGCCGTGGCGGTGGTCGACGCGCCCGCCGTCGTCGAGACCGACGCCAGGAGGCCTCCCACCAGTGATGCTGCGGCAGTTGCCGCCATGACCCCCCGCATGATCGTACGCAGTCGTATGACGCTCCCTTCGAGGCACACGGGCGGCACCTGAGCCCGAGGTCAGGCTCGCCGCCTCGTGATCTCTTCCCCTCCACGGTGGGGCCGACCTGGCGGCGCGCGTCAGGTGCAAAGGTCCCGAACCTTCCGTCCGCCTCCCCGATCGGGACGATGGACTCTGGCCGGGGGGACCTCCGGCCCCGGGACGCCTGCACCGGCTGGCCCCGGTGCCCTGGGACGTCGGTGCACGAACCTCCAGGCACATCCACACTCGTCCAGGCACATCCACACTCGTCGGTGCCGCCGTGGCCGGGTCGGCGACACGCGCAGCCGAAGCCGCACCGCCGCCGTGGCCGGGCGGCGTCCCGCTCCGGCCGACGGAGGCTAGATTGACGTTTACGTAAAGGAGTTGTCGCCGGCGCCCGGACCCCGGGCCCGGCACGTACCGAATGCCCATGAACCGCACGCCGCCCGACCGATGAACCACACCGTGCAGGCACCCGGCGACGGCTACAAATGGACCGCGCTGTTCATCTCGACGCTGGGCATGCTGATGGCGACGATCGACGCCTCGATCGTGCTCATCGCCCTCCCGGACATCTTCCGGGGGGTGGGGATCAACCCGCTCCAGCCGGGCAACAGCTTCTACCTGTTGTGGATGATCCTCGGGTTCCTGGTGGTGACCAGCGTGCTGGTGGTCTCCCTCGGGCGTCTGGGGGACATCTACGGCAGGGTCCGGATCTACAACCTGGGCTTCGCCATCTACACGGCGTTCTCGCTCCTGCTCACCGTCACCCCCATGTCGGGGCACGCCGCCGGCATCTGGCTGATCGGGATGCGCGTCGGCCAGGGGGTGGGTGCCGCCATGCTCATGGCCAATTCGTCCGCCATCCTCACCGATGCCTTCCCTCCCAACCAACGCGGGCTCGCCCTCGGCATCAACCAGGCGGCCGCGTTCAGCGGCACGTTCATCGGCCTGGTGGTCGGTGGCCTGCTGGCCCCGGTCGACTGGCGGCTGATCTTCTTCGTCTCCGTCCCCATCGGGCTGTTCGCCACCATCTGGGGCTACCTGAAGCTCCGCGAGCTGGGCCAGCGGCGTGCAGCCACGATCGACTGGCCGGGCAACATCACCTTCGGTCTGGGACTGATCCTCGTCATGGCGGGGATCACCTACGGGATCGAGCCCTACCACTCGCACCCCATGGGCTGGGAGAACCCGTTGGTCCTGGCCGCCATCGGGGCCGGTCTGGCCTTCATGGCCGCCTTCTGCGTGGTCGAGACCCGGGTGGCGCAGCCGATGTTCCGGCTCCAGCTGTTCCGGATCCGCGCCTTCACCTCGGGAGTGTTCGCCAGCTTCCTCGCCGCCCTCAGCCGTGGCGGCCTCATGTTCATGCTCGTCATCTGGCTGCAGGGCATCTGGCTCCCGCTGCACGGCTACGGCTTCGAGCAGACCCCCCTGTGGGCGGGCATCGCCATGATCCCGCTGACCGTGGGCATGCTGATCTCGGGGCCGACTGCCGGTATCCTCTCCGACCGCTACGGGGCTCGGCCGTTCGCTACCGGGGGCATGGTGGCCGCGGCCGGCTGCTTCGCCCTCCTCGAACTGCTGCCCGTCGACTTCCCCTACCCCGCCTTCGCCGTGCTCCTCTTCTTCACCGGCCTGAGCATGGCCGCCTTCGGCTCACCCAACCGCACGGGCGTGATGAACAGCCTGCCGGCCGAGCACCGGGGTGCCGGATCGGGCATGAACACGACGTTCCAGAACTCGGCCCAGGTGTTCTCGATCGGCATCTTCTTCACCCTGCTCATCGTCGGCCTGTCGGCGACCCTCTCCCGGAACCTGAGCCAGGGATTGACGGCGCACGGGGTCCCGGCGGCGGTGGCCCAGCGGGCAGCGCACCTGCCCCCCGTCAACACGCTCTTCGCCGCGTTTCTCGGCTACAACCCGATCCAGCATCTGGTGGGAGGATCGACGTTCGCCTCCCTCCCCGCCCACCAGCGAGCGGTGCTGGCCGGGCACAGTTTCTTCCCGACGCTCATCTCGGGACCCTTCCTGTCCGGCCTCCACGCCGCCCTCGACTTCGCCATCGTCGCCAGCCTGCTGGCGGCGGCGGCATCGTGGAGCCGCGGCGGGCGGTACGTCTACACCGAGACAACCGGGCCACGAGCAGTGGTCCCAGCACCGGTGGTCACGGCACCCGTGGCTCGAGCACCGGTGGTCACGGCACCGGCGCCAGCGGTGCCGGGGCCTTCACCTGCGGGCGGTGCCGGCGGTGCGAACGGATCGACGGCCGGCACCGAGGCCGATCGGCTGTCCCGGCGCCGGTCGCCCCGCCCACCGGCGGCCACTAGGGAACGCGGGCGGCGGTGAGCACGGCCCGACGGCCGGACCCGGCGACCGCACCGCTGTTCCGCATCGGCGAGGTGGCCAAGCTCGCCGGCCTCACCACCCGCACCCTCCGCTACTGGGATGAGCTCGGCCTGCTCCACCCCAGCGGCCACAGTCCGGGTGGCGAACGCCTCTATGCCGCCGAGGCGGTCAGCCGCGCCGGGCGGATCCGCGACCTCCAGGAGCTGCTCGGGTTCTCCCTGGCCGAGGCGCGGGTCGTCGTCGAGACCGACGACGTCGACGTGCTGGACCGGGTCAGGACCGAATTCGCTGCCGGTACCCCCACACCGGCGCGCCAGCGGGCGCTCCTCGACGAGGCCATCGCCGCCAACGACCAGCTCCTCGCCCGGTTGGACGACACCCTGGCACGCATCGAGACGTTCCGCAGCGAGCGGGCGGCGAAAGGCGAGCGTCTGCGGGCCCGCCGGGCCGAGCTGGGCGGTCCGCCGGGCGGGCGGGGCGCGCCCCGGCGACCGGCCGGAGCCGCCGGGGCGACCCGAGGTGGGGAGGGAGAGAGAGTACCGTCCCGGACGCGGCAGACCCGGGCCACACCGGCGCAGAGAGGAGCGACATGACCGTGAACGACGCCATGCGAGCAGAGACGGTCTCCATCACGGGGGCCGGCGGAGACGAGATCGAGGCGTACCTGGCCCAACCTCTCGACCGGGGGCCGGTGGGCGGGGTGGTGGTCATCCACCACATGCCCGGGTACGACGAACCGACCAAGGAGATCACCCGCAGGTTCGCGGCGATGGGCTACCTGGCGGTCATGCCCAACCTCTACTGGCGCGAGGCGCCGGGCGCCAGCCCCGACGACGCGGCCGCCACCGCGCGGCGGCAGGGGGGCGTGCCCGACGAACGGCTGGTGGGTGACGTGGGTGGTGCCGCCGCCCACCTGCGCTCGCTGGCCACGTCCAACGGCAAGGTGGCCACCATCGGCTACTGCTCGGGCGGCCGCCAGTCGTTCCTGGCAGCCTGCAGCCTGCCCCTCGACGCCGCCGTCGACTGCTACGGGGCGTTCGTGCTCAACGCTCCGCCGGAAGGATCGCCGCTCAGTGTCGGGCCGCTCGGCCACCTCGCCCCCGACCTCCGCTGCCCGCTCCTCGGGCTGTTCGGGGCCGAGGACCAGTTCCCGTCGCCCGACGAGGTGGCCGCCCTCGACGCGCTGCTCACCGAGCACGCCAAGCCACACGAATTCCACACCTACGAGGGAGCCGGGCACGCGTTCTTCGCCACCGATCGGACCAGTTACCGCCCCGAGGCGGCCACCGACGGCTGGGAGCGCATCCGGCAGTTCTTCGGCACCCACCTGGCCGGCTGACCGGCCGAGAGGAGCGACCCATGTGCACCTACCAGACGACCATGCTCGAGGTCCGGGGCAGCGGCAAAGGTCCCGGCGGCTGGTTCCCGGTGACCGACGCCACCGTCTACTTCGACCACCCGGTCCACGCGCCCGGTGCCCACACCCTCAACCTCGACCTGGTGAACCCGGAGCGCGGACCGGGCTCCCGGGTGGCTCTCGAGCTCGACCCCGCGTCGGCGCGGGCACTGGCCCACGCCATTCTCGAGACCCTCGACGCCGTGCCCGCCGCGCTGGTGTCCGGTCCCGCGTGAGGAGACGGCGGGCGGCGGTGCCCGCCGGAGGCGGGACGGGTCACCGCAGCGGCAACGGTCCGATGGCCGCTTCGAACACGGCGGCGACGTCGTCACCGTAGGGGGCGGCCGCCTCCGGGCCGAGCTGTGCCAGGGACATGAGGAGCGAGAGCACGATGGCCACCGTCCCGTTGGCGATCACCGTGGCGTCGATGTCGCGACGCGCCGTCCCGGCCAGCTGCTCGGCCCGCAGCCGTTCGGCGCACACCTTGCGCAGTTCGGCGAGCGAGGGGATCTCGAGGACCCGGGTGGTGACTTCGGGCTCCAGGCCGGCCAGGATCCGCCGGGCCAGCGGGTGGCCGTCGAGCACGCCGAGCACGGCGAACAGCATCGCCTTCGGCCACTCGCGGGTGTCGGGCACGATCTTGGCCGCCGCCGCACCCTCGGCCATGAGCGCGGCGGCGTCCTCGTCCACCGCCGCCAGGAACAGGCGCTCCTTGTTGGGGAAGTACGCATACGCGACCGTGCCGCCGACCGAGGCGTCTCGTGCGATGTCGGCCACCGAGGTCGCCCGGAAGCCGTCCCGGCCGAACCGGCCGATGGCAGCGTCCAGAATGGCCTGGCGGGTCTGGGCCCCCTTGGACCGCTGTACCGGCCCGGCCCCGGTCGGAGGATCTGCACGGCGGGACATCAGACGTCGATGCTAGCAGAAGTGAGGGATTGAGGAAATTACTCAGATCATCTACAGTGGCGTCGTTCCTGCTCCGCCCCTCCCGAGAGAGGACCGACTTCGATGCCCGACGCCGCACCCGTGACCCGCACCGTCCCCACCCGGCGCATCTCGTTCGACGAGCTCGACCAGGTTCCCCGCTCCTTCGCCCGCTCCGAGAACGTCATCCTGTGCCATCTCACGGCGATGATGTCGGCGATGTTCCCCGACGGCGAGGACTTCTTCGTCCGTTCGGTGCGCCACTACCGTGACCAGATCACCGATCCCGAGCTCAAGCGCCAGGTGACCGGTTTCATCGGCCAGGAGTCGGTCCACGGCCGGGAGCACCGCGCCTTCAACCGGCGCCTGGCCGAGCTCGGCTACCCGACCCACCGCATGGAGCGGCTGACCAGGCGGAGCCTGGCACTCCGCGAGCGGGTGGTGCCGCCCATCGGCAACCTCGCCCTCACCGCCGCCCTCGAGCACTTCACGGCCACGCTGGCCGAGCTGGTGTTGTCGAACGAGGCCTCCCGGGCGGAGTTCGGTCATCCGGCCGTGCTCGACCTGTTCCTCTGGCACGCGTTGGAGGAGTCCGAGCACAAGGCCGTGGCCTTCGACGTCTACCGTGCGGTGGGCGGGAGCGAGCGAACCCGGATCTGGACCATGCAGGTGCTGCGGTTCGGCTTCGTCGTGTGGACGTCGCTGGCCGTCGCCCTCTCCCTCGCCGGCGACCGCGCCACCTACCGGCGGGGGAACCTGCGCCGCTGCTGGCGGGAGCTCCGGCGCTCCCCCCTCGTCCAGCGGGACGTGTGGCTGACCCTGCGCGACTACTGCCGCCGGGACTTCCACCCGGACGACCACGACAACCGGGAACTGCTCGACCAGTGGCGGGAGACGCTCTTCGGCGACCACGGCACCCTGGTGGGCAAGCTCGCCACCCCGGCCGCGTGAACGCGGGAGAACACCGGCCGGTCGAGCCGCCCGAGCACCTCGACGTCCTCATCGTGGGCGCCGGGCTGTCCGGGGTGGGGGCGGCGCACGCCGTGGCCACACGCTGCCCGTGGGCCACGTTCGCCGTCTTCGAGGCCCGTGACGCCATCGGCGGGACATGGGACCTGTTCCGCTACCCGGGCATCCGCTCGGACTCGGACATGTACACGCTCGGGTACTCGTTCCGGCCGTGGGACGGCGAGAAGTCGATCGCGGACGGCGCCTCGATCCTCCGCTACATCCGCGCCACGGCAGCGGCCGACGGCACCGACACCCGGGTCCGCTTCCACCACCGGGTGGTCGCCGCCGCCTGGTCCAGCGACGAGGCCCGGTGGTGGGTGACCGCGGAGCGGACCGACACCGGCGAGACGATCGAGCTCACCTGCGGGTTCCTCTTCTCGTGCACCGGGTACTACCGCTATGACCATGGCTACCTGCCCGACTTCTCCGGCATGGACCGGTTCGCCGGCACCATCGTCCACCCCCAGGCGTGGCCGGAGGACCTCGACGTCACCGGAGCCCGGATCGTCGTGATCGGCAGCGGTGCCACCGCCGTCACCCTGGTCCCGGCTCTGGCCGAGCGGGGAGCACAGGTGACCATGCTCCAGCGCTCCCCCACCTACGTCCTCGCCCTGCCTGGCCGGGACCCCGTCGCCCACCTGCTGGCGCGCCTGCTGCCGGCGCGGGTGTCCGGACCGGCCATCCGGTGGATGAAAGCGCTGACCACCCAGGCGTTCTACGAGGCCAGCCGCCGGTGGCCCGGAGCCGTGAAGCGCATGCTCCGGCGCCAGCTCGAACGCCAGTTGCCGGCCGGTTACGACGTCGACACCCACTTCACCCCCCGTTACGACCCGTGGGACCAGCGCGTCTGCGTCGTCCCCGACGGCGACCTGTTCGCCGCCCTGGCCGACGGGTCGGCCACCGTGGTCACCGATCGGATCGACACCTTCACCGGGACGGGCATCCGGCTGACCTCGGGTGACGAGCTCGGGGCCGACGTCGTCGTCACCGCCAGCGGGCTCGAGCTCCTCTTCCTCGGGGGCATCGAGCTGTCGGTGGACGGGAGCGCCGTCGACATCGCGTCCACGCTCACCTACAAGGGCATGATGCTCGAGGGCGTCCCCAACCTGGCCGTGGCCATCGGGTACACCAACGCCTCGTGGACCCTCAAGTGTGACCTGATCTGCGACCTGGTGTGCCGGGTCCTCGACCACCTGCACGCCACGGGCATGTCCCAGGTCACTCCGGTGAACCCGGATCCCGGCGCGGAGACCAGGCCCCTGCTGGCGCTGTCGTCGGGCTACGTGGAGCGCGCTGTCGACCGCATGCCGAAGCAGGGGTCCGCCGACCCGTGGCGGGTCTCCCAGAGCTACCTGCGCGACTATCGGGCCATGAAGCTGAGCAGCGTCCTCGATCCGGCACTCGTGTACTCCCGCCCGCCGGCGACCGCCGAGGCCGGCCCGCCGGCGGCTGCGACGGGGGCCTGATCCGGTGCGGTCGTTCACCGGTAGGGTTGCCGCCGTCACCGGTGCGGGATCGGGTATCGGGCGGGCGCTGGCCGAGGAGCTGGCCCGGCGCGGCGCCCACCTGGCCCTCTCGGACGTCGACACCGACGGGCTGGCCACCACGGTCGAGCGCTGCTCGGCACACCCGGTGACGGTGACGTCCGAGCGGGTGGACGTGGCCGACCGCGCCGCCGTCGAGGCCTGGGCCGACCGGGTCGTGGCCGAGCACGGCCGCGTCAACATGATCGTCAACAACGCCGGCGTGGCCCTGGCGGCCAACATCGCGTCGATGTCCTACGAGGACTTCGAGTGGCTGATGGGGATCAACTTCTGGGGCGTCGTCCACGGCACCACGGCGTTCCTCCCGCACCTCGAGGCGTCCGGCGAGGGGCACGTCGTGAACCTTTCGAGCGTCTTCGGGCTGGTCAGCATCCCCACCCAGTCCGCCTACAACGCGGCCAAGTTCGCCGTGCGGGGCTTCACCGACGCCCTGCGGATCGAGTTGGAGGCTGCCCGCTCGCCCGTCTCGTGCACCACCGTCCACCCCGGAGGCATCAAGACGAACATCGCCCGGAACGCCCGCGTCGACGACGAGATCGCCGCGCTCGACACCGGCGACGGTCCACCGTCCGACGCGTTCGACCGTGTGGCCCTCACCAGCCCGGAGTCGGCCGCCCGCCAGATCCTGACCGCCGTCCAGCGCAACCGTCGGCGGGCCCTGATCGGCCCCGATGCGGTGGTGATCGACCTCATCTCACGCCTGCCGGCCGGCCTCTACCAGCAGGCGCTGGCGGCCGGCGTGCGCCGCATGCGGCGGGGCACGACCTGAACGAACGGGGCACCCACCAGCCACGCCGCCCGCCGGCGACCTACACTGCGCCCGTCCAGCGGGCAGCGACGAGGAGGCGGCAATGGCGCGGGTACGGACTCGGGCATCCAAGGGTTCGGCGGGGATGGCTCGGGGGTTCGCCCGCCTGGAGCGCGAATTCGGGACGCCGCAGCCCGGTCCCGCCGCCGCCGTCCCACCCGGCTGGACCTTCTTCCAGGGCAACTGGTGGCAGTGGTCCGGCTCCCAGTGGGCCTACGTGCCGGCCGGGCCACCCCAGACGCGGCCGGCCGTCAGCGACGCCCGGCCGTTCATCGCCACCGAGGTCTACAACAAGGTCGGCGTGCTGTCGGGCATCGCACTGGTCAGCGGGGCTCTGGCCGCACTGCTCCACCTGCCGTTGGGCGGCGCGATGGTGCTCGTCCTGGCCGCGTTCGTCGTGGGGCTGGTCGGCATCTTCACCCCGCGGCAGGCGGCGGTGCTCGCCCCGATCTACGCCGTCCTCGAAGGGGCCGCCCTCGGCTCCCTGTCGCGCGCCATCGAGACCCAGAGCCACGGCGTGGTCGCGCTGTCGATCGTCGCCACCGGGGCCATCTTCCTCGGCACTCTCGTCGCCTACCGGACGGGCCTGGTGCGGGTGGGGCGCACGTTCGTCATCGCCACCGTGGTGGCCGGGTGGGGGCTGCTCGCCGTGATGCTCGGCGTCATGGCCGGGCTCGCGGTTCCCGGCCTCGGCGCGGACGCCACCCGCGTCATCGTCTTCGGCGTCCTCTACCTGCTCGTCGGCACCATGGACCTCTTCGTCGACTTCGAGATGGTCGCCCGGGCAGAACGCGCCGGGGTGTCGGCCGAGGGCGAGTGGTACGCGGCGTTTCTGATCATGTTCGCCCTCGTCATGGTCTACCTGGCACTCCTGCGGATCCTCGGCCGGCGGTGACCGCCGCGGGCCACCTCCGGGTGACGCGCTCCGGGGGACGCGGGCACCGGTCGCTACCCGCGCACCACCGAGAGCACCGCGTCCCGCGCGTCACCCGCCGCACCCAGGTGGACGGTGACGTGCATGGTGTCGAGCATCTGGCGCATGCCACCGCCCATGTGGTTCGCGACGACGGTGTCGACCTGGTGCTCGCGCAGGAACCCGGCCACCCTGGCGTGGTGCCGGGCGTCGCTCCCGGCGTCGTGCAGGGAGTCCCACCCCACGTCGTGCTCCTCCCAACCGACGATGTGCTCACCCTCGACCGTCACCAGCGCCACACGCGCCGCCCTGCCCCACCGGGGATCCACAGCTCCACCGCCGGCCACGGGAACGCACACGATCATGGCTTCGGTCCTTCCGCTTCGTCGACGCATTGTCGGCCCTGCGACGACGGTACCCCCGTGCGGCCACCCAACGCATCCGGCAACGACCGCCGGTCGAGGCCGCGGTCAGAGGGCCTGGCTCCGTCGACGGGTGAAGACGATGGGCAGGATGATCAACGCGATAGCGGATGCCCACATCAGGGCGAGGGCCAGCCACGCGAGCCAGTCCCGGGTCCACCAGGGGAACGCGCCGCCCACGGCGATGCGGCTCTGGGCATCGGGGCCGGTGCGTGCCGCGATCCGGTAGGTGCCGGGCACGGTCCATCGAATGTGGCGACGCCCGAGCCTCCCGTCGGACCGGTCATGTAGGTCGGACCGTCGACCGGATCGGCGGTGACGGCGCTCCCGCCAGGACCCGTCACCTCGACGGTGAAAGGGTGGAGCTGGCCATGGCAGTCCGGATCATCGAGGCAGGCGGTGCCCTCCGAGTACACGTGGTACGTGCCCGGATGGTCGATGCGGTGCGTGACGGCGCCGGGTACGTCGGCACGGGCGAAACCCGGGGCCTGGTTGCTCACGGCCTGGGCGGCACCGAGTTGTACGCCCAGAGCTACCCCGAGACCGCCGACGAACACCAGGGCTGCGACCACATACCGGGAGCGGTGCGGTCCGGTCGGTCGTTGCCTCGGACCTTCGACCTCGCTCCGGGGGTGCCGGATTGCCAGTTCGGACCACCTGCCTTTCCTCATGAGACCACGCAGATCGGGGCCCGGGAAGGGTCGGCGGTCCCGTGACGACGCCGGGTCCGGCCCTGGACGAGTGATTCCACGGCATCGTTGCTCGCCAGCGGTCCGGCCCGGACACCGGGGGCGCCGCGGTCCCCACCTGCGACCCCGCCCGGCCGTAGCCTCGTGTTCCGATGGGCACGCCCGCACCGACACGCCCCGAGCCCCGATGGCCGGCCATGATCGCCCTGGCGGTCGCCGTCGTCTTCTACGTCGTACTACCCGACACCCTGACGGCCGGGCCGCGATGGCTGGTGCCCGCCCTCGAGGCGGCCCTGGCGATCCCGTTGCTCATCGGGCACCGCCTGGGCCGCATCGGCGAGCGCCCGGGGTGGCGTCTGCTCGCCGTGGCCGTCATCGCGCTGGTCAACCTGGCCAACGTGATCTCGGTGGGACTGCTCGTGTCCCACATCCTCGGCAGCGCCCCGACCAAGGGCAAGCAGCTCTTGTACTCGGCGGTGGCCATCTGGATCACGAACGTGATCGTCTTCGGCCTGTGGTTCTGGGAGCTCGACCGGGGGGGCCCGGCGGCACGGGGCACGCCGGCCGAGCGCCACCCGGACTTCCAGTTCCCGCAGATGCTCGCCCCCGAGCTGTCGCCGCCGGCGTGGCACCCCACGATGGGGGACTACCTCTACCTCGGCTTCACCAACGCCACCGCGTTCAGCCCCACCGACGCCATGCCCGTGACGGTCACGGCGAAGTCGCTGATGACCATCGAGGCCCTCGTCTCACTGGTGACGGTGGTCGTCATCGCCGGCCGCGCCATCAACATCATCTCCTGAGGTCCACCGGCGGGCTCTGGCACGATGGACCGGTGCACGGACCGGTAGCAGCCACCGGCGGCGGCGGCGGGCGGCGACCGCACGCGGACCGGCAGTTCCCGGGCGACCGGGCCGGACGTGTCGGTCCCTGATGCCCGCCGCGCTCGTCGTGGGTCACGGCCGGGTGGGCGCCATCCTCGCCGGGCTGTTGGCCGCAGCCGGCTGGCAGGTCACCGGCATCCGTCGGCACCCGGACGGTCGCCACGTGCCCGGTGTCACCGTCCACGCCGGCGACGTGACCCGGCCATCGCGCTGGCCGGCGATCCCCGACCACCTGGATGCCGTCTTCTACCTGGTGGGTGGTGGCCACGGCGGCGAAGCGGCCCACCGGGCCGCCTACGTGGACGGTCTGGTCGCCACCCTCGACGAGCTGGTGCGCCGCAGCGTCGGGCTTGGTCGCCTGCTCCTGGCGTCGAGCACGGCCGTCTACGGCCAGCGCGACGGTTCCTGGGTGGACGAGGGCTCGCCCACCGACCCCCCCGACGTCCGAGGCGCCATCCTCCTCGAGGCGGAGGGCGTCGCCCGCGGGGGGCCGGCTCCCGCCGTCTCGGTCCGGCTGGGCGGCATCTACGGACCCACTCCCGGCCGGCTGGTGGAGCAGGTCCGCCGCGGCCAGGCCACGGTGGGGACGGCGTCGGCCGAGCACACCAACAGGATCCACGTCGCCGACGCGGCCCGGGCGCTGGCCCACCTGGCCTCCGGCACCGGCCCGGCGCCGTGCTACCTCGCCGTCGACGACCGGCCCGCCCCCCGGGCCGAGGTGCTGCGGTGGCTGGCGACGACGCTGGGCGCGCCACCGCCGCCGGTGGACCCCGGCCGGCCGCCGCCCCGGTCGGACAAACGGTGCGCCAATGCCCGCCTGCGGGCCAGCGGTTTCCGCGTCGCCTACCCGTCGTTCGCCGAGGGCTACCGCGCCGTGCTGGGTCTGTCCGGCACCGCGCCCGGGGGATGACCGGCGGAGCGCACGGCGGCCGCCGTGTTGCCAGGCGGCGGACCGGCTCCTACGGTGGGGCCGTGGGCAGGCCACCGATCCTCTCGTTCCTCGGTGCGGCAGGGACCGTGACCGGGAGCCGGTTCCTGGTGGAGACAGACGGCGCCCGCGTGCTCGTCGACTGCGGGCTGTTCCAGGGCCTGCGGGAGCTCCGCCAGCGCAACTGGGGGCCGTTCCCCGTCGACCCCGCGTCGATCGACGCCGTCGTCCTCACCCACGCCCACGTCGACCACTGCGGCTACCTGCCGGCGCTGGCTCGCGACGGATTCTCCGGGCCGGTGGTGTGCACACCGGCGACCGCCGAGCTGGCGTCGATCGTCCTTCGCGATGCCGCCCACCTCCAAGAGGAGGAGGCCGGCTACGCCAACGCCCGGGGCTTCTCCAAACACCAGCCGGCGTTGCCGCTCTATACCCGGGACGACGCCGAACACGCCCTGGACCTGTTCCGGCCGGTGCCCTTCGGGACGACCACCGACGTGGCACCGGGGATCCGGGCCGAGCTCCAGCCGGCCGGCCACATCATCGGCTCTGCCTGCGCCCTGGTGACCGTCGACGGCGCCGCGCCCCGCCGGATCTTCTTCAGCGGCGACGTGGGGCGCCCGTCCCACCCGATCCTGGTGCCGCCGGCCACGCCCCCGGCCGCCGACGTCGTCGTCGTCGAGTCCACCTACGGCGACCGCACCCACGAACCCGAGGATGTCGCCCTCGACCGGATGGCCGCCGCCATCGAGCGCAGCGCCCGCCAGGGGGGCTCCGTCGTGATCCCGTCGTTCGCCGTCGACCGGACCGAGGTGCTGCTGGTGGCACTGGGGAAGCTGGTTCGGGAAGGCCGGATCCCCCGCCTCCCCGTCTATGCCGACAGCCCCATGGCACTCGCCGTGCTCGACGTGTACCGGCGGGCGCTCGCCGAGCACGACCCGGACGTCCGTCCGCTGGCCGGCGACGACGACCCCTTCGACGCCGCCGGCGAGCTCCACGAGCTGCACACGCCCGAGGAATCGCGGTCGCTGAACGACCTCGGCTTCCCGTCGATCATCGTGTCCGCGTCGGGCATGGCCACGGGCGGTCGCGTGCTGCACCACCTGGCCCGGTGCCTCCCCGACCCGCGCTCGACCGTGATCCTCCCGGGGTACCAGGCCGACGGGACCCGCGGTCGCCAGCTGGCCGACGGCGCCCATACCGTGAAGATGCTCGGCCGCTACGTACCGGTCCGGGCCCGTGTCGTCGAGCTGGGAGCGTTCTCCGTCCACGCCGACGCCGCCGAGCTGGAGGCGTGGCTCCGCCCGGTGCCGGCGCCGGAGACCGCCTACGTGGTCCATGGCGAGCCCCGGGCCTCGCAGGCGCTCGCCGGCCGGCTGGGCGACGCCCTCGGCTGGAACGCGGTGGTCCCGACCCAGGGGGAGCGGGTGCGGGTGGACCGGGGAGCATGACCGACGTCACCGCCCGCTCCGGCCGGCCGGCGCGCGCCGAACGACCGGGGGACGACGCCGCCGCACGGCCGGCCCTCGCCGTGGGCGTCATGGGGTCGGCCAGCGGGGAGATCGACCCCGGTGTGGCCGAGCTGGCTCGGGTGCTCGGCGGCGCCATCGCCAGGGCGGGGTGCACCCTCGTCACCGGCGCCTGCCCGGGGCTCCCCCAACAGGCCGTGCTGGGCGCGTCGACCGAGGGGGGTCTGGTGCTCGGCATCTCCCCGGCACTGTCGGAGCAGGAGCACGTGGACCGCTACGGCTCGCCCACCGAGGGCTTCGACGCCCTCATCTACACGGGATCGGGTCTGATGGGCCGCGAAGTGGTGAACATCCGCTCGTCGGACATCGTGGTCATCGTCGGCGGGCACTCGGGCACGCTCGGCGAGTTCGCCATCGCCTACGACGAGGGCCGCCTCATCGGCGTGCTCGGCGGCACGGGCGGCGTGGCCGACCTGGTCGACGACCTGGTGCCCCGGCTGGCCAAGGAGACGGGTGCGAAGGTCCTGTTCGACGACGACCCCGTCCGGCTCGTCGACCGCCTGGTCGACTACTACCGCACGGTCCACTTCCGCCGGCCCCACTCCCTCTACGGCGGGGCCGACCACGAGGCCGGCGTGGTGCCCCCCACCCCGGCCTGATCCCGCCCCGCCCCGGCCCACCAACCCGACCGCGCGCCACACGGCACCAGGCGTACACTTCGCGCCGGGGCACCTCCGGAGCGAAGCGAGGTGGACGATGGACCGCACGTCGGGGAACGTCGGACTGGGGAGTGCCGGGCGGCTGCGGGCCGCGGCGGTCGCACTCTGCGCGGTCGCCGCGCTGGGAGCTGCCGCGTGCAGCTCGTCGGCGACCAGCCAGAACGCCCCAGCCGGCTCGGCGTCGCCGACCACCGCCGCCAGTGCGACGTCGGGGGGGACGGTGGACACCGCCACCACCAGCCTCGGCCGGGTCCTGGTGGACGCCAGCGGGCACACGCTCTACCTGCTCACCGCCGACTCGGCGACGTCGAGCGTGTGCACCGGCAGCTGTGCCGGCGTCTGGCCGCCGCTCACCGTCACGGGCAGTCCGACGGCGGGCCCGGGGGTGGACGGGTCGAAGCTCGCCACCATCACCCTGGCCGGAGGGACGAAGCAGGTGACGTACGCCGGCCATCCCCTGTACACCTACGCCGGCGACGCCGCCGCCGGGGACGTGGGGGGCCAGGGCATCCACTCGTTCGGCGGCACGTGGGAGGCGCTCACACCCTCGGGTGCCCCGGTGACGGCGGCGTCCTCACCCACCACCACGGCGGCGTCCTCCGGCTACTGATCCGGGGGTCCGGCCCCACGGCGCCGTCGCCCGACGGGGCTGTAGGACGACCGGCTGTGTGTCGATACTCCCTACGTGCAGTTCAACGTGCCGGCCACCCGCCACGACCTGGCCCGCGAGGCAGTCGCCACCGGCTTCGCCAGCCAGCTGGTCTGCATCCCCGTCCTCGTCTCCGTCCTCCTCCAGCATGACCGGCCCGTCCGGTGGTGGGAGCTGGGAGCCGGTGCCGGCCTCGCCGTGACCAGCTTGGCCATCCTGGTCGCGGTGATCGCCACCCGGCCGGCGTCCGACTACTCCTCGATCAGCCCCGAGCTCAGCGTCGCGCTCACCATGATGCCGCTGGTCGGCCTGTGCTTCGTCCAGCTCGCCTCGCCGCACCCCGACCTCTACGTGCCGGTCGTCGTCATCGGCGCGCTCTACCTGGCGCTCATCGGCGACCGGGGCATGCGCACCACCGGCGCCGTGATCGGCGTCGCCCTGGTGGCCGGCTGCGCGTGGGCCAGCCACGACCGCGGGGCCGCCTTCGCCACGACGGTCCTGGTCGGTGGAGGTGCCGTGGTCGCCGTCGCCTGGATGGCCTCCCACGCCACGCGGTCCATCATCATGTCCCTCGGCTCGGACGAGGACCGGGCCCGCCTGTCGAGCGCGCTGGCCGGCGCCGAGTCGTTCGCCGGTGGGCTCGAGGCCGCCCTGCCGCTGGTGCCGGGTGTGCTCGCCACCGACCGGGTCGTCGTGGTCGGCCGTGACGCCACCCAGGACTCGACCCGGTGCATGGCCTGGTGGGAGCACACCGGCGGGGTCGAGACGCTGGTCCTCGACCCCCCGGTGGACGAGCACGCGCCCGAGCTGACGGATCCCCGGTTGGCACCGGCCCTCGATGCCGGCGAGGTGGTCGTCGACGGGGACCGGTGCATCGTGCCCATCGGCTACGACGGCAACCTCGCCCTGGCCCTCGTCCTCGACCACCACGCCGTGCCGGGGGAGAGCCCGGCCGCCGTCCGGGCGGCCGCCGACGTACTGGCCACCTCGTTCCTCCGCCACAGCGCCCGGGTGGCGTTCGTCGCCGGGCTGCGCCACGAGAGCAGGACCGACGCGCTCACCGGGCTGGCCAACCGCCGCACGTTGACCGAGCGCCTCGCCCTCGAGCTGGCCCGTGCCGGCCGGTCGGGCCGCCCTCTGGCGCTGGCCATGGTCGATCTCGACCACTTCAAGTCCTCCAACGACGCCCACGGCCACGTGGCCGGCGACACCGTGCTCCGCACCGTCGCCGCCGTCCTCGCGTCGCACGTGCGGGCCCAGGACCTGGCCGCCCGCTACGGCGGGGAGGAGTTCTGCCTCCTCCTCCCCGAGACGGGTGAACGGGGGGCGACGGCCGTCCTCGAGAGCCTGCGCGCCGCCGTGGCCGCCACCACCGAGGGTGCCGTGACCTTCTCGGCCGGTGTGGCGGTGTGGGACCGGCTGGAAGAGGGCCGGGACCTCGTCGCACGGGCCGACGCCGCCCTCTACCGGGCCAAGCAGGAGGGCCGGGACCGGGTGGCCGTGCACGAGGCCGCACCCGGGCACTAGCCGTCGGGGTCAGGCCGCTCCGGCGCCGTCGCGCGCCCAGCGGGCCAGGAGCTGGCGGTAGCGGCGGTCCCAGTCGGCGAAGGTCGCCCGCAGCGCGGCCCCCGGCCACCCGCCGGGCAGAAGTGGCCCCGGCAACAACGGGTCGGACTGCAGGTGTCGCAGCACGGCGGCGGCGAGCACGAACCCCTGGGCCAGCGTGTCGAGCCCGGGAGGCGCCGCCTGCAGCTGCCGGTCGAGTGCCGTCGCCCTGGCCGCCCATCCGCCGAGGTCCCACAGGCGTCGGGCCAGGTCCGACGAGTCAGCCGGGCGGGCGGCGAGCACCTCGACGTGACCGGACGGGACCGACTCCAGGTCGAGCGGGAGGTTGTCGGGGCGGAGCCACACGCCGTCGCGCAGCTCGGCCAGCCGGGCATGGGCCAGCGCGGCCCGCCGGCCGGCCCGCTCGGGGGCCGGACTGCCGGCGGCCACCACCACCACCAGGTGCCACGCCCCCGACCACGGTCCGGACGTTCCCGCCAGCGAGACCTGCTGGCGCCGGCCCCGGGCGTCGAGGTGCCCGGCCAGCCGGTACCGGCCGTCGCCGGCCGTGGTCACCTCCCCGGCCGCCGCCATGCGGCTCAGGGCGACCCGGGCCCGGTTGCCGCTGATGCCGAACAGGCCGGCCAACCGGACCAGGTGGGACACGGGCAGCTCGGGCGGATCGGCACCGAGGAGCGTGCTGGCCAGCACGGAACGGGCGGTGAAGGGACGGGCCCCGGCCGGCGGTGTGTTATTACGTTCTTGCGTTATCTGATCCATATTAGTAATATCTCCGTGTGGCCGACACCATGGTGCCCGATGTGGCCCTCCGACCCGAGGTACTGCCGACGGAGCGTCTCCTCCCGAACGGCATGTGCCGTCCCGAACTGCGGACCGAACTGCGCCGGATCGCCGGGCGTCGCAACGCCTGGACGGTGGCATGGCTGTGGCTGTGGGTCGCCGCCACGGTGGCCGTGGTGGCCCGTTTCCCCCGACCGTGGGTCGTCGCCGTCGCTTTCCTCCTCATGGGCCCGGTGCACGCCCGCCTGGCCATCCTCATGCACGAGGCCGCACACCGGCTCCTGTTCGTCCACCGGCGGGTGAACGACCTGGTGGGGCAGTGGCTGGTGGCCGCACCCGCCTTCGTGCCCATCGGTATCTACCGCCGGGGCCACGTCGCCCACCACCGGGCCGAGTTCGGTCCCGACGATCCCGACATCGCCTACTACGGGGGGTACCCGGCCACCCGGCGCGCCCTGGTCCGCCGACTGACCCGCGACGCGGTGGGGATCTCCGGGTGGAAGAACTTCTCGCCCCTCCTGCGTGCCGCCACCAGGACCGGTGCCCGGCGGATCGCCCTGCCCATCCTCGGGGTGCAGGCCGCGCTGTGGGCCGTCACCTGGGTCGCCACCGGCGACTGGTGGATCTACCCGGTGCTGTGGTGGCTGCCGTGGATGACGCAGTGGCGCGTCCTCAACCGGCTTCGCTCCCTCGCCGAGCACGGCGGCATGGCCGCCTCCGCCGACCGGCGGGCCACCACCCACGACGTCCGTCAGTCCTGGATCGCCAGGTTCTGGTTCGTCCCGTACCACGCCGGCTGGCACCTCGCCCACCACGTCGACATGGGCATCCCGTGGCGCAACCTCCCCCGGTACCACGAGGAGCTCCGCCGGGCCGGCTACGTCACCCCGGCCCTGACCCACCCGAGCTACCGCTCGCTGTGGCGGGCGCTGTCCTCGATCCCGGCCGGCTGACCGGCGGTGGCCCCGCCCTCCGGGTCCGTCAGTCGGGCAGACCCCGTGCGGCCCGGACCCGGGTGACCAGGTCGGCCGTCGAGGCGTCGGCGGCGGCGAGGTCGGGGGTCCCGGCGCCGGTGAGCGCCGGGGCCAGTTGGCCGGCCATGACCTTGCCCAGCTCGACGCCCCACTGGTCGAACGAGTCGATCCCCCACACCGTCCCCTCGGTGAACACCGTGTGCTCGTAGAGCGCCACCAGCTGGCCCAGGACCGACGGGGTGAGCTCGGGCGCCAGGATGGTCGAGCTGGGGCGGTTGCCCGGCATCACCTTGTGGGGAACCAGGTCGGGCGGAGTGCCCTCGGCCGCCACCTCCTCCGCCGTGCGACCGAAGGCCAGCACCGAGCTCTGGGCCAGGCAGTTGGCCACCAGGAGCTGCTGTTGGGTCCCGTGCTCGATCGTGCCCCGGGCGAAGACGATGAAGTCGGCAGGGACGACGCGGGTCCCCTGGTGGAGCAGCTGGTAGAAGGCGTGCTGTCCGTTCGTTCCCGGCTCGCCCCAGAAGATCTCGCCGGTGGCCATGCCGACCGGCGTGCCGTCGCGGCGAACGGACTTGCCGTTCGACTCCATCGTGAGCTGCTGGAGGTAGGCGGGAAACCTGGCCAACCGCTGGCTGTAGGGCAGCACGGCGTGGGTCTCGGCACCGAGCACGTCGGCGCAGTAGACGTTCAGCATCCCCTGGATGACGGGGAGGTTCGCCTCGAGCGGGGCCGAGACGAAGTGCTCGTCGATGGACCGGAACCCGGCCAGCATGTCGCGGAAGGCCTCGGGGCCGATCGCCACCATGAGCGAGAACCCGATGGCCGAGTCGTAGGAGTAGCGGCCCCCCACCCAGTCCCAGAAGCCCAGCATCGCGCCGGGGTCGATCCCGAAGCGCTCCACCGCCTCGCGGTTGGTGGAGACGGCCACGAAGTGCCGGGCGACGGCCCCGGGGACGTCGCCCACCCCGGCCAGGACCCAGGCGCGTGCCGCCTCGGCGTTGGTCAGGGTCTCGAGGGTGGTGAAGGTCTTCGAGCTGACGACGAACAGCGTCGTGGCCGGATCGAGGTCGGCCGTCTTCGCCGCCAGGTCCACCGGGTCGACGTTGGACACGAAGCGGCAGGTGATCGTCGGGTCACCTGCGTCGGCCAGGGCCTCCGTGGCCATGGCCGGCCCCAGGTCGGAACCACCGATGCCGATGTTCACGACGGCACGGATGGGCTTGCCGGTGGCGCCACGCCACGACCCGGACCGGATCCGGTCCGCCAGGGCACCCATCCGGTCGAGGACCTCGTGGACGTCGGCCACCACGTCCTGCCCGTCGACCACCAGGTGCGCCGTCGCCGGCATCCGCAGGGCGACGTGGAGGACGGCCCGGTCCTCGGTGGTGTTGAGGTGCTCGCCGGCGAACATGGCGTCGCGTCGCTCCTCGACCCCGGCCCGTCGGGCGACGGCGAGAAGCAGGCTGATCGTCTCGTCGGTCACCCGGTGCTTGGAGAAGTCGAGGTGGAGGTCGCCGGCCGATGCGCTGAGACGGGCGGCCCGCCCCGGATCACCGGCGAACAGCGTCCGCAGGTGCATGTCGCCGACGGTGGCCGCATGCTCGAGCAGGGCCCGCCACTCGTCGGTCGCGGTGATGTCGAGCGTCGCGTCGTCGGTCATGCGCTCCTGCCGTTCCCGCCGGCCACCCGGCGCCGTCCGCACCGTAGCGTCCGGCCCTGCGCAGCGTCACGCGCCCCCGACGCCGCCCGGAAGACGAGGGGTCCGTCCGACCACGCGGCCACCCGGCCGGGCGGCCACCCCGGGCGCCAAGAGATCGCCGAACGTTCACCGGGACATGACCGTGTGCTCGCGGTCCGTTCACCGGCGTTCCGTACCCTGCCGCGTGATGGCAACCGCTCCACCGGTCACCGGACGCCGAGGCCCCACCGATGCAGGTGCGGCACCGTCCGGCCACCCGCGGTGCGGCGGCGGCCGTCCCGGGGCGACGCCCCGGCTGCCTCTCACGGCACCTCCCCGGCACGCACCGGACGGCGCGTACCGGGCGGACGCGGGCCGCGGTCCGGCGGGTGGCGACCACGCCGCCGCCCGGCCGCGGCGCCCGCACCGGAGCACCAGGGTCGGGCGGTGACCGTGGCGCTCCGCGACGTCGACCGGTCCGGCCGCCGCCCGGCGGCCGTCGCCCCGGCGGACGTGCTCGTCATCGGCGGTGAGCCGTCCGCCCGGCAGGCCGTCGTCACCGGCCTGACCGCCGAGGGCTTCGTGGTGGCGGCGGCGGCCGACGGCGCCGAAGGGCTGCGTCTGCTCGACGGCCACCGGCCGGCGGTCGTCCTGCTCGACCTGGTCCTGCCCGACCAGTCCGGCCTGTCCGTCTTCCGGCGCATCGGCGCCCGTGCCGCGGTGCCGGTGGTCACGGTGGCCGACGCCGGCAACGAACTGGACGCCGTCCTCTCGCTGGAGGCGGGGGCGGCGGACCACGTCACCCGGCCGATCGGGAACCGGGAGCTGTCCGCCCGGCTCCGGGCCGTGCTGCGGCGGTCCCCGCATCCCCCACACCCGCTGTCCCAGGCGGCGCCGGCCGGCCCCATCGAGGCGGGCCCCCTGGTTCTCGACCCGCAGCGGCGCCTGGCGACGGTCCGCGGCCGCCAGCTGGACCTGGCACGCAAGGAGTTCGACCTGCTGGCCCTGCTGGCCGCCGAGCACGACCGGGTGGTGACACGCACCCGCTGCCTCGAGCAGTTGTGGCCCGAGCGCAGCCACGGCGAGAGCCGCACGCTCGACACCCACATCAAGCGGCTGCGGGCCAAGGTCGAGGAGGACCCGGCCCATCCGGCCCACCTCCTCACCGTCCGGGGCGTCGGGTACCGCTTCCGGCCCTAGGAGCGAACCCGGAGGACCGCCCCCCGTCGCCGGCACGACTCGCGGGCGCGGTTCACGAAAGGATCACCCGCGTGTCGCCTGGCGGTCGCGGGCCGTTCACCTTGCCTCCCTACCATCGAGCCGGGAGGTTCCGAGACATGGCGTCCGAAGACGAGCGCATCCGCGTCCTGGTCGTCGAGGACGAGGCCTCGTACCGCGAGGCCCTGGCGTCGGGACTGACCCGGGAGGGGTTCGCCGTCGAGCTGGCCGCCGACGGGAGGGAGGGGCTGGCCCGCTTCGCCGAGCACCCGCCGGACATCGTCCTTTTGGACCTGCTCCTGCCGGGCCTGCCGGGGACCGAGGTGTGCCGGCGCATGCGCCAGCTGGCTCCCGTGCCCGTGGTGATGGTGTCCGCCGTCGACTCCGAGCTCGACGTGGTCCTGGGGCTGGAGCTGGGAGCCACCGACTACGTGACCAAGCCGTACCGGATGCGGGAGCTGGTGGCCCGGATCCAGGCCGTGCTCCGCCGGGTCGCCCCCCCGGCTGACGGGGCGCCGCCGGGAGGTTCCGGACCGGACCTCCTCGCCTTCGCGTCGGTGACCGTCGACGTGGCCCGCCGCGAGGTCACGGTGGCCGGGACGCCCGTCCACCTGTCACGGCGGGAGTTCGACCTGCTGGTCGTGCTGCTGTCGCCGGCCGGCCAGGTGCGGACCCGTGACGAGCTGATCGAGCGGCTGTGGCCCGACCGGGACCTGGCCGACAGCCGGACCCTCGACACCCACATCCACCGCCTGCGTTCCAAGCTCGAGGCCGACCCCGACGCGTCCCGGGCCATCGTCACCGTGCGGGGGGTCGGGTTCCGGCTCGACCCCGGCCCGTCCCGACCGGCATCGGGGTGAGCGGCGCCCGTCTCAGCGGCCGGAGCTGTTCTCGGTGTGGCGCTGCGTCCTCGCCACCACGATGCGGCTCAGCACGATGAGGACCACCACCATCACGATGAGGATGAGCGCCGCCTCGGCCGCCAGCCGGTGTGCCGACGCCGACGGCAGGTTGTAGAAGGTCCACACCGGGTAGGTGAGGAAGGGCACGTTGGCGTGGGTCAGCTGGGTGGTCGGGAACCTGTCCGACCAGCTGGCCGTGTAGAGGAGCGGCGCCGTCTCGCCCAGGGCGATGGCCACGGCCACGATCAGGCCGGTGGCGATGCCGGGGAGCGCCGGGCGCAGCACGACCCGCCGGAGGGCGTAGCTCGTCGGCATGCCGAGCGCCTCGGATCCGTCGCGGTAGGCGGTCGGCACGTTGCGCAGGGCCACCTCCGTCGTCTTCACGATGTAGGGGACGCACAGCACCGACAGGACGATCCACGCCGCCAGGAGGGAGAACCCCCAGTGGAAGTGGTAGACGAGCGCCACGTACCCCACGTAGCCGAGGACGATGGAAGGGACACCGGCCAGCACCTCGGAGGCGCCCCGCACGATCGAACCCTGCCGGGCTCCCGAGAATTCGGCCAGGTAGACGCCGCCGGCGACACCGACGCCGCCGGCGATGACGACGACGCCGGCCACGATCAGGGTCGTACCGACGATGGCGTTGGCCAACCCGCCACCATTCGCGCTGGTCGTGGTGGTGGTGAGCACGCTCCACCGCCACCCGGCCACGCCCTTGCGCACGACCCCGGCCAGCACCCACGCGACGGGGATGCCCACCGACGCCGTCATCAGCCCGGCGATCCCCCACAGCAGCCTGTTCACCAGCCGCCGCCGGGCCATGCGGCCGGCGGCCACCAGGCCGGAGCCCGCCCGCCCGGCAGGCAGGCCGATCGGCACCGACGCGTCCGACATCAGATGCCCCGCCCCACAGGCAGCGCCGTCCCCGTCGACGAGCGCCGGACGAGGAAGCGGGCGATGACGTTGGCCCCGAGGCTGATGACCATGAGAAGCAGGCCCGCCTCGGCCAGGGTGCCGAGGGCGAACCCGGTGGCGTCGGAGAGCGCGTAGTCGAGCTGGGACACGATCGTCGCCGCGATGGTCGTCATGGTGGCGTACAGGTTGGCCGGGTTGGCGCCGAGGACGGCACCGCTCACCATGGCCACCGCCATCGTCTCGCCGAGCGCCCGGCCCAGGCCCAGGATGCACGCGCCCACGAAGCCGCTCCGGATCCACCGCAGGTCGACCGCCCGGACGACCTCGGCGTCGGTCATGCCGAGGGCGAAGGCACCCTCGCGGGTGCCCCGGGGGACCTGACGGAGCAGGTCCCGGGTGGTGGCGGCCACGATGGGCAGCACCATGATCCCGAGCACCACTCCGGAGGCCAGCAGGCCCTCTCCCGAGCCGACCGGCCCCTTCAGGAACCGGAACGGCGGTACGTCGGGCACGTGGGAGGCGATGAACGGTGAGACGTGGTGCACGAGGAACGGTCCGAGGGTGAGCGCGCCCCACAGGCCGAAGACGACCGAGGGGATGCCGGCCAGCATCTCGAGGAACATGCCCACGGCCGACGACAGGCGCCGGGGCAGCTTGTCCACCACCACGAGGGCGGTGCCCAGGGCGACGGGCACGGCGATGATCATGGCGATGGCGGACGACTCGAGGGTGCCGGTGATGAGCGGAAGGGCGCCGTAGCTGGCTCCCGCCGGCATCTGCACCCCGTGCGAGACGACCGTCGGGCTGTAGGAGTTCCCCGGGTTCCACGTGCTCGAGGTGAAGAAGTGCAGCCCGTTCACCGGGATGACCGGTAGGGCCTCGATGGCGAGGACGACGACGACCGCCACCAGGGCCAGCCCGGGGAGGACGGCGGCGATGCGCGTGGTCCACCGCACCAGGGACTCGCTGTCCCGCCGCCCGGTGGGCCGGCGCGCACCATCCCCCGGCGGTCCCGCCGGGGGATGGGCCACGCTGGTGCTGCTGCGCTCGTCGCTCACGGTGCGCCGGTGTCGGTCGGAGGCGTTCGACGCCCTACTTGACCGACTCGAGCTGGGCCTGGGACTGGCTGACCACCTGCACCGGGAGGGGCTGGAAGTTGACCGCGTCCAGGAAGCTCGAGGCGTTGCCGCCGGCCGGGTTGATGGCCCACGACAGGAACGCCTGGATGGCCTGCGCCGTCGACGCGCTGGACTGGGAGCTGTTCACGATGGCGTACTCGTAGTTGATGATCGGGTAGCCCTGGGGGTTGGCCGTGCCGAAGATCATCGAGATGGCACCGTTGGCCGGCGTCGAGCCGGCGAAGCTCTGCGCCTCGGCCTGGATGGTCGACGGGGTGGGCAGCAGGTAGTTGCCGGATCCGTTCTTCACCATGGCCTCACCGAGACCAGCCTGCTGGGTGTTGGAGAGGAAGCTGATGCCGATGTAGGCGATGCAGCCCGGGGTCTTCCCACACTCGCTCACCATGCCGCCGTTGCCGTTGGCGCCGATGGCGCCGGGCACCGGCGGCCAGCTGATGGAGGTACCGAAGTTGCTGGCACCCCAGTCCGCCGGGTCCGACTTCGACAGGTACTGGGAGAACAGGAAGGTGTCACCACTGCCGTCGGAGCGGTGGAGCGGCACGACGGCGGTGGCCGGCAGCGTGACGCCCGGGTTGAGGGCGGCGATCTGCGGGTCGTTCCACTTCGTGATCTTCCCCTGGTACATCCGTGCCAGGACCGTCCCGTCGAGCTTCAGGTGGGTCGAGCTCGGGACGCCCGGCAGGTTGTAGTTGACCTGCTGTGCCGAGATGGCCAGCGGGATGTTGAGGAGGCCGGGCGTCTTCGCCAGGTCGGCCGGCGACAGGTAGGCGTCGGACGCGCCGATCGAGACGGTGCCGGCCGCCGCCTGCGAGATGCCCGCGCCCGAGCCGGTGCCGGCGGTCTGGATGGTGATGTTGCCGTGCAGGCCGGTGTAGGCCGGGCTCCACTTCTGGAACAGCGGGTACAGCAGGGTGGAGCCGGTCTCGGTCAGGGCCACCGTCGACGTCGGCGGTGCGATGATCGTCGGTGCGGCCGGCGCTGCCGTCGTCGACGGCGCCTTGGACGCGGCGGTCGTCGAGGACGAGCTCGAGCCCGAGGAGCAGGCGGCGAGCAGCAGGCCGGCAGCGGCCGTCGCGGCCGCCACGGCCATCGGTCGGGCGAACCGGCGCCGTGCCGGGTACGTGGTCGTGACTGCGGCCGGATCCTGCGGGGTGGTGGCGTCCATGGTGGACGGTGCTCCTTTCGGTAGGGGATGCGGTGAGATCAGGGGGCGCCGGGGCGCGCCGGTCGGCGCGCCGTTGCGGTGGGTGTTCCGATCGATGCCGTTGCGGTGGGTGTCCGCCCGGAGGCTCAGCCGAACCGCCCGGTCACGTACCTGCGGGTGGCGTCGGAGACCGGCTGCTCGAAGACCTGGGCGGTCTCTCCCGACTCGGCCAGGCGCCCGTCGAAGAAGAACGCGGTCCGGTCGGACAACCTCCGTGCCTGGGCCAGGTTGTGGGTCACGACGACGATGGTGATGGCGGGCGCGAGGGTGGAGAGGAGGTGCTCGACCGCCTCGGTCGACACCGGATCGAGGGACGACGTCGGCTCGTCGAGGAGGAGGACGTCCGGCTCGACGGCGAGGGCGCGGGCCAGGCACAGCAGTTGCTGCTGGCCACCCGAGAGCCGGAACGGCGACGTCCCGAGCCGATCGGCGACCGCGTCCCACAGGCCCACCTCGCGCAGCCGGGACTCGGTGATCTCCCGCAACTTGCTGCGCGGTGCCAGCCGGTGCGCCTTCACCCCGGCCACGACGTTCTCGTGGATCGACAGCGGAAACGGGTTCGGCCGTTGGAACAGCATGCCGACACGCCGGCGCACGACGAGCGGGTCAGCCGACGGCGCGTAGAGGTCGTCGCCGAAGAGGGTGAGCGTCCCGGTGCGGTGGAAGCCCGGCACCCGGTCGTTCATGCGGTTCAGGGAACGGAGGAAGGTCGTCTTGCCACAGCCGGTCGGACCGACGAGGGCGGTGATCGAGCCGGTGGGGAACTCGAGATCGACATCCGACAGGACCGCGGTCCCGCCGAAGGAGAGGCTGACACCGTGGGCGGCCAGTGCCGGCGGTGCCGGCGGTGCCGCGGCGGGCTGCGGTCCGGTGCAGGCTCGCACGGCGGGTGCGCCGGCATGACGGCCCCGCGCCAGGCCGGGAACCGTGCCCGGATCGATGCGCTCGTTGATCGTCTTCACCATCGAGGGGCATGGTACGGAGCGGGGGTGAACGCCCGGTCATCACCTCGTGTCCGGAAGGTGAACGGCGGCCAAACTGTTGCTAAACCGTCGTGAACAGGGACGATGCCCGCTCGGCCGTTTCCCGGGGTGGCGACGGCGTCGCGCCCGGCGCAGCCCGCGACCTGGTGCCGGAATACCTGCCGGCCCGGGTTGTTGTACGAGCAACAATGTCGACACCCCACGGAGATCCGATGCACGACGAGCGCACACCGACCCTGCCCCTGCTCCCCCTCACCTCGGGGGTGGTCCTGCCGGGCATGGTCTTCACCCTGGCTCTCGAGACCGACGAGGCCCGGGGTGCCCTGGAGGCGGCTGCCTCCTCCGAGGGACGGTTCGTCATCGTCCCCAAGGTCGACGGCCGGTTCGCCACCGTCGGCGTGATCGCCGAGGTGGTGGAGCACGGTGACATCCCCGGCGGGCTCCAGGCGGCAGTGGTGCGGGGCCTCGAACGGGCCGTGCTCGGCGGCGCCGTGCCCGGGACCGGGCGCGGGCTGTGGGTGGAGGTCGAACCGGTCGTCGAGGAGGCAGCCGGTGAGCGGGCCGAGGAGCTGGCCCGCGAGTACCGGGCCGTGCTCGAGAACATCCTGGAGTCGCGTGGTGCGGGACGACTGGCGGCTCGCCTGCGGGACCTGGCCGACCCCGGGCGGGTGGCCGACGTCGCCGGCTACTCCCCCGATCTCACCGACACCCAGAAGGTCGAGATCCTCGAGTGCCTCGACGTCACCGCCCGGTTGGAGCTGGTGCTGGGCTGGGCCCGCGAGGTCCTGGCCGACCTCACCCTGCGCGAGCGGATCCGGTCCGACGTGGAGGAGGGGATGGAGCGCACGCAGCGCGAGTTCCTGCTCCGGCGGCAACTCGACGCCATCCGCAAGGAGCTGGGGGAGCTCGACGGCGAGGACCAGGGCGACGACATCACCGGGCGGCTGGCCGGTCGCGACCTGCCCGAGCCGGTCCGCACCGCCGTGGAGCGCGAACTGGCCAAGTTGGAGCGCACCAGCGAGCAGAACCCCGAGCACGGGTGGATCCGCACCTGGCTCGAGACGGTGGCCGACCTGCCCTGGGGCGTCACGTCCGAGGACCGTCTGGACGTGGCCGAGGCCGCGTCCATCCTCGACCAGGACCACGACGGCCTGGAGGACGTGAAGGAGCGGATCGTCGAGCACCTGGCCGTCCGGGCGCTCCGCGCCCGCCGCGGTCTGGCGCCCGTCCAGGGGCGGGGCGCCGGGGCGATCCTGGCACTCGTCGGACCTCCGGGCGTCGGCAAGACCTCCCTCGGCGAGTCCGTCGCCCGGGCACTGGGGCGGTCGTTCGTCCGCGTCTCGCTCGGCGGGGTGCGGGACGAGGCGGAGATCCGCGGACATCGCCGGACCTACGTGGGCGCCCAGCCCGGGCGGCTGGTGCGCGCCCTCCGCGAGGCGGGGACCATGAACCCGGTGATCCTCCTGGACGAGGTCGACAAGCTGGGCAGCGACTTCCGCGGCGACCCGGCCGCCGCCCTGCTCGAGGTGCTCGACCCGGCCCAGAACCACACGTTCCGCGACCACTACCTCGAGGTCGAGCTCGACCTGTCCGACGTCCTCTTCCTGGCCACCGCCAACGTGCTCGAGACGGTCCCCGGGCCGCTGCTCGACCGGATGGAGGTCATCCGCATCGACGGCTACACCGAGACCGAGAAGGTGGCCATCGCGCGCCACCACCTACTGGCCCGCCAGGCGGCCCGCGCCGGGCTCGTCGACGGCGAGCTCGAGGTGACCGACGACGCCCTGGCGGCCATCGTCGCCGATCACACCCGCGAGGCGGGCGTGCGCGCCCTCGAGCGCGAGCTCGGGCGCCTGACCCGCAAGGTGGCCACCCGGATCGCCTCCGGCGCCGAGACGGCGCCGGTGACGGTCGGTGCCGACGACGTCACCCCATGGCTGGGCCGCCCCCGGTTCTTCTTCGAGGCGGGCGACCGCACGGCCGTCCCCGGCGTCGCCACCGGTCTCGCCGTGACCGGCAGCGGCGGTGACGTCCTGTTCGTGGAGGCGACCGTGCTGGACGGACCGGGCGGGCTCACCCTCACCGGACAGCTGGGCGACGTCATGAAGGAGTCGGCAGAGATCGCCCTGTCCTACGTCCGCTCCCATGCCGAGGCGCTGGGCGTGGACGCCGGCGTCCTGGCCGGGTCCCACGTCCACCTGCACGTGCCGGCCGGGGCCGTCCCGAAGGACGGCCCCTCAGCCGGGGTGACCATGGCCAGCGCGCTGGTCTCGCTCCTCACCGGGCGCCACGTGCGGCCGTCGGTGGGCATGACCGGCGAGGTCACCCTCCAGGGACGGGTCCTGCCCATCGGCGGGTTGAAGCAGAAGGTGCTGGCCGCCCACCGGGCCGGGCTGACCGAGGTCGTGCTGCCGGCCCGGAACGGCCCCGACCTGGAGGACGTGCCCGAGGCGGTGCGCGAGGCCATGACCTTCCACCTGGCCACCGACGTCACCGAGGTCCTGGCCGCCGCGCTGGCGCCGGCAGAGCCGGCCGGCGCCGTCGCCGTCGCCGCCTGAGACCCCGGGCGGGGGCCGGGACCGCGGCGGGGCCCGGACCGCGGCGGGGTCGGGGTTGGGGCCGTCCTCAGCCGGCCCCGGCCTCCAGCTCCTGCTCGATCAGGCCGGCCAGCTCCACGGGGCGGTCCCCCTGCACACTGTGGCCCGCCCCGTCGACCACCACGACCCGGGCGTCGGGGCGCCGGCGGACCACCTCGTCCACGTCGGCCTGGTCGACGACGGGGGACCGCCCTCCCCGCACCAGCAGCAGGGGGGCGGTCGATGTCCCGAGCGCCTCCCAGAGCTCGTCGAACGCCACCGGCTCGGCGTGGGCCCCGCTTGCCCCGTCGGGCCGGCCCAGCTGGTGGCGCCACGTCCACCGACCGTCGGGACGGCGCACCGCGTTGTGCAGCACCCCCCGCCGCAGCGAGGCCACCGAGCGGGTGGGGTTGAAGGCGATCGTGCGCTCGAGGATCTCGTCGAAGGTGGCGAAGCTCTCGGGCCCCGCCAGGAAGGCGACGATGTCGCCCGTCTTCTCGCCGCGGGCCCCCGGGGTGATGTCGACCAGCACCAGCCGCCGGACCAGTTCGGGGCGGTCCCGCGCCAGGGCCAGGGCCGTGATACCACCGAGGGACATCCCCACCACGAGACGCGCGGCAGGGGCGAGCGCGTCCATGGCCGCACCCACGTCGGCAGCCAGCGCGGCGGGGTCGAGCACGCCCCGGTGGGGCCACCCGGAGTGGCCGTGGCCGGGAAGGTCGACGGCCACCAGCGGCCGGCGCAACGCCAGCGCGACGGTGTCCCACGTGTGGGCGTTCTGCCCGCCCCCGTGGAGCAGGACCACCTCCGCCGGGGCCGTCCCCCAGACCAACGCGCTCACCGAGCGGCCGGGTGCCACCGGAACGTCGCGACGGGCGACGGCCGGCGGCCCCTCCCACGCCAGCCCGGCTTCGGCCGCGTTCTCGGCGAACAGGCCGAACTCGTCGTAGGTGTCGGGACCGCCGACGCCGGACGCGTCCATGACCCATGGTGCCACGGGCGGACAACGGTCTGGCACACCCCCGCTCCACCAGGCATGATCGTCGGGATGGCACCCCGCACCTGCACCCCCGACGAAGCCGTCGCGCTGCTCCGCGCCGAGGACACCCTCGGCCTCGGGCTGGGTCCGGCCAACCCCGACACCCTCCTCACCGCGCTGGGCCGGCGCGCCGACTGGACGTCCCTCACCGTGGGCGGGGCCCTGCTCCTCGGCTACTACGACATCTTCGCCCGACCCACCACCCACTACCGGTGCGGCTTCTTCGGTCCGGCCGAGCGGATCCTGCTGGCTGGGGGTGCCGACGTGGAGCTGGTGCCCGGGGGCTTCCGCCAGTTCGCCCCCATCCTCGCCCGCTTCGCTCCCCGGGTCATGGCCGTCCAGGGCGCCCCGGGGGGGAGTGGCGAGGTCAACCTGTCGCTCCACGTCGGGGCGACCCGCGACGAGCTCCTGGCTGCCGGCCGCGATCCCGATCGCCTGCTCGTGGTGGAGCTGAACCCGAACCTCCCCCGGACCGCCGGCCTCGAGCCGCAGTACCCCAACACCCTCCCGCTCGACGTGGTCGACGTGGTGGTGGAGGCGGACGGCGTGCCCTACGCGCTGGCCGAGTCGGCCCCGGACGAGATCGACATGGCCATCGCCGAGCTGGCCGCCTCGTTCGTGACCGACGGCGCCACGCTGCAGACCGGCATCGGCGCCGTGCCCAGCATGGTGGCGACCCGGCTGGCCGAACGACCCGGCGGCCACTACGGCGTCCACAGCGAGATGTTCACCGACGGCCTGATGCACCTGCACCAGGCGGGCAAGGTGGACAACACCACGAAGGGCGTCTTCGACGGGCGTTCGGTCACCACCTTCGCCCTCGGCTCCCCCGAGCTCTACGCCTGGCTCGACGGCAACGACGACGTGGCCTTCCTCCCGGTCGACGTGGTCAACGACCCGACCGTGATCGGCCGCAACCGCTCGCTGGTCTCGATCAACGGCGCCCTGTCCCTCGACCTCTACGGCCAGGTGGTGGCGGACAACATCGACGGCAGGCAGGTGTCGGGCGTGGGCGGTCACGAGGACTTCGTGGCCGGCACCGAGCTGCGCCTGGACGACCACTCCCTCATCTGCCTCCGGTCCACCGTCACCGTCGGCGGCCAGCTCCGCTCGCGGATCGTGCCCGTCCTCCCCGAGGGTTCCATCGTGTCCACCCCCCGTCACCACCTCGGGGTGGTCGTCACCGAGCACGGCGCGGTCGACGTGATGGGGTTGACGGTGCGTGAGCGCGCCCGGGCCCTGGCCGGGATCGCCCATCCGGACTTCCGGGACGAGCTCCTCGCCGCCGCCGAGACCCTGGGGCGCCGATGAGGGCAGCCCGGGCATGACGGGAACCGTCGAGCGGGGTCTCGGCCTCGCCGTCGCCACCTACAACATCCACGCCGGCGTGGACGGCTGGGGTCGGCCGTTCGACGTCGTCGACCGGTGCCGCCAGCTCGACGCCGACGTCCTCGTCCTCCAGGAGTGCTGGGCACCCGACGACGGCGAGGGGATCGCCGAGCGGGTGGCCGGAGCGCTCGGCTACGAGGTGGCGGGTCTGGCGGCGTTGGCCCGGGGGCGGCTGGCCGTCCCCGACCCGGCTCCCGGCGCCGGCTGGGGACCGGTGCGGTGGGGGCGCGACCGGGGGCGGCTGGCGGAGACGCTCCGGCTGGACGACGGGGGGAGGCGAGGGGGGAGGCGAGGCCGCCGGACCGCCGTCCGGGGCCGCTGGCAGCTGGCCGTCCTGAGCCGGCTCCCGGCATCCCGGTCCCGCATCCATCCGTTGCCCCGTGCGGCCAACGACCCGGCGGCACGGGCCGTGGTCACCGTCGAGATCGCCGTGGGCGGTCGGGCGGTGACCGTCTCGGGCGTCCACCTCGCCCACCTGCGCCATCGCTCGATCCGCCAGCTCCGCGACATCCACCACCACCTGGCGCCGGACCGGGACGGTGGGGCCGTGCTGTGCGGCGACATGAACCTGTGGGGGCCAGCGGTGCAGGCGCTCCTGCCCGGGTGGCGACGGGCCGCGTCCGGTCCGACGTGGCCGGCGTGGCGACCACGCCACCAGATCGACCACATCCTGGTGGCCGGGGACGTCGGCCCCGTGGATGGAGGTCCCGTGCCGCTGCCCGGGTCGGACCACCTGCCCCTGCGAGCGGACCTCCGGCTGGCACCCGCCCCCGGGCAGCCTGCCCCCACGCCGCCGGGCCGGTAGCGTGAGCCGAGCCGCCGGGCCGGCAGGCGGGGAAGGGGAGATGCCATGACCGGAGCCCTCGACGGGTTCGCCGCCGAGCGCCGTACCTTCGACGGCGCCACCCGCACCGTGTGGCGGGCGGGCACGGGCCCAGCCGTGATCGTGATGAGCGAGGTGCCGGGGATCACCCCCCGGGTGGCCGGCTTCGCCCGCGCCGTCACCGGTCTGGGCTGCACCACGGTCGTGCCCCACCTCTTCGGCACCGACGGGAGGGCGCCGTCGGGCCGGGCGATCGCCGGCACCTTGGTCGAGGCGTGCATCTCCCGGGAGTTCACCCTGCTGGCCCGGGGGCGCTCGAGCCCGGTGACCCGGTGGCTCACCGCCCTGGCGCGCGACGAGCACCGGCGATGCGGGGGGCCCGGTGTGGGTGCCGTCGGGATGTGCCTCACCGGGGGCTTCGCCCTGGCCATGATGGTCGACGACGCCGTGGTGGCACCCGTGCTCAGCCAGCCGTCGCTGCCGCTGCCCCTCGGCCCCGCCCGCCGGCGCGACCTGGGGATCTCGGGCGCCGACCTCGACCGGGTCCGCACTCGCACCGAGGAGGGCGTCTGTGTGCTCGGACTACGGTTCACCGGCGACCGGGCCAGCCCGGCCGAGCGCTTCGAGCGCCTGCGGGACGAACTGGGCGACGGCTTCCTGGCCGTGGAGCTCGACTCCTCAGCCGGCAATCCCTACGGCCACCGCCGCGGTGCCCACTCCGTCCTGACCGAGGACCTGGACGACCGGCCCGGAACGCCGACACGGCAGGCGCTCGACACCGTCCTCGCATTCCTGAGGGAGCGCCTGGTCACGACCTAGACGTCGGGCCACCCAGCCGGTCCCGGCCCCGGACTGTCAGCTGTGGGGACTGAACGACGCGAGGAACGAGTTGGCCGTCGCCGCGTCGGCGGTGGCGGCGTCGACCACGTAGACGGCGTTCCCCTTGCTCACGGCCAGGACTGCGGCGGTGAAGCCGGGCGTCGTCCCCGATCCCGCGACCTGCGACACGGCCTCGAGGCCGGTGGCACCACCCACCGACACCCGCTTCGGGTTCGACACCGAGGCGGTCGAGGACTTCAGGCACGTCACGGCCGCCGCCGCATCGGGGAACAGCGCGACCAGCACGGCGTAGGTCGGGATGGACGGCTGCTGACCCGACGCCAGGACGTTCGGGGTCTTGCTCACCGCGTACGTGTGGACCGACGTGGTGTGGGAGCACGAGGTCGACGACGAGGCGGGCAGCGTCCCGGGCACCGGCCCCGAGGGGAAGTCCACGGTGAAGTGCCCGCCGGCGGGCCCCAGCACGCCGTGGGCCGGCAGGGTCGTCGGCGCCCCGGTGGTGGCGGTCGCTCCGCGGACCGGCCCGGTGGTCGGCGAGCTGCTCGTGGCGCTCGAGCTGCAGGCGGCCAGCGCGGGCACACCGGCGAGCACGACGGCGGCCGAGACCAGGCGGGCGCGCCGGCTCGGGCTGTGGGGGTCGAGGGGGGACACGGAGGGGCTCCTTCGCCGGGTCGGAACGCCTACGGCCGCTCCGGGTGCGCCACGAGACTACCGGGCGCCAGGGAGGAGCACCGCACGGGCCCGGACGGCGCCGGCCTTCAGCCGTTCGAGAGCGTCGACTGCCTGGTCCAGCGGGAAGCGTTCGACACGGGCCCGGACCTTGCCCGCGGCAGCCAGCGCCAGGACCTCGCGCATCTGCTGGCGTGATCCGATGACCGAGCCGACGAGGCGCTGCTCGGTCTCGAACGAGAGGTGGCCGACGCGGGCATGGACGCCCAGCACCACCGTCCCGCCGGGACGCACGGACGCCATGGCCTGGTGGAGCATCTCGTCGGACGGAGCGAACACCACGGCCGTGTCCACGCCGCCGGCGGAGGTGAGGGCGCCGACCGGATCGCGGGCGGCGTCCACCGGGTGTGCACCGAGCTCGTCAGCCAGCGCCAGGTGCTCGGCCGATCGGGCCACCGCGTAGACCTCGGCGCCCGTCAGCCCGGCGAACTGGAGGACCATGTGGCCCACGCCGCCGACGCCGAAGAGGGCCAGTGTCGAGCCCGGTCCGGGGGACGCCTTGCTGACCGCGTTGTAGGCGGTGATCCCCGGGCAGAACAGCGGGGCGGCCTCGGCGTCGTCGAGGCCGTCGGGCACCAGGTGGGCGTGGGCGGCCGTGGCCAGCATGCGCTCGGCGTACCCGCCGTGGACGGTCTCGCCGGTGATCTGCTTGGACCGGCACAGCTGGTCCCGGCCGGTGAGGCAGTACTCGCAGTGCCCGCAGGTCGACCACAGGGGCTGGACACCGACCCGGTCGCCCAGGTGGAGCCAGTCGACCCCGTCACCGAGCTCGATGACGCGCCCCACGACCTCGTGGCCGGGGACGATGGGCGTGAAGGCGGGAACACCGTAGGAGATCCAGTCGCCCTCGATCATGTGGAGGTTGGAGCGGCACACGCCGCATGCCGTCACCTCGATGACGAGCTGCCCGGGCGCGGGGTGGGGATCGGGTAGCTCGCCCATCCGGACGGGGCCGCTCTCGATCGGCCCGGGGGTGTCCAGCAGCAGCGCACGCACGACTCCTCCTCTCGCCCCGGCGGGATGCGCCCGCGGTGACCTGGCCGACCGTAGCGGGTGGAGACGGGCTCCGCCGGTGCGGGCCGCTCACACCTTGGCCATGTTGGCGAACCGGGTGTGGTGGTTGAGGAACGCGAGCCGCACCACCCCGGTGGGCCCGTTGCGGTGCTTCGACACGATGATCTCCGCGGCGCCGGCGTCGCCCGACTCGGTGTTGTAGACCTCGTCGCGGTAGATGAACATGACGACGTCGGCGTCCTGCTCGATCGACCCCGACTCGCGCAGGTCGGCCAGCACCGGGCGCTTGTCCTGGCGCGCCTCGAGGCCGCGGGACAGCTGCGAGAGGGCCACGACCGGCACCTCGAGCTCGCGGGCGAGGATCTTCAGGCCACGGCTGATCTCCGACACCTCGACCTGCCGGTTCTCCGCGCCGTGGCGGCCCGTCATCAGCTGGAGGTAGTCCACCACCACCAGCCCCAGCCCCTCACGGCTCTTCAGCCGGCGGGCCCGGGCCCGGATGTCCATGACCGTCAGGTTCGGATTGTCGTCGATGAAGATGGGCGCCTCGCTCATGCGGCTGATGGCGTTGGAGATCTTCGGCCAGTCCGTCTCGAGCAGCTTGCCCGTCCGCATGCGGGTGGCGTCCACCTGCGCCTCGGAACTGAGCATGCGCTGGCTCAGCTCCATGTGGTTCATCTCCAGGGAGAACAGCAGGACGGGCTTGCGGAGGTGAATGCCGGCGTGGGCGACCATCCCCAGGGCGAAGCTGGTCTTGCCCATGGCCGGGCGGGCACCCACCACCACCAGGTTGGAGGGTTGGAGACCGGCCAGCAGGCGGTCGAGGTCGTGGTACCCGGTGGCCAGGCCGGTGATGTCGTCGTTCTGCTCGAAGAGGACTTCGAGGCGGTCGAGGGTGAGGCCGAGCACGTCCTTCAGCAACGACACCGAGTCGACGACCCGGCGCTGGGCCACGTCGAAGACCATGCTCTCGGCCCGGTCGAGCACGTCGGCCACGTCCTCGGGAACGCTGTAGCCCAGGTCGGCGATCTCGCCGGCCACCCCGATCAGGCGCCGCAGCAGGGCGTGCTCCTCGACGATGCGGGCGTAGTACTCGGCATTGCCGATGGAGGGGGTGTTGGCCTGGAGGGCGATGAAGACCGACTGGTCCCCGATCGACTCGAGCAGGCCGCGACGGCGGAGCTCCTCGGTGACGGTAACGGCATCCGCCGGCTCCCCCTGGGCGAACAGCGAGGTGATGGCGGTGAAGATGTGGGCGTGGGTCTGCTTGTAGAAGTCGTCGGCCTGGCACACCTCGATGGCGGTGGCGATGGCGTCGCGCGACAGGAGCATGGCACCCAGCAGCGACTCCTCCGCCTCGAGGTTGTGGGGCGGGACTCGGGCGCCTGACGCCGGCCCGGCGTGCAGGCGCCGGGGCGCGTCGTCGTCGAATGCCTGAACCATGATGCCCTAACCCTGGCCCATCGGAGATGGGGAAAGATAGGGCAGCAACCTGTGGTTATCCCTGCGGAAATTGCTGCTCAGGGCTGTGGAAACACGGGGGACAGGGGACACGTGCCTGTGGGTGGGCCCAGCCATGCCCGCATGATGCCGGTCGGGTGTGACCGTGCTCCGGCCGGTGCCGGACGACCCGGCAGTGACCGCGATCAGCCGGCGGCGACGACGGCGATGGACAGGTCGAAGACGACGTCGGGATGGAGCTCCACCCGCACGGCGTGGTCCCCGACCACCTTGATCGGCTCGTCCAGCACCAGGCGGTGACGGTCGACGACGGCGCCGGTGGCCGCCTCGACCTCGCGCACGATGTCGGCGGCCGACACCGAGCCGAAGAGCTTGCCGGCCGCACCGGCCCGGGCCGAGATGGTGATGGTGGTGCCGACCAACGCACGCGCCACCGTCTCCGCCGACTCCCGGTCGCGGGCGTCGCGCAGGTCGCGCGAGCGGCGCATGGCCGCCGCCTGGGCTTCGATCCCGGAGCCGGCGACGAGCGCCTTGCCCGCCGGGAACAGGTGGTTGCGGGCGAAGCCACCGGCGACGTCGACGATGTCGCCCCGCTTGCCCACGCCGTCGATGTCCGAACGGAGGAGGACCTTCATCTCACGCCTCCCCGTCGCCGGTGGCGGCAGGTGCCTCGGTCGCCGCTGCGACCGGTGCGCCGGTGGAGGCCCCGGCCGGTGACGCTGCGCTCCTCGGTGCGCCGCCCCCCGGCTGCGACGGTCGATCCGGACGGTCCGACGAGCGGCCCTCGTCCTCCGAGCGGCGGCGCCCGCCCTGCCCGAATCCGCCGTCGCGACCACCACGGCCACGGCCGCCGGGACGCTCGGTGGTGGTCCGCTGGGTGTACGGCAGCAGCATGAGCTCGCGCGCCGTCTTGATGGCGAGCGCCACGTCACGCTGGTGCTGGGCACAGTTGCCCGACACCCGTCGAGCCCGGATCTTGCCCCGGTCGCTCATGTACTTGCGGAGCAGACCGACGTCCTTGTAGTCGACCCACTCGATCCGGTCCTTGCAGATCGCGCACGGCTTCTTCTTGATCCTCCGGCCCGCGTCCTTCGGGGCCCGGCGGCTGGTGGTGCCCCGGTCGTTGCTGCGTGCCATCAGAACGGCTCCTCGCTGTATCCGTACCCGCCGCCACCGGACTGCCCGGCCGTCGGCGGTGCGCCGCGCCCGCCACCCTCGGCGGGACCACGACGCTCGTTCTTCGTCACCTGGGCCGTGGCCCAGCGGATGCTGGGGCCGATCTCGTCGGCCACCACCTCGATCTTCGACCGCTTGTCACCCTCGGGCGTCTCCCAGCTGCGCTGCTCCAGGCGCCCGGTCACGATGACTCGGGCTCCCCGGCTCAGGCTCTCGGCGGCGTTCTCGGCCATCTCCCGCCAGCAGACGACGTCGAAGAAGGAGGTCGCCTCCTCCCACTCCTGGGTCTGGCGGTTCTGCCACCGGCGGTTGACGGCCAGCCCGAAGCTGGTCGTGGCCTGACCCGTGTTCGTGAAGCGGAGCTCCGGGTCACGGGTGACGTTGCCAACCAGGGTCACGGTGTTGCCGTTGGACATGGCGTTCAGCCCTCCTCGGCGGCGGCGGACACGGCGGCACGCCGGCCGGCCACGTGGTCGGGGACGCGGATGACCTTGTGGCGGATCACCTCGTCGGCCAGGACGAACACCCGCTGCATGTCTGCCACCGCGTCCGGCTCCGCCGTCAGCTCGATGACCACGTAGTAGCCCTCGCGCTTCTTCGCCACCTCGTAGGCGAAGGCCCGCTTGCCCCAGCGCTGCACCTGGCCGACCACCCCGCCCTTGGCCCGCAGGGCGTCGAGTCCCCGCTCGAGGGCGGCGTTGACCGCGGCGTCGTCGGCCGCGGTATCGAAGATCACCATCGTCTCGTAGGGCCGCACGTGCGGCTCACCTCCTCCGGATCGGGCGCGAGCAGCGCCCGAGCCCCCGTGGGGGCAGGGTCTGTGCCGTCGCAGCCTCGGGCATGCCTCGGTGCGACCGGGACACTCTAGCCGCGCCGGCCGGCCCCGGTGGTCCCGGGGCCCGGGCCGGTGGGCGGCCGCACCGTCAGTGGTAGGTCTCGCTGTCGTCGGGGAAGGACCCGGCCCGGACGTCCGCCGCGAACCGGGACAGCGCGGCGACGGCCTCGTCTCCCAGGTCGGCGTACCGGCGGACGAACCGTGGCGGGGTCCGGTCGCCCAGGCCCAGGACGTCGTGGAACACCAGCACCTGCCCGTCGCAGCCGGGCCCGGCGCCGATGCCGATCACCGGGACGTCCACCGTCTCGGTCACCCGGTCGCCGAGCGGGCCGGGGACGCCCTCGACCACCAGGGCGAAGCACCCGGCGGACACGATGGCCTTGGCGTCGGCCACCAACCCCTCGGCCGCCCCGTGGGACGTTCCCTGCACCCGGTAACCGCCCATGGCGTGGACGGACTGGGGCGTCAGCCCCAGGTGGCCCATGACCGGGATCTCCGCCGACACCAGCGCCTCGATCATCGGGACCCGGACCCGACCGCCCTCGAGCTTCACGGCCTGGGCACCGGCCCGGACCAACCGGGCGGCGTTGCGCACCGTGTCGGCCGCGTCGAGGTGGTAGCTCAGCCAGGGCAGGTCGGCCACCACCAGGGCGCCGGGGCGGGCACGGGCCACGGCCGCCGTGTGGTGGACCATGTCGTCCACCGTCACCTGGAGCGTGTCCTCGTAGCCGAGCACGTTGTTGGCCACCGAGTCGCCGACCAGGATGACGTCCACGCCGGCGGCGTCGGCGACCCGTGCGCCGGGTGCGTCGTAGGCGGTGACCATCACGATCGGCTCGGCGCCGCTGCGACGTTTGCGGGCGGCCAGCGACGGCACGGTCACCGGGACGGGACGGGTCTCGGGCATGGTGGACCTCCTGTTCGGCCGTCCAGCGCACGACGGCTGCCGGCGGCACCTGCGGGCGGGGCGCCCGGGAGCACGTACGTGCTCCCTCGGAGATGGTACCGCCGCACCCCCGCCGGGGGAAGGGTGGGCGGCGGCCAGGCGCCGGTGGCAGACTCGGGCAACCGCGCCGGGATCGCCGGGGGGACGCGGCGACGTGGGGAAGCGACCCGCCGAGGGGGGATGTCATGGAGCTCCGAGGGATCAACCACCTGGCACTCGTGTGCAGCGACATGGCCCGCACCGTCGACTTCTACTCCGGGGTGCTCGGCATGCCCCTGGTGAAGACCATCGAGCTGCCGGCCGGGCTGGGCCAGCACTTCTTCTTCGACTGCGGCGGCGGCGACTGCCTGGCCTTCTTCTGGTTCCCCGACGCGCCACCCCCGGCGCCGGGGGTGGCGGCGCCGGCCGCCCGGCCCGATCGGGGCAGCCTGGTGAGCGCCATCGGGTCGATGAACCACGTCGCCTTCGCCGTCGATCCCGACCGCCTGGAGGAGTACCGCGAACGGCTGGTGGCCGCCGGCGTCTCCTGCACCGAGGTGGCGAACCACGACGACAGCGAGCTCGGGATCGCCGAACGGGTGCACCCGGGCGTGTTCATCCGCTCGGTCTACTTCCAGGATCCCGACGGGATCCTGCTCGAGCTGGCCTGCTGGACCCGCCCGCTCGGCTCCGGCGACGTCCACCACCTCCCGGCCACCGCCGCCGGCGCCGCCGGCGCCCGGAGCTGACGGACCGTGCCCCGCCTGCGCCAGGTCACGAAGGCGGAGGTGACGTCGCCGGTGGTGGCCGGTGCGTACGAATTCGTGTTCGGCGACCGGGACCCGGTGGCCGAACCCGGCACCGACACCGGGACCCGGGGGGACTGGTGGACGGTGTTCGCGCTGGTGCCCGACGTCCTGGAGCATGCGGTGGCCGGCTTCGCCCTCTACGGCCATCCCCGGCGCCGGCTGCCCCCCGACCTTCGCGAGCTGGCCCAGGCACGGGCGGGATGGGCCGCGGGGAGCAGTTTCGTCTTCTCCCAGCACTGCGCGTCGCTGCGGGCTCTGGGGACGAGCGAGGAGAAGATCGCCGCCATCCCCGGCTGGGCGGCCGCCGCCGAGTTCGAGGAGCGGGAGCGGCTGGTCCTGGCCTACGCCGACTGCCTGGTCCTCGACCGCGGGCGGGTGCCCGACCGGTTGTTCGACGCCCTCCGGGCCGAGCTGGGCGACGAGCAGGTCCTCGAGCTCACCTACATCACGGCGCTCTATCTGCAGCACGCCGTGATGGCCAGGGCGCTGCGCCTGGAGCTGGACGACCGGCCGGAGCCGGTGGCCGAGGTGGGCAGGTGGGACGAGGGCCCGCGGTGACGGCCGGCGGACCGGCCGTCCTGGCCGGGCCCGGTGACGTGACGGCGTCCTGGTGCACGGACGTCCTCGCCCGGTCGGGTGCCCTGGCGCCCGGCGCCCGGGTCGCCGCCGTCACGTCCGAGCCGATCGGCACGGGGCAGATGGCGGAGACCGTCCGGCTCCACCTGGCCGTCGATCCCGCTGGCGCCGGCCCCGCCACCGTGGTGGCGAAGTTCGCTTCCACCGACGCCACCAGCAGGTCGACCGGGGTCGCCCTCGACGCCTACCGGATCGAGGTCGGCATCTACCGGGACGTGGCGGGCCGGTTGGCCGGTCGGGTGCCGCGATGCCACTTCGCCGCCGGGGGCGAGGGCGAGGGCTGGTTCACCGTCGTCCTCGACGAGGTGGTCGGCGCCAGCCAGGGCGAGCAGCTCGAGGGCTGCGACGCGACCCGTGCCGCCGGCGCGCTGGCCGAGCTGGCCGGTGTCCACGCATCGACCTGGGAGTCGCGGTCCCTGGGCGCCCTGCCGTGGCTGGCCCGGTGGGGTCCCGACTCGGCACGGACCACCGCCCAGCTGGTGGCACCCCTCTATCCCGGGTTCCTCGAGCGTTACGGCGATCGCCTCCAGCCCGAGCACCGGGACCTCGGTCGGCGGTTCGTGGCCCGGCTGGAGGCCTGGCTGGGCGGTCGGACCGGCGGGCATGCCGTCACCCACGGCGACTTCCGCCTCGACAACCTCCTCTTCGCCGGGGACGACCCCCGGCCGTGGGTCGTCGACTGGCAGACCGCCCTGTGGGCCCCGGCCGTCGGCGACGTGGCCTACTTCGTGGGCGGGAGCCTCACCACCGAGGTGCGCCGCGCCGCCGAGTCCGACCTGGTCGGCGGGTACCGGGCGGCGCTCGAGGCGGGCGGTGTCGCCGGCGGCGGCGGTCCCGGCTTCGACGACGACTACCGCCGGGCGGCCTTCGGCGGCATGTTCATGGCCATCGGGGCGTCGATGCTGGTCAAGCGCACCGAACGAGGGGACACCATGTTCACGACGAACTTCACCCGACACGCCCAGCACGTCCTCGATCTCGACGCCGAGGCCGCCCTGCCGGGTGGCGCCCGGTGAGCGGCGCCCCTCCGTACGCGGTGGACGGGGCGGACGAGGGTCCGCACCAGCCGGGACCGGAGGCGCTGTGGAACGAGTCGTGGTACCTGGACCTGGTGGGCGAGGACGGGCTCGCCGCCTACGCCCGCATCGGGCGGTACCCGAACCTGGGGGTGACATGGTGGACGGCGGCGTTCGCCATCCCCGGGCGACGCGTGTTGCGGTCGGTGGCACTGGACCTGCCGCTGGTCCAGCCCCCGGCGGCAGTGGTGCGGGGCACGGTGGCCGACGTGGTCTGCACGACCGTCGAGCCGCTCGCCGCGGTCCGCCTGTCGGGCACCTGCGCCGCCAGGGAGCTGGCCGACACCGCGGCGGTCGTGGACGCGCCCGGCGGCGGGGTCCCGGTCTCCTTCGACCTCACGTGGCGCACCGACGGCGCGCCCTACGGGTACGGCATCACCACCCGCTACGAGATCCCGTGCCTCGTCGCCGGGGAGGTGACCGTGGCCGGCACGCCGCTGTCCGTGCGGGGCCACGGCCAGCGGGACCACTCGTGGGGGGTACGGGACTGGTGGGCCTTCGGCTGGTGCTGGGCCGCCGGCCGCCTCGAGGACGGGACCCGGGTCCACGTCGCCGACATCCGCATCCCCGGGCACCCGGTCGCCTTCGGCTACGTGCAGCAGCCCGACGGGACGGTCGCGCCCGTCACCACCCTCGCCGTCGAGGACGTGACCGGCGCCGGACCGTACCCGGCAGGGGTGAGGGCGGTCATCGGACCGGCCGGACCCGACGTCACCATCACCGCCGAGACCTACGGTCCCCTGGTCCTCGACGCACCCGACGGCCGGCGCAGCTGGTTCCCGCGGGCGGTGGCCCGCTTCGAGACGGCCGACGGTCGCCGCGGGTCCGGGTGGGTCGAATGGAACCTGCCCGGCGCCGCCGGCGCCTGATCGGAGCGGCGGCGAGCGGTCAGCGCGTGCCGCGGCCGGCAGCCCGGGCGGCCGCGGGCAGGGCTGCGCTCGAGGGGTCCATGCGAACCAGGTGGTTCCAGGAGCACTCCGGGCACACCTCGACCACGTAGGAGACGACCGGGTCCTTGCGCCGCCGGAGACGTTCGAGCTCCCGCTGCGACGTGACGCACCTCCCCCCGGCCGGGAGGCGGGCGCCGAACACGAACGTCACCTCGACCAGCGCCCCCGCCGAGCAGATCGGGCATTCCTCACCACCGGCGACGCCGACGTGACGTGCCGCCCGCACCAGCTCCGGATGGGCGTCGCACACGTCGAGGCGCGACAGGCGTCCCCGGCGGTACTCGGCCACCACCGCGTTGCGGGCCAGCCGGTACTCGACGCTGCCGCCGGCCGGCGAGGTCATCAGCCCCTGGCCGGCAACCGGACGCATCCCCATGGAACACGAGGGTACCGCCCGGCCCGGGCCGCCGGGCGCCCGGTGGCGCCGGCCGGTGGCGGTGGCGACCGGTGGCGCCCCGGTGCCGGTGCTGTTGCTCGATATATCGGCGGGATATATCATGGTCGTGATGAACGGTTTGGACCTGGCCATCCTCGGCCTCCTCCACGAGCAGGAGCTCCACGGCTACGAGATCCGGCGGCGCCTGCGGGACGACCTCGGACTGTTCGCCAACATCTCCTTCGGCTCCCTCTACCCGGCCCTGTCCCGGCTCGAGCGGGCGGGACTGGTCGTCACCGCCACGGACGAGGTGCGTGCCGGGCGTGCCGCCATCCCGCTGACCGGCTCGCTGGGCGGGGAACGGGCCGTCCTGCGGGCTCGACGGACGTCGGGGGGGCGCGCTCCCGCGTCGCGGCGGTCGCGCAAGGTGTACCGGATCACCGAGGCCGGCCGGGCCCAGTTCGCCCGGCTCCTCGAGGACCCGGCCCAGGCCGCCACGGACGACGACCACGGCTTCGGGCTCCGTCTGGCCTTCGCCCGCCACCTCTCCCCCGGCGCCCGGCTCGGGCTCCTCGAGCGGCGACGGGCCCAGCTGGCCGAGCGCCTGGCCGCGGAGACGGCGCGCGCCGGCGGCACCGGGCTCGACGCCTACACCCGCTCGCTGGCCCAGCACGCCTCCGAGGCGACCGAGCGGGACATCTCCTGGCTGGACCACCTGATCGAGGTCGAGCGGCTCGGCCTCGGGGACACGACCGCCTCGCACACACCAGCGCCGGATCCGGCGACAACGAAGGGAAGCAACCCATGAGCAAGATCCGAGTGGCCATCGCCGGCGTGGGCAACTGCGCCAGCTCCCTGATCCAGGGGGTCGAGTACTACCACGACGCGGATCCGAACGATACGGTCCCCGGGCTGATGCACGTGGTGCTCGGCGACTACCATGTCGCCGACCTGGAGTTCGTGGCCGCGTTCGACGCCGATGCCACCAAGGTCGGCACCGACCTGGGCAAGGCCATCTTCGCCGGCCAGAACAACACCGTCCGGTTCGCCACCGTCGGCGACCTCGGGGTCACCGTCCAGCGGGGTCCCACCCTCGACGGTTTCGGCACCTACTACCGCCAGGTCGTCGAGGAGTCGCCCGCCGAGCCCGTCGACGTGGCCGACGCCCTCCGCCAGGCCCGGGCCGACGTGCTGGTGAGCTACCTGCCCGTCGGCTCCGAGGAGGCGCAGCGCCACTACGCGACGGCCGCCCTCGAGGCGGGGGTCGCCTTCGTGAACGCCATCCCCGTCTTCATCGCCTCCGATCCCGAGTGGGCTCGCCGGTTCACCGAGGCGGGCGTGCCCATCGTCGGCGACGACATCAAGAGCCAGGTCGGCTCGACGATCGTCCACCGGATCCTCACCCGGCTCTTCGAGGACCGGGGTCTGGCGCTCGACCACACCTACCAGCTGAACGTCGGCGGGAACATGGACTTCAAGAACATGCTCGAGCGGGCGCGGTTGGAGTCGAAGAAGATCTCGAAGACCCAGGCGGTGACCAGCCAGATCGAGCACGCCACCCTGGCCGACGACGACGTCCACATCGGGCCGTCGGACCACGTGCCGTGGCTGGCCGACCGGAAGTGGGCCTACATCCGCATGGAGGGCCGGAACTTCGGTGACGTACCCCTCAACCTCGAGCTCAAGCTGGAGGTGTGGGACTCGCCGAACTCGGCGGGTGTGATCATCGACGCCGTCCGGTGCGCCAAGCTGGCCCTGGACCGCGGCATCGGCGGCCCGCTCCTGGGCCCGAGCGCCTACTTCATGAAGTCGCCGCCGGTCCAGTACCACGACGACGTCGCCCACGAGATGGTGGAGGCCTTCGCCGGCGGCGATCCGGGCCCCACCTGGCCGGCGGGCTGAGCCGGGGGCCGGTCCGGCCTCCCGGAGTCAGTCGGCCTGCCCGGACTGACCCGCCCGCCCGGACTGACCGGCCCGCTCCGCCGAGCCCGCCTGCCCGGACCACCAGGCCTCCAACCGCCTGCGGGCCTCGGCCTCGCCGAGGGGACCCTCCTCCATGCGGAGGTCGAGCAGGAACGCCAGCGCCCGGCCCACGTCGCGACCGGGCCCGACCCCCAGCACCTCCATCACCCGGGTGCCGTCGAGGTCCGGCCGGATGGCGTCGAGCTCCTCCTGGGCCCGCAGCTCGGCGATGCGGGCCTCCAGCTCGTCCATCCGGCGTGCCAGGGCCCGGGCCTTGGCCGCGTTCCGGGTGGTGCAGTCGCACCGGGTCAACTCGTTCAGGCGGTCGAGCAGCGGACCGGCGTCCCGCACATAGCGGCGCACGGCCCGGTCCGTCCACCCCAGCCGGTAGGTGTGGAAGCGCAGGTGGAGGTTGACCAGCTCGGCGACCACCTCGATGTCGGCGTTGGGGTAGCGCAGGGCGGTCATCCGCTCCCTGGTCATCCGGGCGCCCACCACCTCGTGGTGGTGGAACGACACCCCGCCGCGGTCGAACGACCGGGTCCGGGGCTTGCCCACGTCGTGGAAGAGCGCGGCCAGCCGCAGCAGGCGATCGGGACTGGTCTTGTCCACCACGGCCAAGGTGTGGGCCAGGACGTCCTTGTGTCGGTGGATCGGGTCCTGCTCCAACGCGAGGGCCGGCAGCTCGGGGAGGAACTCGCCGGCCAGGCCCGTCCGGACCACGAACCACAGGGCGACCGACGGGCGGGGGACCATCAGGATCTTGTCCAGCTCGTCCCGGATCCGTTCGGGCGAGACGATGGCCAGGCGGGCGTGCCCGGCCTCCACCGCCGCCACCAGGGCCGGATCGGGCTCGAGCTCCAGTCGGGCCACGAAGCGGGCCGCCCGCAGCATCCGCAGGGGGTCGTCGCCGAACGATTCCGCCGGGTCGAGCGGCGTCCGCAGCCGGTGCGCTGCCAGGTCGTCCAGTCCGCCGTACGGGTCGATCAGCTCGAGATCGGGCAGGCGGAGGGCCATGGCGTTGACGGTGAAGTCCCGCCTGGCGAGGTCGTCCTCCACCCGGTCACCGAAGCGGACGGCCGGCTTGCGCGAGTCCGGCTGGTACGCCTCGGCCCGGTGGGTGGTGATCTCGAGCCGCCGCCCGGCGTGCAGGCACCCGATGGTGCCGAACCGCTTGCCCTGTGTCCACACCGCGTCGGCCCAGCCGGAGACGATCGCCTCGATCCGGTCGGGCCGGGCGTCGGTGGTGAAGTCGAGGTCGCCCTCGTCGGCGCCGGAGGTCGCCCCGACGATGGCGTCACGCACCGACCCGCCCACCAGGTAGAGGGCATGGCCGGCGTCGGCGAATCTCGTCGCCAGGTCGGTCGACGCCTCGACGAGCGACTCCAATCGCGCGGGCAGCACGCCGCTGAGGGTAGTGCGCCTGACGTAGGCTGCCCGTCGAGGTGGACCGGGAACGAGGCGATGCACGCCCGACGCGCAGCGGCTCCGGCGAGGGGCCCGGCTGCGGGGACGGGCCGGCCCCGGCACCCGGGGTGGCGACCTCCCGGGGTCCGGCGCGCCACCGGCGCGGCGCGTTGGCCCGCACCCTCCGCCTGGTCGTCGTCGCCGGGATCGCCGCGCTTCCTCTTGCCGCGCCGGTGCCTGGGGCCGCGGCCCCGGCGGCGCCCCCGGCCCACGACCCGCTCGTCCTGACGTCCCAGTCGACCTGGATCGGACCCGGCCAGACGTTCGACGTCCAGCTGGCCACCGGCACCGGCGCCCCGCCGGTGGCCGACCGGGGACTCGCCGTCGCCGTCTACCCGTGCCTCCACACCCGCTCGGACTTCGACGAGACGGTGACCGCCACGTCCCTCCCCGGGAGCCCCGAGGCCGAGACGTCGGCGCCGCTCCGGTGGACCAGCCTGCCGGTGACGGGGACGCAGGGGGCCGACCTGCGCGTCGCCGTCACCGTCGACGGCCCCTCGGTCGGGACCGCACCGCCGCCGCCGGGCACCTCGTTCGCCGCCGGGCTCAGCTGCCACGTGGCCGACGGCGGCGTCTTCCCCGTGCGCATCTCCCTCGTGGACCTCCGGTCCGGGTCCGACGTCGGCGGCTTCGTCACCCATCTCGTCTACCTGTCCTCCCCGGGGAGCCAGCCGCTCCGCACGGCGGTCGTGCTCCCGGTCGCCACCACCGTGACCGCGGCACCGACGGTGACCGGGCCCCGGGCCATCGAGCCGTCCGCCGCCCTCGGTCGGGTGCCGTCCGCCGCCCTCGACGGTCTCGAGACCTCGGTGGCCGACGTGACCGCGTCGAGCGTGCCGCTCACCCTGGACGTGTCTCCCCAGACGGTCCAGGCGCTCGCCGGGTCGGGACGCCAGCGCGCCGTCACCACCCTGGCCCAGCTCTCGTCCGACCCGAACGTCGAGATGCCGGCGCCCGGCTACGTCCCCGTCGACGCCGCCTCGCTCGTGCGGGCCGGCGTCGGCTCGGAGCTCACGGTCCAGGTCCAGCAGGGCACGCAGGTGCTGCGCTCGGCCGGGTTCCACGTCGCCCAGCCGGGTCCGGGGAGCGCCGCCACCTGGATCGGTTCGGGGACCATGGACACGCCCGCCCTCGATGCCCTGGCCGCCCTCGGGTATCGGACGATCGTGGTGCCCGAGGGCGACCTGCGCCCGGCCACCAGCGCCGGGGGGGGCTCCACGTCACCGCCGGTCACGGTGGGAACCGGGCACGGGACGGTCACCCTCCTCGGCGCCTCCGCCGACCTCACCCAGCGCTTCACCGGGCGCGACCCGGTTCTCGCCGCCCACCAGCTCCTGGCGGAGCTGACCCAGATCTACCTGGAGGCGCCCAACCTGGTCCGGTCACGATCGGTCGTGGCCATGCCGCCGGTGGGGTGGGCACCGGAGCCGGCGTTCGTCCAGACCCTGCTGGCCGGTCTGCTGCACAATCCGGCGGTCGCCGCCGTCACGGTCACGGGTGCCGAGCGCGCGGTACCGGCGGTGCCCGGGAGCGTCACCGGCGGGCAGCCCCCGCCCGTCCCCGGCCCGGCCATCGCCGCCGCCCGCTCCCGGCTCGACAGCTTCGCCGCCGCCGTCCCGGCGACCGCCGCCGCTCCCGACGGCAAGCCGCTGGTGGCCCAGCTCCGGCAGCTGCGCCTGGCCGGCGAAGCGGCCGCGCTCCGGCCCGGAGAACAGAGCGCCGTCCTGCGCGCCGCCGACCGGGCGCTCACCGCCCAGATCGACCAGATGGGTGTGGCGCTCGGCCAGTCGATCACCCTCACGGCACGCAAGGGAAGGATCCCCGTCACCCTGGTGAACGACGCCGGCTACCCGGTGACGGGGACGCTCAGCCTCACCAGCGACAAGCTCCTCTTCTCGTCGGGGACCACCCGGCTGTCCCTCCGGGGGGTCACCCTCAACCGGGCAAACAACGTCGTCTACGTCTCGGTGGAGGCCCGTGCCTCGGGCGAGTTCCGGGTGGGCGTCGTCTTCACCGCGCCCGCCGGCAGGCTGACGCTGGCCAGCGGGACCGTCGTCGTCCGCAGTACAGCCACGTCGTACGTCGGGATCGTGCTCTCGCTGGGAGCCATCGCCGTGCTCCTCGGGTGGTGGTTCCGCACCGCCCGGCGGTCCCGCGGCGGCGACGGGGACCCCGAACCGTCCCCGGCGCCATGAGCGGCCGCGGGCCGGTCCCGGAGGGCCCACCCGACCCCGACGACCGGGACCCCGGCATCGAGCACGGCAGCCTGACCGGGGCGACCGTCGGGATGGCCGTCGGCACGGCCGCGTCCCGGGCCACCGGCGTGCTCCGGGTCTTCGCCCTCACCACCGCCCTCGGCGGGACCTCCTTCGCCGACGCGTACAACCTGGCCAACACCACGCCGAACATCGTCACCGACATCGTGGTCGGCGGCGTGCTGGCCGCCACCTTCGTCCCCGTCTTCGTGGACCGGCTGGCCACCAGGCGGGCCGCGGAGGCGTGGCGGGCCATCTCCGCGGTGACGACGGCCACCGTCATGCTGCTGGTCGTCGCCACCGTCGCCTTCTGGTTCGCCGCTCCGGCCATCATCTCGCTCTACACGGTGGCCAACCACGCCCCCGACGTCCGCCAGCAGCAGGCCATGGCCGTCACCCTGCTGCGGTGGTTCGTACCCCAACTCACGTGCTACGGCCTCATCGCCCTGTTCAGCGCGCTCCTGAACGCCCGCCGCCGCTTCGCCGCCCCCATGTTCGTGGCCATCGCCAACAACCTGGTGGTCATCGTCGTCCTCCTGTGGTTCCACGCGATCCTGCCCCACCCGACCCTGTCGTCGGTGGCCGCCCACCACTCGGCGCTGGTCGTCCTCGCCTTCGGCACCACCCTCGGCGTCGTCGCCCAGACCGCCCTGCTGGCACCCTCGCTGCGCCGGGCACGGCTGCACGTCCACTTCCGGTTCGAGCCGGGTCACGAAGCCATGCGGACGATCGTCCGCCTGGCCGGCTGGACCTTCGGGATCGTGGCCGCCAACCAGGTCGCGCTGGTCGTCATCCTGGCGCTGGCCGACGGGATCCCCGCCCCCGGATCGGTGTCCGCCTATTCGTACGCGTACACGTTCTTCCAGCTCCCCTTCGGCGTGGTGGCCGTGTCGGTGATGAGCGCCGTCACCCCGGTCCTGGCCGAACGATGGGCGGTCGGCGACGTGCACGGCTTCCGGCGCCGGATGGCCCAGGGACTCCGCTCCATGCTGGCCATCATCATCCCCTCGGCCGTCGGCATGCTCGTCCTCGCCCATCCCCTCATCCAGCTGGTGCTGGCGCACGGCGCCGAGTCCCACGCCGCCGCCGCCACCGTGGCGTCGACGCTGGCCATGTTCAGCCTGGGGCTGCCGGGCTTCTGCGTCTTCCTCTACGCGGTCCGGGTGCTCCAGGCCATGCAGGACACGCGCACGGCGTTCCTGCTCTACGCGGTGGAGAACGGGGTGAACGTCGTCACCGGGCTGGCTCTGGTCGGCCCGCTCGGGGTACGGGGCCTGGCCCTGTCCCTGTCCCTCGCCTACGTGGTCGCCGGCCTCGCGTCGTTCGCCGTACTGGCCGCCCGGTTGCACGGGATCGGTGCCGACACCCTGCGCGGGCCGCTACGGCGGGTGACGGTGGCCACGGTGGCCATGGCGATCGTCGCCCTCGTCGTGGTCAACCTCTCGGCGCAGTCGACCACCGTCGCCCTGGCGCTGCGGGTCGGATCGGCCATCGGCGCCGGCTCGCTCACCTACGTCGGGGTGGCGGCGCTGCTCGGCGCGCGCGCCGAGCACCGGCGCCACCGGAACCGGTCGGGCTCCCCGCCACCCGCGCCGCACGTCCCGTCCGGCGGCGCGGCGCTCACGCGTGTCGAGCCGTTCCGTGACAGACTCGACACCGGCCGACCCGGCCCGTCGGTCCGTGTCCTCCGCCCCCCGGGGGAGGTCCCCGATGCCCGTCCCCCGGACCGGGGTGACGTCGAGACCGAGGAGTGAGCCCATGTCCCCGATCCGGGTGGTCACCGACAGCGCCGCCGACCTGACCGCCGACCTGGCCGAGGCCAACGACATCGTCGTCGTCCCCCTCTCCATCCGCTTCGGGGAGGAGGAGTTCGTCGACGGCTCGACCCTGTCGACCGACGAGTTCTGGAAGCGCTGCGCCGAGCAACGGGACCTCCCCGAGACGTCGGCACCATCCCCCGGTGCGTTCAGCGCCGCCTTCACCGAGGCGGCCGACGCCGGATGCGACGGGGTCGTCTGCATCACCCTCTCGGGCGGGGTGTCCGCCACCTACCAGTCGGCCCGCACCGCCGCCGAGTCGGTGGCCGACCGGATCCCCGTCGAGGTCATCGACACGCGCTCGCTCACCATGGGCCAGGGGCTCATCGTCCTCGAGGCCGCCGAGCTGGCCGCCGGGGGTGCCGGGCTCGACGAGGTGGCGGCGGCCGTGCGGGCGCTCATCCCCCGGACCACGGTGCTCGGCGTGGTGGGTACCCTCGAGCACCTGGAACGGGGCGGGCGCATCGGGGGAGCCAAGGCACTACTGGGCTCCCTCCTGTCGATCAAGCCGGTCATCCAGGTGCGCGACGGCGTGGTCGAGGAGGAGTCCAAGCAGCGCACCCGGGCCCGTTCCCTGCGCTACCTGGCCGACAAGGTCCGTGCCAGCGGCCACCTCAGCCGGCTGGCCGTGTGCGACGGTGCCGCCGAGGACATCGACGAGTTCCTGCGCCTCATCGCCGGCGTGGAGGTCGACCATCCGCTGGTGGTGGTGGACCTCGGTCCCGTGGTCGGCACCCACGCCGGTCCGGGCACGATCGGGGTGTGCATGGTGACGGCGGCCTGACCGACCGGAAGCTGCGGGAGCCCGGCGGGCTATCCTGCGACCATGGACAACGTTCCCCCTCCGACCGCTGACGGCGACTGGCCGGCGCGGGCAGCAGACCTGGTGGACGCGGTCGTCGCCGTGATCCGGGACAAGGCCGTGCGCCCGGTGGCCCTGGTGGCCCGGGCCCTGGTCTTCGGCATCATCGTGCTGGTGTCCTCGCTGCTCATGGCCGTGGTGATCTCGATCGCCCTGGTCCGGATCCTGACCGTCTACGCCTTCTCCGGCAGGGTGTGGCTCGCCGACCTGGTGGTGGGCGCCGTCTTCGTGTTCCTGGGGCTCCTGGCCTGGTCCAAGCGCCGGGGTCCGGCCAGCGGAGCGACGGTCCGATGACCGAGCGCCGGCAGGTCGTCATCGTCGGGTCCGGCCCTGCCGGGCTCACCGCCGCCATCTACGCGGCTCGCGCCCAACTGTCGCCGCTCGTCATCGAAGGCGAGCCGTCCTCCACCAGTGACCAGCCCGGCGGGCAGCTCATGCTCACCACCGAGATCGAGAACTTCCCCGGCTTCGTGGACGGGATCATGGGCCCGGAACTGATGGCGTCGTTCCGGGCCCAGGCGGCCCGCTTCGGGGCCGAGTACCTGACCGCCAAGGTGACCCGGGTGGACTTCGGCGAGCGGCCGTTCCGGCTGTGGGTGGGGGACGGCGACGAGCCCACCTATCTGGCCGATGCCGTCATCGTGGCCACCGGGGCCCGCTCGCTGATGCTCGGGCTGCCCGAGGAGTCCCGCCTGCTGGGCCACGGCGTGTCGACCTGCGCCACCTGTGACGGATTCTTCTTCCGAGATCAGGACATCATGGTGGTCGGTGGCGGGGACTCGGCGCTGGAGGAGGCGCTGTTCCTCACCCGCTTCGGGCGGACCGTCACCATCGTGCACCGGCGTCACCAGTTGCGGGCCTCCAAGGTCATGCAGGAGCGGGCGTTCGCCAACGAGAAGATCGCCTTCCGCTGGAACTCGGTGGTGACCGCCATCGAGGGCGACACCAAGGTGGAGTCGGTCCGCCTGCGGGACACGGTGACGGGTGCGGAGGACAGCGTGCCGGTCGGCGGCCTGTTCGTCGCCATCGGCCACGAACCGAACACCACCGTCTTCGCCGGCCAGCTCGAGCTGGAGGACAACGGCTACGTCCGGACCTTCGCTGGCACCCGGACCAGCGTCGAGGGGGTGTTCGCCTGCGGCGACGTGCAGGACGACGAGTACCGGCAGGCCATCACCGCCGCCGGCTCGGGGTGCATGGCGGCCATCGACGTGGAACGGTGGCTCGAGTCGAAGGACTGATCCGGGGGAGCGGGAATGGCCGGGGCCGCCGAGCGGTTCCACTAGCGTGCGCCACGGACAGCGCAGACGACCGTGCCGGTGTCGGCGAGGAGGACCCAGTGAGCCAGACGATCACCACCCTGAGCGACGCTAGCTTTGACGAGCATGTCAAGGGATCGGACGTTCCCGTTCTCGTGGACTTCTGGGCGGAATGGTGCGGTCCATGCAAGATGATCGCCCCCCTGCTCGAGGAGATCGCCGCCGAGCACGAGGGCCGGGTCAGCATCGCGAAGCTCAACATCGACGACAACCTCGATGTGACCAGGCGATTCGACGTCATGAGCATCCCGACCCTCATCCTCTTCAAGGAGGGCGAGCCGGTGGCACGGATCGTCGGCGCCAAGCCCAAGGGCGCCCTCCTCCAGGAGATCACGCCGCATCTCTGACCCGGCGCCGGGGGATTCCGGCCCGGGGGGGGCAGCGGTGACCCGCCCCGGTTTCGCCCCCCTCGTCCAGGGAGACACCGGACCCGCCGTCGCCGACGTCCAGGAGCGGTTGGCCACCCTCGGCCTCACCTGGGCTCCGGACATCCCGGGCGTCTTCGGCACGGGCACGAGAGCCGCGCTCGAGGCGTTCCAGCACCGGCGCGGGCTGCGGGTGGACGGTGTGTGCGGTCGCCAGACGTGGTCGGCCCTGGTGGAAGCCGGGCGCCAGCTGGGCGATCGCCTCCTCTACCGCCGGTCGCCCATGCTGCGGGGCGACGACGTGGCCGAGCTCCAGCAACGGTTGAGCGCCCTCGGGTTCGACGCCGGCCGGGTCGACGGCATCTTCGGCGACCGGACATCGGCGGCGCTCGGCGAGTTCCAGCGGAATGCCGGACTGCCGGTCGACGGAATCGCCGGCTCGTCGACGGTCGAGGAGCTGTTCCGGCTGGGCTCCCGCCATACCGACCCGGAACTGGTGGCAGCCGTGCGGGACCGCGAGGAGCTGCGCCACGCCCCCCGGACGCTGTCGGGGCTCCGCGTGTCGGTGGGGGAGGAGGGGGGCCTGGACGTCGCCACCAGCGCCCTGCGGCGGGCCCTCGTGCGGCGTTCCGCCCTGGTCACGACCCACCACCACCCTGACGGTTCCGTGCTGGCCGCCGAAGCCAACGCCGTGGGCGCCGACGTCTTCGTGGGCGTCCGGCTGGACGGGGCGGTCTCGGCCTGCGGCACGTCCTACTACGCCGGCTTCCGCTACCAGTCACCGGGGGGGCGCCGGCTGGCCGAGCTCGTCGCCGCCGCGGTCGCCGGCGCGCTGGGCATCGCCGACCACGGCGCCACCGGCATGTCGCTCCCGGTCCTGCGGGAGACGCGCATGCCCGCCGTCATCTGTGACGTGGGGCCGGCCACCGTCCTCGTACCGGCGATCGTCCCCTTCGCCGACGCCGTCGTCGCCGCGATGGCCGAATGGGTGTCCACGCCCTGGGACTGACCGTCTCCGCCGGCACCGGCGCCGGCAGGGCGCAAACCCTCACGGTCGACCTGAGGCGCATCCCTTCGTCCACACCCTGTGCATGAGGTTGTGGACGAAGCTCTACTAACGGTTGAGATCTTTCCATCGCAATTCGTGATACGTCCTGCTCACGGCGGCTTTTTCTGCACATTGCCACCGCTGGTCGCACCACGCGTCCATCACCTCGGGCTGGGCGCCTTCCTCACAGGCGTCAGCCGCCGGCGCCGCCCACCATGCACTGGTAGATCCGCTCGAGGTCCTCGAGGGTGGCGAATTCCACCACCACCTTCCCCCGTTTTCCCGAGACGTCGACACTGACGCGGGTGTTCAGGTGGTCGGACAGCAACGCTTCGAGCTCGAGGATCCCGGGCGGCGGAAGCCGGCGAGGTGGTGCCGTGAGCCGCTCGGACGGCGCCGGGCCGGCGTCCGGGACCTGGTCGGCGGCGTCCACGGCTGGCGTCGCCGAGGTGGTGACGTCGTCTGAATCGGGCTGGCCCCGGCGCCGGACCTCCTCCTCCACCAAGCGCACCGTCAGACCCTCGGCGGCCGCCCGCTTCGCCAGTTCCTCCTGGAAGGCACGGTCCGGAGACCCCAGCAACGCCCGGGCGTGGCCGGCACTGATCTGGCCGTCGGCCAACAGCCGCTGCACACCGGACGGGAGTTGGAGCAGGCGGAGCGTGTTCGTCACCGTGACCCGGCTCTTGCCCACCCGAGTGGCGACAACGTCGTGGGTGTAGCCGAACTCCTCGATGAGCTGCTGGTAGGCCGCCGCCTCCTCCAGCACGTTGAGATCCTGGCGATGGAGGTTCTCCACCAAGGCATGCTCCAGGCTGCGCACGTCGTCGACATCCTGGACCAAGACGGGGATCGTCTGCAGCCCAGCCCGACGGGCCGCTCGCCACCGACGCTCGCCGGCGATGAGCTCGAACTCCTCGCCGTCGCCCAGCTCCCGCACCAGGACCGGCTGGAGCACCCCCAGCTCCCGGATCGAGGCGGCAAGCGAGGACATGGTCTCCTCGTCGAAGTACGAGCGGGGCTGCTGGGGATTGGGGCGGATGCTCCCGATGGGGACCTCTCGCAGCGCTGTTCCCCGGTCCCCCGACACCTCGGTGGGGATGAGTGCCCCCAATCCCTTGCCCAAGCCGCTACGACGCGCCACCGCTGACCTCCTTTGCCAATTCTCGGTACGCGATGGCCCCTCGCGACGTCGGATCGAACGTGGTGATCGGCTGCCCGAACGACGGGGCCTCCGACAGGCGCACCGTGCGCGGGATCACCGTCCGGCACACCTTCGTCCCGAAGTGCGCACGCACGTCAGACGCCACCTGGTCGGCCAGCTTGGTCCGCGCGTCGTACATCGTCAGCACGATGGTCGACACGTCGAGGCCGGCGTTCAGGTTCGACGCCACCAGATGCACGTTCCGGAGGAGCTGGCTCAGTCCTTCCAGGGCGTAATACTCACATTGGATGGGAACGAGCACCTCGTGGGCCGCGGCCAAGCCATTGACCGTGATCAGTCCCAGTGACGGTGGGCAGTCGATGAGGACGAAGTCAAAATCGCCGATGACCGCGTCGATGGCCCGCTTCAGCTTGAGCTCTCGACTGAACGCCGGTACCAATTCGATCTCCGCCCCTGCCAGGTCGATGGTCGCCGGTGCCACGAACAGGTTCTTGATACTGGTGGGCTCGACGCAGTCCTCCAGCGTGGCATCCCGCATGATCACGTCGTACATCGACAGTTCGAAGTTGCGGGCATCGATCCCCAGTCCGGTGGTGGCATTGCCCTGGGGATCGAGGTCGATGACCAACACGCGGTAGCCCAGCTCGGCCAACGCAGCACCCAGGTTCACCGAGGTGGTCGTCTTGCCCACGCCACCCTTCTGATTGGCCACGGCCAGCACCCTCGGCAGCGGTCGTCGAGCCGACACCAGGCTCGTGTCGGGGGCGGTGACGGTCTCTGACATCACAATGGGCTCCGGTTCGGAGGTCGGCACGGCACTCCTGGGGGCGAGGGGAGGGACGACAGCACTGCTCTTCTGACCAGGTGCGTTGCCGCGCCGTCGCCCATGCACACGCACGTCGTCCTCCAGTCGGCAGGGGGTGCGCCCATCCTCGCCGGGACGGAGCGCCCGGTCAAGTCTTTCTCCCCTGTTTCACGTGGAACATCGGGGCCGCCGCCCAGCAGCCGCCTGGAACCCGGTAGCCGGGTGTTCCACGTGAAACACCGTCGATCAGAACCTGGGCCGCTTGGCCGGCCGCCCCACACCTCGCGGTTCGCTGGACGCGCTGGGGCGCACCTTCCACAGCACCTGGAGCGTGACCGAGGCGCCGCAGCGGATGAGCGGGCCCCGATCCAAACCCAGCTGCATCACACCGTCCCTTGGCCATCGGGCATCCGGGTCGGCGTCGGGAGGCTCAGCCACGACCAGCGAGCCTCCGACCTCGAGGAACGGTGCGCCGCACTCGGCCGTCACCGCGGGGGCGCCGAACGAGCGAGCCGTCATGACAGGAAACCGTTCTCGGAGATCAGGATCGTGGCCGAGTTCCTCGGCACGTCCCTGCCGAACCTCGACTCGCGCATCCCACCCGAGCTGGTCGACCTCTGCCTGCAGAAACGCTGCTCGACGGGATGACGCATCAAGCAGTGTTGCCCGCGCACCGGGCCATCGCTCCAGCAGTACCATTCCGGGGAGCCCGCCTCCGGAACCGAGGTCCAGGAACGCCGTGGACGCACCGCCGCGATCATGCTCCACCGCTGCCGCCATCCCCAGCGCGTGACGGAGATGGTCGGTCGGCTCCGCTCCCCCCACCAACCCCTGTGCGACCGCCCGACGCAACCACGGCACCAGCCGAAGGCTCGTGCTCGGATCCAGGTCGGGGAGGTCGAGCTCGACAATCCGGTCCCGGGTCATGACGACCGCACCGGCTCGGGATCGGGCCCCGGCTCCGGATCGGGCCCCGGATCGGGGTCCATGGTGACGTCCGGGGTCAGTCGGACGGTTGGATCACGATGTAGCGGCGAGGATCCTCGCCTTCGGAACGGGTCTGCACGCCGTCGAT
>JAJZAC010000062.1 GCA_021799615.1 Actinomycetes bacterium
GGCCGCCCGCGCCGGTGCCGGTGCCCCCCGCCTGGTCGTCGCGTCCGCTGGTCGCATCGGCACCTCCCGCCGCCTGCTGGCCGCCTGCCGGCCCGGCCGAGACCGTAGTGCCGCCCGGGCCGCGGCGGCCGGCGCGGCACCTGGAGGGGCCGTCGCTGCAGGGTAGGCTGGGTGTCCCGCGCCCTCGGGCTCCCGGCACTGCCGCGTGCCCGCGGGCGTCCTGCGTGGCACTGGCTCGACAAAGGATCCGACTTCATGGCGTTCGTCTTCGACTTCGACCACTCGCACCGCAAGCCGCCGATGGAGATGAAGGACCTCCTCGGCGGCAAGGGCGCCAACCTGGCGGAGATGACCTCCGTCCTCGGGCTCCCCGTGCCCCCGGGCTTCACCATCTCGACCGATGCCTGCCGGGCCTACATGGCCGGCGGGTGGCCCGAGGGACTGACGGCCGAGGTCGGCCGGGCCCGGGCACGCCTGGAGGCGCGCATGGGCAAGCGGATCGGCGACGCCCGGGACCCCCTGCTGGTCTCGGTCCGGTCGGGGGCCAAGTTCTCGATGCCGGGGATGATGGACACCGTCCTCAACCTCGGCCTCAACGACAAGTCGGTGGAGGGCCTGGCGGCGCAGACGGACGACGAGCGCTTCGCCTACGACTCCTACCGGCGCTTCGTGGCCATGTACGGGCGGATCGTCCTCGGGATCCCCGGCGAGGAGTTCGACAGCCTCCTCGACGCGGCGAAGGAACTGGCCAACACCACGTCGGATGCCGGCATCCCCGTCGAGCTCCTCCGCTACCTGGTCGACGCCTACCAGCAGATCGTGGAGCGGCACACGGGCACCCCGTTCCCCCAGGACCCCGACGACCAGTTGCGCGGCGCCATCGAGGCCGTGTTCGCCTCGTGGAACGGGCCCCGGGCCATCGCCTACCGGGTCCGGGAGCGCATCGCCCACGACCTGGGCACGGCGGTGAACGTCCAGGCGATGGTGTTCGGCAACCGGGACGACAACTCGGGTACCGGCGTCGGCTTCACCCGCGACCCGGCCACGGGGGCCACGGGTGAGTACGGCGACTTCCTGGTGAACGCCCAGGGCGAGGACGTGGTCGCCGGCATCCGCAACACCGAGCCGCTCGCCGCGCTGAAGGACCGGTTCCCGAAGATCCACCGGGAGCTGCTCGGCATCTTCGCCCGGCTCGAGGCGCACTACCGGGACATGTGCGACACCGAGTTCACCATCGAGCAGGGCAAGCTCTGGATGCTCCAGACCCGGGTGGGCAAGCGCACCGGTCGGGCCGCCCTGAAGATGGCCGTCGACATGACGGCCGAGCCGAAGATCCGGCTGACCCGGGCGGAAGCGATCGGCCGGATCACCGGCGACCACCTCGACCAGGTCCTCCACCCGCAGTTCGCCGGGTCGGGCCACACGGTGCTGACCACGGGCCTGGGCGCGTCACCGGGAGCGGCGGTGGGGCGGGTCTACCTGACGGCCGACGACGCCGAGGCCGCCGCCGCCCGCGGCGAGCAGGTCGTGCTGGTGCGCAGCGAGACGTCCCCCGAGGACGTCCACGGCATGCTGGCGGCCGAGGGCATCCTCACCGCCCGGGGCGGGCTGGTGAGCCATGCCGCCGTGGTGGCCCGGGGCTGGGGCAAGCCGGCCGTGGTGGGGGCCGAGGCGGTCCGGATCCAGGGGCGGTCGTTCAGCGTGGGCGACGTCGTCGTGAACGAGGGCGACTGGATCTCCCTCGACGGCACCGCCGGCATCGTCGTCCTCGGCCAGGTCCCCCTCAGCCAGGGTGAGACGCCCCCCGAGTTCGACACCGTGCTCGCCTGGTCCGACGAGATCCGCGCCGGCCACCTCGGCGTCCGGGCCAACGCCGACAACGGGCCCGACGCGGCCAACGCCCGCAGCCACGGGGCGGAGGGGATCGGCCTGTGCCGTACCGAGCACATGTTCCTGGCCGAGGACCGGCTGCCGATCGTGCGGCGGATGATCCTGGCGTCGACGCCGGCCGAGGAGGAGTCGGCCCTCGAGGAGCTGCGCATCGCCCAGAAGGCCGACTTCATCGACATCCTCGACGCGATGGACGGGTTGCCCGTGACCATCCGGCTCCTCGACCCGCCCCTCCACGAGTTCCTGCCCTCCACCGAGGAGCTGGCCATCAAGGAGGCGACCGTCGGCCTCAGCCAGGAGGAGCAGCGCCTGTTCGACGCGGCCAAGGCGTGGCACGAGTTCAACCCGATGCTGGGCACCCGCGGCGTCCGCCTGGGGGTGATCAAGCCGGGGCTCTACGCCATGCAGGTGCGGGCCCTCATGGAGGCGGCGCTCGAGCGCACGTCCGCCGGGGGTCACCCCATCGTCGAGATCATGATCCCGCTGACCGTCAGCCGCGAGGAGCTGGCCCTGGCCCGCTCGTGGGTGGAGGAGGCGGTGGCCGCCGCCCAGACGGTGGCCACGCCGCGCACCCGCCGGGGATCGGCCGCGGCCGCCCGGGCACCGAAGGGGAAGCTCGAGGTGCTGATCGGCACGATGATCGAGACTCCGAGGGCCGCCCTGCGTGCCGGCGAGATCGCCGAGTTCGCCGACTTCTTCTCCTTCGGCACGAACGACCTCACCCAGATGACGTTCGGCTTCAGCCGGGACGACGTCGAGGGCCGGATGATGTCGGCCTACCTGGAAGCCGGCCTGCTCAAGCGGAACCCCTTCGAGGTGGTCGACGCCGACGGCGTGGGCGAGCTCGTCCGGCTGGGCGTCGCCCGGGGCCGGGCCACCAACCCGTCGTTGAAGATCGGCGTCTGCGGCGAGCACGGCGGCGATCCCGAGTCGATCGGGACGTTCGCGGCCGCCGGCCTCGACTACGTCAGCTGCTCACCGTTCCGGGTCCCGATCGCCCGCCTGGCCGCGGCCCAGGCGGTACTGGCGGCCGGCGGGACCGGTGCCCGGGCCGGGAGGGCGGGCGGGACGAAGAAGGCCCCGGCGAAGAAGGCGGCGGCCGCGAAGGCCCCGGCGAAGAAGGCCCCGGCGAAGAAGGCGGCGGCCCCGAAGACCCAAGCGAAGAGGGCCCCGGCGAAGAAGGCGGCGGCCCCGAAGACCCAAGCGAAGAGGGCCCCGGCGAAGAAGACGGTGGCGAAACGGGTGGCGACCCGCTGACCAGGTAGCCGCCCGGCCCGTCCCGTCACCGCGGTACCGTCGGAAGGATGGGGATCCCCGACGAGGACATCGCCCGCGTGCGGGCGGCGACCGACATCGTGGCCCTGATCGGCGAGCACGCCGCCCTGAAGCGCCAGGGGAGGCGCTGGGTCGGCCTGTGCCCGTTCCACGGCGAGAAGACCCCGTCGTTCAGCGTCAACGCCGAGGAGGGCTTCTACTACTGCTTCGGCTGCCAGGCCAAGGGCGACGCCATCACCTTCGTCCGCGAGGTCGAGCACCTCGACTTCGCCGACGCGGTGCGGCGCCTCGCCGACCGGGCCGGGATCACCATCCGGGAAGACGCCGCCGCCGGAAAGGACAGCCGGCAGCGGGCCCGCCTGCTCGAGGTGATGGAGCGGGCCGCCGAGTGGTACCACCAGCGCCTGGTCGGCTCGGCCGACGCCGGACCGGCCCGGGACTACCTCCGTTCGCGCGGGTACGACGGGGAGGTGGTGCGCCGCTACCGGCTCGGATGGGCGCCTGACGAGTGGGATGCCCTGTGCCGGGCCCTGGGGCTCGACGAGGACCTGGCCGACCAGTCCGGTCTGGGGTTCGTCAACCGCCGCGGGCGCCTCCAAGACGCCTTCCGCGGTCGGATCCTGTTCCCGATCTGCGATCCCGGGGGGCGACCGGTGGCCCTCGGCGGCCGCATCCTGCCCGGGTCGACCGACCCGGCCAAGTACAAGAACTCGAAGGAGACGGCCGTCTACTCCAAGCGGCGCGTCCTCTACGGCCTGAACTGGGCGAAGGACGACATCGTGAAGACGGGCGAGGTGGTGGTGTGCGAGGGGTACACGGACGTGATCGGGTTCGCCGAGGCGGGCGTCCCCCGGGCCGTCGCCACCTGCGGGACCGCCCTGGCCGACGAGCACGTCCGCATGCTCCGGAACTTCGCGACGAGGATCGTGCTCGCCTTCGACGCCGACAGTGCCGGACAGTCGGCGGCGGGTCGGTTCTACGAGTGGGAGCGGCGCTTCGAGCTCGACGTGGCCGTCGCCGCCCTGCCCGAGGGCGCCGACCCCGCCGACCTGGCACGTCGGGATCCCGACGCCCTGCGGGCCGCGGTGGAGGGGGCCCGGCCGTTCCTCCGCTTCCGGGTCGAGCGGGTGCTGGCCGCCGCCGACCTGTCGTCCCCCGAGGGCCGGGCCCGGGCGGCCGACGCCGCACTGGAGGCGGTGGCGGAGCATCCCGACGACCTGGTCCGGGACCAGTACGTCATGCAGGTGGCCGAGGCGTGCCACCTCGAGCCGGCATCCCTGCGCGACCGGTTGGAGCGGATCCGACGCGGCGAGGGGCGCCAGCGGCCCACCGACAGCCGTGACCGCGGGCAGCACCAGGCCGGCCACCGGAGCCCGGCCCGGTCCGGCGGTCAGGCGGGACCGGGCCGGGGCGAGGTGACGGTCCCTGGCGGCGACGGGGACGAGTCGTGGGTCCGGGACCCGGACGAGGTCGGAGGTGACGAGGACTCCGGCCCGGCCGGGGGCAGGCGGGGATCCGCCAGGGCGCGCTCCCCCCTGGGGGCGACCGTCGACCTGCGGCCCGGGCTCGAGGCGCTGCGGCTGGCCATCCACCGGCCCGAGGAGATGACCGACCGCCTCGAGGCCGAGCTCTTCCCCGAGGGCCTCCAGCGTCAGGCGTTCGCGGCCCTGGTCGAGGCGGACGATCTCCACCAGGCCATCGACGGCGCGCCGCCCCCGGTGGCCGAGCTCCTGGTCCGCCTGGCCGTGGAGGAGCCCGTCGGCGATGCCGAAGGTGTCCGGGTCCAGCTGGTCCGCGAGGCCGCCCGGCGTGAGATCGCCGAGCTGGTCCGCCTGGTCAGGGCGGATCCGACCACAGCCGCGGCGGGCGCTCGCACGGTGGCGGCGGTGCGGACCGTCTTGGAGGAGCTGGACGATCCGGTCGCCGCGGTCGCCGCTGCCGATCGGTTGGTAGCCTGGCTGTCGGGCAGGAACGACGTGGCTAGGCCCGGAGACGCGGTGTGAGCATGGAGGACACGATGCAGCCGGTTCCGGCGGCGACAGGACGTGAGGGAGGGGGTGAGGCGGCGCGCCCCGGTGGGGAACGGACGGGCGCGCCCGGGCCGTCCGCCCCTGTGGACCCGGCGAACCTGACCGGACCGGGCCCGGAGGACCCCCGGTCGGCCGAGCGGATCCTCGACGACGAGTTCGACGTCCTGCTGGCGCTGGGGCGCTCCCGGGGCTCGCTCAATCAAGACGACATGATGGCCGTGCTCGAGTCGGTGGAGCTCTCGCCGGAGCTGATCTCCGAGGTGATCGACCGGATCCGGGCGGCGGGCATCGAGTTCGTCGACGACGTCGGCGAGTTGACCGGTTCGATCGAGCTCGACAGCCCGGTGGCCGTGCCCGCCGGGCCGGCTGACGGGGTGGACGAGGCGGGCGGCGCCGACGGAGCAGGGCCGGGCGGGCGCAACGGTGCGACTCCCGGCACCGGTGCCGTTGACGGCGAGCCGGCGACGCCGGGGGCGAAGGCACGCGCCGGTCGCGAGCGGCCGGCACGCCAGCCGGCAGCGGCCTCGGCGTACTCGGGGTCCGACCGCTTCTCGGGGTCGACGGCAGACCCGGTGCACACGTACCTGAAGGAGATCGGCAAGGTCAAGCTCCTCGATGCCGCCCTCGAGGTCGAGCTGGCCCAGCGGATCGTGGCCGGCAACGAGGCGGCCGAGCGGCTGGCGACGGCCGAGTCGGCGGGCACGCCGCCGCGACCCGCCGACCGTGCCCTGGTGCGGCGGGGGCAGGCGGCCAAGGAAGCGCTGATCGAGGCCAACCTCCGGCTGGTGGTGTCGATCGCCAAGCGGTACCGCAACCGTGGCCTGGCGTTCCTCGACCTCATCCAAGAGGGCAACCTGGGGCTGATGCGCGCCGTCGACAAGTTCGACCACACCAAAGGGTTCAAGTTCTCGACCTACGCCACCTGGTGGATCCGCCAGGCGATCACCCGGGCCATTGCCGACCAGGCGCGGACGATCCGGATCCCCGTGCACATGGTCGAGACCATCAACAAGGTCGTGTGGGCCCAGCGCCAGCTCCTCCAGGAGCTGGGGCGCGAGCCGACGGCCGAGGAGATCGCCCGGCGGGTCGACTTCACCATCGAGCGGGTGCGGGAGATCCAGCGGATCAACCAGGACACCGTGTCGCTCGAGCAGCCCATGGGCGACGAGGACGACTTCAGCCTGTCCGACCTCATCGAGGACCGGGGGGCGGTGGTCCCCGACGACGCCGCCGCCCGCATCATGCTCGACGAGGCCGTGCGCGAGGCGCTCGGTCACCTCTCGCCCCGCGAGCAGGACGTCGTCCGCCTCCGCTTCGGCCTGACCGACGGCAAGATCCGCACGCTCGAGGAGGTCGGCAAGGAGTTCGGGGTGACCCGGGAGCGGATCCGGCAGATCGAGGCGAAGACGTTGGCGAAGCTCCGCCGACCCGACTCGGCGCTGCTTCTTCGGGACTACCTGGACGAGGCCTGAGCCACCAGGTGGCGTTCCGGCCCGGCAGCGCCGGGTGCCGGCACGTTGAGCCTCCGCTCGCCGTAGGTGGCGAGGATCTGGGCCAGCTCGTTGGTCACGTCCTTGGTGATGGCGTCCTCGGCCTCGTCGCCGTTCGGCCAGCCGAACAGGCGGGCCGTCGTGTCGCGGACCCATTCGCTCGTGAGGGTGGCGACCGCTGCGGCCTTGCCGGAGATCGAACCGCTGTGGCGGGTCCCTCCGACCCGGCCGTGCGCTGGTGCGACAGCTCCCGGGCGGCGCTGCCGGCGGAGAGCTGCCCAGCCGGCACCGGCGGCGGCACCGACGACCACGCACGCGGCAGCGGTGGCGGAGGTCCGGGTGGTCACCCGGTCATTGTGCCTCGCCCCCGGCCCGCTCGCACATCCGGCGCCGGTCCGCTCTACCTGGGCCGGCTGCCCGCTCGGACATCGCCTGGCGGCCCAGCCTCCTGCGCCAGCGGGCTAAGGTCTCTGCGCACACCTGGCAGGTGACGAGCCTGCAGGGGTTGATCCGGGGTAGCTCAATCGGCAGAGCAAGCGGCTGTTAACCGCTAGGTTGAGAGTTCGAGTCTCTCCCCCGGAGCGTTCCGTCCCGGCCAGACCGACGGCGGTCGGCCTCTCGAGACCTGGTCGGCCCGAGCGCCCGCTCCCTCGTCGGCCCGTCCGCCGAGGACGGTGGCCCGCCCGGCTGCGCGACGGAATTCAAGGCGGTGGCGGGCCGCCGGACAACGGTCGCACGGGCAGGCACGGGAACGGGAACGGTCCGCCGGGGGGGAGCGGCGGGCCCACGGGGTAGGATGCCGATCCGATGAGCCCGCTGCCCCGATCGGTCGCAGGGGCTGGCCGACGTGCGGTGGACGCCCTGCCCGACGGCGTGCGGCGGCGGGTGCGGTCGGCGCTCGGGCGGCCGCTGGCCCGACAGGTGACCCTCGACGGGCTCGACGCCGAACTGGCGGTGGCCGCCGACCTCTTCGGGCGTTCTGAGGACGAGGCCCGCCGGTTCCTCGACGGGTTCGAACTGGTGGTGCCGCCCGGGGCTCCGGCCGACCCGTTCTCTGAGGCCTACCGCCAGTGGACGTGGCACGTGTACGAGCGGATCTCTGGCCGGACCGGCTATTCGGTGGCCAACGAGCACTCGCCGTTCGATTACGAGCGGGCGTTGGTGCGGCCGTTCCCGTACCAGACGCGGTCGGCCACCGTCGTCGGCGACGACCTGGTGGCCCGCGGCCACCTGTTGCGGTGCCTGGGCGACCCGGCGCTGGGGCTGGCGCCGCCGGCCCGGGTCGTCGAGTTCGGACCCGGCTGGGGCAACGTGACGGTGGACCTCGCCGCCACCGGGTTCGCCGTCACCGCCGTCGAGGTGGACGCCGGGTTCGCCGACCTGGTGCGGGCGCGGTGCCCGGTCGGTGCCGACCTGTCCATCGAGGTGGCCGACATGCTGGTGTTCGAGCCGCCCGAACCGTTCGACGCGGCGGTGTTCTTCGAGAGCTTCCACCACTGCGCCGACCACGTGGCCATGCTGCGGCATCTCCACCGCATCGTTCGCCCCGGCGGTGCGGTGCTGTTGGCGTCGGAGCCGGTGCAGCAGATGCCGTACCCGTGGGGACCCCGCCTCGACGGGCAGTCACTGTGGTCGACGCGGACCCACGGTTGGCTCGAACTGGGCTTCGACACCGCGTATTTCGACGAGGCGCTTGCCCGCACCGGGTGGGAGGGAGTGCGCCGTCCGGTGGGTCCCGGCCATGGCGCGGCCGACGTGATCGTGGTCCGAGCCCGTGAGGCGGGTGCCGACCTGTGAGTGGTGCACCGGGTAACGTCCGCGGGACGGGCGGCGGCGGACGCTTCGCGGGGCAGTAGCTCAGTGGTCAGAGCAGGGGACTCATAATCCCTCGGTCGCGGGTTCGATCCCCGCCTGCCCCACCAAGAACGTGCTGGTCAGCGGCTATAAATCGCCAGGCAGGGGACGGGGCGAAGCGGATGGTCGGTCGTTGTGACAGCCACCGTGACATCCACCGGAGGCAGCCAGCCACCGCCCACGGTTGAAAAACGTCCGTCAAATCCGGTGGTGCGTCGCCATCTACTGGGCATGGCCACGCACATCACTCCGACGAGCGCCCACGCTGCGCTCGACACCCTGGAGCGGGACCTTGCCCCGGCCACAGAGGGCCTCGGGCCGTGCTCGGCTGGTCTCATCGGAGAGGAACGGCGGCAGGGGAGTCGACCGTCCCCCTACGTGAGCATCCCCGCGACGTTCGTCACGCCGAGGCCGCCCAGGCTCCCGAAGTACGGCGCGCCGAAGGAGAAGATGCCGCCGTCCGAGGCCACGAGCCAGTAGCCGCTCCCACTGGGGGCGGCAGACATCCCGACGATCGGTTCATTCAGGTGGAGCGCGCCGGTGGATCCGTGGAAGGTCGCGTCGCCGAACGAGAAGATGCCGCCGTCCGAGGCAACGAGCCAATAGCCCTTACCGTCGGGCGTCGAGGTCATGCCGACGATCGGCTTGTTCAGCGGCTGCCCTCCCATCGATCCGTGGAACGTCGCGTCGCCGAACGCGAAGATGCCGCCATCCGAGGCCACGAGCCAGTAGCCGTTGCCGTCGGGCGTCGCGGACATCCCGACGATCGGTTCATTCAGGTGGAGCGCGCCGGTGGATCCGTGGAAGGTCGCGTCGCCGAACGAGAAGATGCCGCCGTCCGAGGCCACGAGCCAATAGCCCTTACCGTCGGGCGTCGAGGCCATGCCGACGATTGGCTCGTTCAGCGGCTTCCCTCCCATCGATCCGTGATACGTCGCGTCACCGAACGCGAAGACCCCGCCGTCAGATGCCGCCATCCAGTAGCCACCACCATCGGGCGTCGTCGCCATCGCCACGATCGGCTGGTTCAGCGCCGTCAGCGTCAGCGTCCCGAGGTACGACAGGTAGTTGGTGTTGCCGAACCCTTGAACCATTCCGTCGCTGCCGTAGAGGTAGTAGCCGCTCCCAGGGTCGGCGGGCAGGTTGAACGCGATCGTGCCGGCTTCCAACACTGACGAGTATGGGCCGGGCACGTAGCAGGTGAATTCCAGCGCCGCCGACACCACCGTGGAGCCCGACATGGTGATGTCGTTGATCCTTGCTTGACCAGCGCCGCCAGTCGAGCGATCGCAGAACGGGAGCCCGGGTAACGCCGTGTAGGCGGTATCGGTCGTGCCGACCGTGTCGGCGTACGTGCCGACGTAGTAGTTCTGGCCCCAGGTCAGTCTCAGCTGGCCGCCGGAAGCCGTCGCCGTGATGCCACCGGACTGGGTCGTGATCGTGGGGGTGGTGCTCCCGTTCAGATAGGTCACGAAGTAGCCGTAGGTCAGCTGAGGCGCGCTGACATGGGTGCCCTCTGTCACCGGCCTGACCGGCGAAGCGCCGGCCGGTGGGGCACCGAGTACCGGCGCCACGGTCAGAGCGACTGCCAGACCAACGATCGAGCGGCGGACGAATCGGTGCACATGGACTCCCATCGACGAATAGACCAGACGGAAGAGACAGTAGCTGGCCGGCGGCGCGTCGGACGTGAGCAATGTGCAGGCAGAGTAACGGGTTCTAAAGGCGCGTAACGGAGGCCCACGAACCTGAGGTTGTTCGGATGCTTCAGACGGAAATCCCCCGTGGAAACTGACCTTACGTACCCGCTGATCTGGTTCATCAGACGTCCCGTCGAGCTCCTCGGCGGGAACGGCGGGTCGTGCGGCGATGCCGGCTTAGGCACGCGGGAGACCGTCCCAGACGAAGCGGTCGCACTCGAGCGAGGGACGAGGACCCGAGGGACTGTGCACACGATCCCGGGCTCGGCAGCGGCGACGATCACGGGCGGTCGGGACAGCATGACCATCCGTAGGTGGGCGGGTGGACGTACGGTGGGCGGGAGGACGTACAGGTTCGACGTCGGCGCCGATGCATGGCGGGCATCGTGGGGGAAGGGAACGGCACATGGCGAGCATCGTGGGGGGGGCGAGGCGGTGGGCGGTGGGCGTGTGCATACTCCTCGCCGCCGGTGGGCTGACGGGCTGCTCCAGCAACCACCCGGCCCGGAGCGCGGAGCCACCCTCGACATCGAGCACCACATCGCCGGCTCGAGGCACCGGCGGGCCGCCGGGTGGGGAGCAGGCGACCGTGCTGTGCTCGTCGGGCACGGCGTCGTTCGCGCTGCTCGCGGTCACCGGGCGACTCGGCGCCCCCGAGCTGGTCGTGACCGACGACTTCCGGCACTTCGCCACCGTCACGCCGAGCCCGAACCTGGTGGCGACGCCGTCCTTCGGGATGTTCACCGGCGGGACGTGCCCCACACCCACGGATCTCTGGGTGATCGCCGCCTCCCCTGACCACTCGGCCGGCTGGCTCCTGCATTCGACGAACCGGGGGCGGTCGTGGGTGGAGGCCCGCCCGGCCTGGACAGGTTCGGCCGGCGTCGCCTCGGTCGCATTCAGCGACGTCGGTCACGGGTTCCTCGTGTCCGGTGACCCGGCGGCGAACGGGAACGCAGCGCTGGCCTTCGCCCGCACCACCGACGGCGGGACGACGTGGACGCCCGTTCCCTTGCCGGTTCAGACGCTCGACGACCTCGCAGGCGGGCTGGCCTTCGCCACCGGCACCGACGGGTTCGCCGTGCCTTCGCTCTCGCCGGGGAGCGCGGTGGACAGCACCCTTCTCACCACGTCGGACGCCGGCTCGACGTGGACTGCTGCGTTGCAGCCTGCGGTGGCCGGCCCGACGGCGCTCTTCTCGACCCCGAGCTGCTTCGGAGGTCAGGCGATCCTGCCGATCGTGGTCGTCCACGCGGCGCTGTCATCTCCGCCGCCCGGCCAGACGGAGCGGGGGACGGCCGACGTCGTCGTCGACCAGTCCTCGGACGGGGGTGCGTCCTGGAGATCGTGGCCGACGGTGGCCCTCGGCGCGACGGTGAGCTTGCAGTCCGGCTCCCGTCCGCTGGGCACCCCGTCGGTGAGTCCGTCGAGCCCGTCCACCGTGTGGATCGCCTACGCCACCACCGCCGGCCGTGTGTCCCTCCGCCTGACAACCGATGGCGGTGCGTCGTGGTCGACACCACCGGGGCACGGCCTTCCCACCGCGGTGCCGCCGGCCGACCCCCGTTCCTCCGTGGCACAGCCCGTTTCGATCCAGGCGGTCAGCGGCGGCGACGCCATCGTGACGGTGCAGGCGGACGCGGGCAGCTCACCGGTCTCGTACCTCACGGTCGACGGCGGGAGCCACTGGTCGCCGATCACCGCCGGAACCTTGGCCGACTGACGGGTCATGTGCCGGCAGCCGTGGACGCACCCGCGGACGGCAGGCACCCACGAGGGCAACCAGGCTCAGGCAGCCTCGCCGACACACCAGTTCTCCTCACCCTTCGCATGGTGGTCCCCGGGGTCGTCGGTTCCGTCGCCGAGTTCGGCGGCAGGACGGGTCGCCGGCTCGGGCGGGAGCGCCGAGGCCGCTGACGGGTTGCCCCGGCCCCGCCGGCACACGGCGCACTGGTTGTTCCACTCGTGGGTCGTCATCGTCTGGGTCCTTTCTGGGTTGCTGGTGGTTGGTGTGGCGGGTGGCGTGGTGGTTGGTGGGGCGGGTCGCGTGGCGGTCTGCATGGATCGCTCCTCCCTTCGGCGAAATGGTCCCGGAAAACAGAAGAGCCGCTCCGGAGGAGCGGCTCGGTGAGATCGGGATCCAGGTTGTCTGGTCGATCAGGTCACCGGGCCGGCTCCCTTCAGGGATGCCGACGGAATAGCTGCTACGGCGCCCGATGCGGACACCCCAGCACCGGCCTGTACCGCTGCCAGAGGTGCCGGGGCGCGCCCCAGCGATGCACTGCGGTGCATCGACCGGTCGACGGGGCCCGTGGACATGGCGTCCAGTGTAGTCGGTCCTCGGACGAGTGCAACGGCGGCGAGCCCGGGCCCGGTGCTATTGCGCCGCACGCCGGCGATCGACGCAGGCCTGGTGCGCTCGGCGACGACGGCGCACCCCACGGTGGGCCTACCCGGGGCCTGTTCCCGGCGTCCCTCCGCTGTCACGACGGGCCGGTTCCGGCCCCCGGGGCCGCCTGGCGGACGTCGACCCGGATCATGCGGTCGAACTGCACCGGCTGCCACTGGTTGGGCGTGAAGCGCAGGTGGCCCCATCCCTCGGCCAGGTGCAGCCACTTGACCATGCCCGGCTCGATCACCGTTCCGTCGTCCCACCGCTCGAACCCGTAGGGCTCCCAGGCGGCGTAGAGGATGACCTGCCCCGGGCGTGGCCCTGACGCGACCCGGGCGTGCAGGGAGAAGGCGCCGAGATCGTTGCGGACCTCCACCACGTCCTCGTCGGCGATCCCCAGCGCAGCCGCGTCGTGCGGGTTGACCACCAGCGTGGGGTGGCCCCGGGTCGTCTCCAGCATGAGCGGGTTGGTGGCGTTGCAGGCGTGGATCGACCAGCGGGGATGGCCACCGGTCAGGACGAAGGGGTGATCGCCGCCGTGGGCCGGAGCGTCCTTGTGGACGGGGAGCTCCTCGCCCGCCTCGAGGAACCACGGATGGTCGACGTAGAACGTGGCCCGGCCCGTGGTGGTGGCGTAGGGCATGCCGCCCTCCACGTGCCAGCGGAAGGCGCTGAAGGTTTCGTCCGACCGGATCTCGGAGCCGACGAGTCGGCCCGTCGGGAACACGCCGTTGCCGCGGGCCGGCGCGAAGCCCCGCTCCCGGAGGGTGGTGAGCGACAGGTCCTCGTCGAACACCCCGGCCAGTGCGCTGTCGCGCACCAGCACGTCGAGGAGGGCCTCGTCCGAACGCATCCGGCCGTCGCGGTGCATGACGTTCCCGACGTCGGCCAGCGGGTGGGGGGTGGCCCGGCCGACCATCCGGTCTCCGATGCCCCGGGCCCGGGCCCGTTCCGCCACCGCGTCGGCGATGTCGCAGAAGATGCGCCAGTCGGAGCGGGCGTCACCGGCCGGCTCGTGCACCTTGTCCGAGAAGGCGAGGTCGAGCGAGTGGGCGATGGGGTACTGCAGGTTGACCCGCTCGGTGTCGTAGGCGGCGGGCAGGAGGATGTCGGCGTACAGGCCGGCACCGTTCATGCGCTGGTCGACGGAGACGACGAGCGAGAGCTCGGGCCACAGGTGGCGGAGCAGCATTCGCCGGCCCCCCCGGGTGCGGCGCAGTGTGCTGGTGCCCGGCTGGAACAGCACCCGCGGCGTGACCTCGGGAGCGGGGCGCATGTAGGGAGCCCACGTCCGGCGGGCCTCGGCGATGTACTCGGCCATGGGCCGGGGCGAGTCGCCCCACTCGGCACGGTCCCAGATGTCGCCGTAGCCGCAGTGGTCGAGCCAGTAGAAGAAGGGTGGGGCCGTGGTGCCGGTGGCGGCCACCGTCGACATGAAGTCCCAGAACCCGGGTCGGGGCAGGGGAGGGGGCACGCCCGTGTCGGGGTCGGGCTCGCCGAAGAGGGCCCTGGCCATGTCGAACACGGCCTCGGCCCCTTCGATCCCCCCGGTGCTCATCTGCTGGGCCAGCGACCCGTCGAAGGGCATCACCGCGTACGTGTCGTGACCGCGGCCCTGGGCGCCCCAGTTGCCGGTCAGGGCGAGCAGCAGGTTCATCGACCGTTCCATCAGGTCGCCGTGGTAGTGCTTGGGGGTGTCGAAGCCCTCGACGATCTTGGTGCGCTTCGACGCCACCTTGCGGGCGAGCGAGCGGATCGTGGCCGGGTGCACCCCGCAGACGGCCGAGGCCGCTTCGGGCGTGTAGGCCTCCAGGTGGTCGGCCAACAATTCGAAGACCGGCACCACGTCGACCCGGCTGCCGTCGTTGAGCTCCACGGTGAACGTGCCCCGTAGGGCCGGCGTGTAGGGCAGCCGCAGCGTGTCTGCAGGTGCCTCGACCACGCCTGATGCCGGGTCCCAGTGGAAGAACCCGTACTCGCTGCCCCCGTCGACCAGGTCGGACCGGCGGAGCAGCCGACGGGTGTCCGTGCGGACCAGCAGGGACAGGTCGGTCTGGGACGCCACGAACGCCTCGTCGACAAGCCCGTCGGTCACGATCACCTGGCACATGGCCAGGGCCAGGGCCGCGTCCGTCCCCGGGACGACGGGCACGAAGGTGTCGCAGTGGGGTGCGGACGGGCTGTAGTCGGGGGCGATGAGCGCCACCTCGGCGCCGTGGTAGCGGGCCTCGGTCAGGTAGTGGAAGGTGGGGATGCGGCTGTAGGCCGGGTTGCAGTGCCACACGAGGACCAGCTCGGCGTGGAAGGTGTCGTCGGACGAGGAGCCGCCGGCGATGTGGCCGAAGGTGATGTAGTGGCCGAGGGGCACGTCGTTGACGGTCGAGATGCTGTCGAGCGACACCGCGCCCAACGTCGCGGCCAGGCCCATGTGGCCGGCGATGGACAACAAGCCGCCCTCGGCGCTCTCGTCGATCACCACCGCATCGGGCCCCGACTCCTCGATGGCGTCGAGCACGGCGTCGGCGATCTCGGTGAGGGCCTCGTCCCAGGTGATCCGCTCCCACTGCCCCGACCCGCGTTCCCCCACCCGCCGCATGGGGTGGAGCAGCCGGTCGTCGCCGGTGAGCTGGCGGCTCCAGGCCGCGCCCTTCTGGCACCCCATCGGGTTGCGGTCGGGAACGCCGGGCTCGGTCGCCGGGTAGGTGCCGGCCTGCTCCTCCCAGCACACGGAGGTGCCGTCGCTGAAGACGCGGTAGGTGCAGCTGGAGAGGCAGTTGGCACAGTGCGTTCCCCAGGCGACGCGCTCCCACGAGAAGCGCTGGCGGTAGCGGTGCTCGCTGGACGTCGTCATGGGGCCCCCTCAGCCGAGTGGCTCCATGTTGGCACCGAGTTCACGGCGTCGCCCGGACGGTGGCCCGGACGATGGTGAGCTGCGTCGAAGCCGGTCCCCGCGTGGTAACGGGCGCGTGCACGTGCCTCCACCTAGCGGGAGTTTCCGGGCTAGCGATGTGAGGCCCGTTTTGGCGGTGCCGAAAGTTTCTTCAAAATAGGTCGCTGACCAGCGCGTTCTCCCTGGTCAAAGGCTCGCGATTT
>JAJZAC010000063.1 GCA_021799615.1 Actinomycetes bacterium
TAGCCATGTCGGCCATGTCGATGCAGGGCCTGTCATCCGGCCGGTTCGTGCTCGGGATCGGTACGAGCGGCCCGCAGGTGATGGAGGGCTGGCATGGCGTCCACTACGACCGCCCGGTACGGCGGACCCGCGAGACCATCGAGATCCTCCGCATGATCAGCACGGGACAGCGGCTCACCTACCAGGGCGAGGTGTACACCCTTCCCCTGCCCGGAGGTGAGGGCAGGAGCATCCGCTCGTTGCTGCCGCCGACCCACCTGCCGGTCTACGTCGCCGCGCTCGGACCTGCCAATCTGCGTCTCACCGGCGAGCTGGCGGACGGCTGGATCGGCAACTCCTTCTTCCCGGAGACGGCCGGCGTGTTCTTCGATCCCATCCGCGACGGGGCGGCCGCTGCCGGGCGGGACATCGCCGATCTCGACCTCACCGTCGCCGTCAGCGTCGAATTCACCGACGACGTCGACGAAGCGGGACGGCGTCACGCCGCGGGCTACGCCTTCACCTTCGGCGCCATGGGCTCGGCCACCACGAACTACTACAACGACGCGTTCGCCCGGCAAGGGTTCGAAGACGACGTGCGGGCGGTGCAACAGCTGTGGCTGGCCGGCGACAAGGACGCCGCCCGCAGGCGCGTTCCGATCGAGATCGGATTGGGAACCAATCTCGTCGGCACCGACGACATGATCCGCCAGCGCCTCCGCCTCTACCGAGATGCGGGCGTCACCGCGTTCCGGGCACAGTTCGCTGCCGACGATCCCCACCGCCAGCTCGATGACCTCGCGCATCTCCTCGACCTCGTGCGGGACGTCGACGCCGAGGTGAACGCATGAGGCGCACCGACACCTCCGCCTGGCCGTGCAACATCGCCCGCAGCGCGCACGTCCTCGGCGACCACTGGAACATCCTCCTGATCCGCCAGGCATGCCTCGGCGTCCGCCGCTACGACGACTTCCAGCGGACGCTCGGGATCGGTCGCAACATGCTTGCCATCCGCCTCAACGGCCTGGTCGACGAGGGGTTCCTCGAGCGAGTCCAATACCAGGCGCACCCTGCCCGCGACGAGTACCGGCTGACCGACAAGGGGCGCGACGCCTATTCGGTGCTGGCAGCCATGGACGCATGGGGCAGGCGCTGGCTCGCCGGCGCCGAAGGCACCCCCGTGCTTCTCCACCACCAGACGTGCGGCAACGACATGCACGCCGTCGTCGTCTGCAGCGAATGTGCCGAGCCCCTCGACGTCCGCCAGGTGACCGCCCGGGCTGCGCCTGGTTTCTGACCCCCCCACCACCGCTGGCAGCGGACCTTCGTCGTGGGCCTGTCGATCCCGCCAGCCGGACGTGCGGTGCGTCGGTGCCGGCGGAGTGCGGGCAGGGAGGACGTCGGCCACCCCGGCCCGCTGATCGACGGGCCAGGTTCGGCGAGCCTCAGGGGTGCTGGCTCGACACGGAGACGACCTCGCCGGTCAGGTAGGTCGAGTACTCGCTGGCCAGGAACACGATCACGTTGGCCACTTCCCACACCTCGGCTCCCCGGCCGAAGACCTCGCGTTGGCGCAACGCCTCCAGCTCCTCGTCGGCCATCACCCGGTTCAAGAAGGGATGCAGGGCGAGGCTGGGGGCCACCGCGTTCACCCGCACGCCGTGGGGCGCCGCCTCGACGGCACTGCACCTGGTCAGCGCCATCACCCCGGCCTTGGCCGCCGCGTAGTGGGCCTGGCCGGCCTGCGCCCGCCACCCGAGGACCGACGAGTTGTTCACCACGACGCCGCTCCCCTGGGCGTAGAGGTGGCGCAACTGCGCCCGCATGCAGCGGAAGGTGCCGGTCAGGGTGATGTCGAGGACCTTCGCCCACTGGTCGTCCGTCATGTCGACGACGTCTGCCTGGCCACCGAGACCGGCGTTGTTCACGGCCACGTCGAAGCGGCCATGGCGCTCCACGGCCGCGCCATAGAGGCGCTGGACGTCATCCTCGACCGTCACGTCGCAGGGGATGGCCAGGGGACGGGTTCCCCCCACCTCGGCCAGGGCGTCGGCCGCCTCGCCCAGGCGTCGCTCGTGGGCGTCGGAGATGACGACCGTGGCGCCCTCCTCCACACACCGCCGGGCAGTGGCGAAGCCGATCCCGGTCCCGGCCGCCGCCGTCACCACCACGACCTTGCCCTCGAGCAGACCGTGACCGCGCGGCGGCGTGGGCGGCGTGGGTGGCGTGGGTGGCACCGGCGTCGCCGCCGGCGTGGGCGGCGGCGGACCCCCGGGCATGGTGTCGGCCTCGTTCACCGGGCATCCCCCTTGGGCTCGGGCGGCAGGCCCAGGACCCGCTCGCCGATGATGTTTCGCTGGATCTGGTTGGATCCGCCGTAGATGGTCTCGGACCGGCTGAAGAGGAACGCCCGCTGGATGTCGTCGAGCTCGTAGGGGAACCCGGCGACCACCTGGCCCGCCACGCCGCGCACGTCGATGGCCAGGTCAGTCATCGAACGGTGCCACGTCGCCCAGTAGAGCTTGGCGATCGAGGCCTCGGGGGGTGCCACCGGCCCGTCGATGGAGGAGAGCGACCGCAGCGTGTTCCACCGGAGGATCTCCAGCTCGGCGAACGCTCTCGCCAGCCGCTGCCGGATCACCGGATCGGTGCTCCTGCCGGTGGCGCGGGCCTCGGCGACCAGCGCGTCCAGCTCGCGCCGGAACGACAGTTGGTGCCCGAGGAGCGCCACCCCCCGCTCAAAGGCCAGTGTGGCCAGGGCGACGGTCCACCCCTGCCCCGGCTCGCCCACCACGTTGCCGGCCGCCGTCCGCGCCCCGTCGAAGAACACCTCGTTGAACTCCGACGTGGCCGTGAGCTGGATGATGGGCCGCACTTCGACGCCGGGCTGGTCCATGGGCACGAGCAGGTAGGACAGCCCCTTGTGGCGCCGCGACCCGGGCTCCGTACGGGCGACCACGAAGCACCAGTCGGCCTGGTGGGCGAGCGAGGTCCACACCTTCTGTCCGGTGACCACCCACTCGCCGCCCACCAGGTCGGCCCGGGTGGCGACGCTGGCCAGGTCGCTGCCGGCGCCGGGCTCCGAGTAGCCCTGGCACCACAGCTCCTCGCCGGCGACGATCGGCGGCAGGAACCGGGCCTGCTGCTCGGGGGTCCCGTACTGGATCAGCGTCGGCCCCAGCAGGCCCTCGCCCAGCACGCCGACCCGCCCCGGGGCCCGCGCCCGCACGTACTCCTCGTTGAACACCACCTGTTGGGCGATGGTCGCGCCACGACCCCCGTGCTCCACCGGCCAGCCGATGCAGGTCCAGCCCCCGGCTGCGAGCTCCTTCTCCCACGCCAGGCGAGCCTCGAAGGCATAGGTCTCGTCACCGGAGCCGCCCCGGCCCCCCACCTCGGCGAACTCCCCCACCACGTGCTCGGCCAGCCACTGGCGGATCGCCGCACGAAATTCCTGGTCCTCGGGCGTGTCTCGCAGGTCCATGGTCGGTGTCTCCGGGGGATGCCCCAGTCTCGTCGGTCGTGACAGTCTCGTCTGGCGGGGTCCGGCTTCCGGCTTCGCACCCCCGGCCACCGCCGGCCACCGCCGGCCACCGCCGGCGGCCCGCCGTTATCTGACGATGCGTCAGACTAGTGCGCCAGCGGCCACACCCGCATCACGGGCGGCGACCGGCGGGCGACCCGTGCACCTCCTGCTCGCAGTGTCGCCCGATCCGCCGACCGGATCGAGTACCGGGAACAGGCTGTGCCGGTGCCGTGTTCTTCCATGCACGACACCGCACTCGGGCGCGGCAGGGGCCTCCGGGAGCACCGGCACCCCCCACAGCCCGCGGTGGTCACCAGCCTCGAGCACGAGCACGAGCACGAGAACGAGAACGAGAAGGAGCACAGATGAGCGACCACGGCCACGCGACACCGACGACCGCCACGGGCGACCAGGAACTGCCGGCCACCGAGGACGAATGGCGGGCCCGGCTGTCGCCCGAGCGCTTCGCCGTCCTCCGCCAGAAGGGCACCGAGCCGGCAGGCAGCGGCGACCTCCTGCACGTCGCCGGATCGGGCGTCTTCACCTGTGGCGGCTGCGGGGCCGAGCTGTTCTCGACGTCGGACAAGTTCGAGTCCGGATCGGGGTGGCCCAGTTTCACCCGGGCGCTCGCCGAAGGGATCATCGAGGAGCACGACGACCGCTCCTACGGCATGCGGCGCACGGAGATCACCTGCGCCCGGTGCGGAGGCCATCTGGGACACGTGTTCCCCGACGGCCCCCGCCCGACCGGGCTCCGTTACTGCGTCAACTCCCTTTCGCTCGAGTTCCAACCGGCGGAGGGCTGAGCCCGGCCGTCGGGGCCGCGGTCGACCAACCTCCGTTCGAGCAGCTCGAAGAGGTCCCCCAACGCGGCGCAGGTCTCGACGGCTCCCAGGTGCTGCAGCGCTCGGTCGGCATCCGCCAGGACCTGGCAGGCGGCGAACACCTCGGCCTTCGTGAGGAGGACCGTCGTCGCGAAGCACACCGGCTGTGCCCCCGCCACGCCGTGCCCTGCTAGGGCTTGGCGGGATCCGGCGTGCGCTGCCCAGGCACGCGCCGCCCAGGCGTGCCGGGATCCGGCGTGCCCAGACCTGGCGCCGTGGCCACCGCTCCCCCACGAGGCGTCGGAGGAGCTCCGGATGGCGGTGCCCCCGCCATCGGCAGCACGCGACGGCATCGGTGCCGTCCGACCACCCAACGGCCCACCGGTGGGGGCGTTGCTACCGCCGTCGCCACCAGCAGTGCCGTCAGTGCGCCCGCCACCTGACCCACGCACACCGCTGCTGCGGACGGCCACCGGACGGACCACGGGCCCGGCCACACCGGCACCCAGGTCCGCAGGCGCAGACCGGTCCCGCCCATCCAGAGCATGGCCCGATGGAGGGACGCGGCGGATGCGCCGGCCTCCCGCCACCCCGCCGCCGGGAGCAGGAGCGGGCCGACCGGAACGGGACCCCACCTCACGCACCCACCGGCGACTCGACGTCTGCCGGCTCCGTCACCGGGCGTTCGACGCGGGACACCTCTGCCGTCGCGAAGCGCAGGCTGGGTCCCACCTCGTCCGCCACGATCTCGACCTTGGTGCGGCGCTCGCCCTCCTCGGTCTCCCACGAGCGCTGCTCGAGCCGGCCGGTCACCACCACCCGCGCTCCCTTCGTCAGCGACAGGGCGACGTTCTCGGCCAGATCCCGCCAGCAGATGACGTCGAAGAACGAGGTCGCCTCCTCCCACTCCTGGGTCTCGCGGTTCTGCCAGCGGCGGTTCACCGCCACGCCGAGCTGGGTGGTCGCCTGCCCGTCGCGGGTGTAGCGGATCTCGGGGTCCCGGGTGAGGTTCCCGATGATGGTGGTGGTCGTGGGGGCCATGGTCGTTCCTCGGTCTTCCGTGTGTGTTCCGTCGGCGACTCCGGATCCGGACCGGACCGGAGTGCAGCCACCGTCGGTGGCCTGGCGGCACCCTGTACCCGGCACCCTGCAGGACCCGCGGTCCCAGGCTGTCGCCGACCTTGCACCGTCGGCACGGACCGCGGTGTTCCCGGCGCACCGACGCCCCTGTCGAGCGGGCCCCTCGGTGGCGCCGTGGCCGCGTACCCACGCCCTGTGGCGGATATGCGCAGGCGGCGCTGAGCAGGCAACAATGGCACCGTGACCTTCCTCGGTCTCATCGCGCGGAACATCTGGTCGAAAAAGGCTCGGTCGGTCGGGCTCACCGCCGCTGTGGCCTTCGCGGTGATGACGGTCGTGACGCTGGCCGTGACGAGCAGGGGGCTCGAGTCGTCCGCCGCACAGATCATCTCCGTCGGCAAGGCGGACTTCACCGTGGTCCAGAAGGGCGTCTCGGACACGTTGTCGAGCACCATCGACGAGCAGGAGATGGCGCGGATCCGAGCGACGCCGGGCGTGGCCAGCGCCGTCGGCGTCCTGGTCGCCACCGAGAAGATCAACGCCGCCAACCCCGTCTTCATCGAGATCGGCATCTCACCGTCACAGCTCGCGGCGTTCGGCGTCACCATCGTGCGCGGTCACGCCTACGCCCCCGACGCCACCAACCAGGTCATGCTGGGCTGGCGGGCTGCCGCCAACCTGGGGCTGAACGTCGGCGACCGGTTCAAGGCGAACGGTGCGGTCAACACCGTGACGGGCATCTACTCGACGGGCAACCCGTTCGGCGATGCCGCCGCCATGTTCCCGCTCCCTGCCGTACAGGCCTACAACCGGGTCCCCGGCATCGTGACCCTGGCCTTCGTCAAGGTGGTCCCGGGCGTGTCCCCGGCGACGGTCTCGTCACGGATCGACCACGACATGCCCGAGCTCACGACCATCCGGACCGCCTCGCAGTTCGGACGTGCCGATCGGAACCTCGTCTACCTCCAGGCGGCGGTCAACGGATCGACCGTGCTCGCCGTCCTGATCGGTGCGGTGATCGTGGGGAACACCATGTTGCTGTCGCTCTTCGAGCGGACGAGGGAGTTCGGCCTGTTGCGGGCCGTCGGCTGGACACGGCGGCGCACCGCCGGCCTGCTCATGGGCGAGAGCCTCCTGCTCGGTGTCGGTGGGGCGGCGATCGGCGTGGGGCTGTCGTTCGTCGTCACCGCCGTCCTCGAGCGCCTGCCCGCCCTGCGCGGCATCCTCCACGCCGAGTACTCGGCCAACGCCTTCTGGCGGGCGCTGCTGACGGCCCTGGCCATGATCCTCATCGGCTCCGTGTACCCCATCGTCCGCGCCACGCTCCTGTCCCCGCTCCAGGCCCTCAGCCATGAGTGACACCACGGCGACCGACGGGAGCCGAGCCCGTCGCACCGACTCGTCGCGATGCGGCATGGAACGACCGCCGTCGATCGTCCTCGAGGGGGTCACCCGCCACTACCCGGGCCGGGTCACGGCGCTGGCCGGTATCGACCTCACGGTCGACGCCGGTAGCTTCGTCGCCATCACGGGCCCATCGGGCTGCGGGAAGTCGACGCTCCTCCACCTGATCGCCGGCATCGACGAGCCGACCTCCGGGACGGTCGTCGTCGGGGGGATCGATCTCGCCCAACTGCACGATGCCGGGAGCTACCGACGCGACGAGGTGGGCCTCGTCTTCCAGCTCCACCAGCTCCTTCCCCGGCTCAGCGCCCGGGCCAACGTCGAGCTCCCGATGTTCGGGACCGGGCGTTCGGCGCGAGCGCGCAAGGTTCGGGCCGACGAGCTCCTGGCCCTCGTCGATCTCGCCGGGCGTGAGGAGCGCCTCCCCGTGCAGCTCTCCGGTGGAGAGCGCCAGCGGGTGGCCATCGCCCGGGCGCTCGCCAACGACCCGGGACTGCTGCTCGCCGACGAGCCGACCGGGAGCCTCGACTCCGAGGCGACCGACAACGTGATGCGTCTCTTCCGGAACGTGCAGCAGTCGGGCACGACCATCGTGATGGTGACCCACGAGCGGGACGTCGCCGAACTGGCCGACCGGGTGATCCACATGCGGGACGGCCGGGTGGTCGACGGTCCGCACTAGCCCACGCGCACCCCCAGAGCTGCGCCTGTCTCTCCCGCCTGTCTCTCCCGCCTGTCTCTCCCGCCTGTCTCTCCCGCCTGTCTCTCCCTGGAGCGGCCTCGGGGCACGGCCGTCGGGTGCGTGTCACAGCCGTTCGCGACGATGCATGCATGGCGAACACGGCAACGACGGTCGAGCGGGACGCCAGCCCCTGGCGTGGCGCTCCCACTCCCGGAATGCGCGCTCGCCTCGACCAGGTGGCCACCCTGCTGTCCTCCGTCACGTCGTCGCTGGAGCCTGCAACCCTCAGCGGCGACGACGCCATCGTCCTCTTCCGCCAGCTTGTCCACATCGAGCGGCTCGCTGGTGGCGCCAAGATCCTCCTGGCAGGTCGCATCGACAAGTCGGGAGCGTGGCGCTCGTCCGGCCGGCGGGACGCCGCCGAATTCCTGGCCGAGACCGAGGGCGTGACGACGGGCCAGGCCCGAGGAACCATCGACGCGGGGCGTGCCCTCGAAGACCTCCCCGACGTCGCCGATGCCGTGCGCGGTGGACGGCTGTCCGGACCGCAAGCGCAGCTTGTCGCCGGTACCGCCAAGGAGGCGCCCGACCGTGAGCAGGAGCTCCTCGACAAGGCCACGAACGGATCCCTCCCCGATCTCAAGGAGCGGTGCCGCGAGGTGCGTGCCGCCCAGTCGGCCAAGGACCACCTGGCCCGGGCCCGGCGGATCCATGCCGGTCGACACTTCCGGTCGTGGACAGACCACGAAGGTGCCTTCTGCTTCTCCGGCAGGGCGCTTCCCGAGGTCGGCTCGAAACTCCTCGCAGCCATCCAGGCGGAGGTAGCACGGCGGCGATCCGCCGAATCAGGCACGACCGGTAGCCAGCACGGGGACGGAGCACAAACACCAGCTCACGATCCCTTCCATCCGATCGGTGATCACGGCCCGGCGCCGGCCGCCGCTGAACGTCCCACCTACGGTGCCCGATGCCTCGACGCACTCGTCGCCCTTGCCTGCGGCGAGCGGTCCGACGGCGACGGGCAACCGGGCGCACCGTCGGTGGTGGTGCGGGTCGACGTCGAAGCACTCCGGCGAGGCCAGCTCGAGCCCGGCGAGATCTGCCATGCCGAAGGGGTCGGGCCGATCCCCGTGCCCACGCTGCAGGCATTGCTGTCCGACGCGACGCTCCGACTCATCTTCATGGAATGCGAGCGGATCGTCGCCGTGTCCACCCAGACGCGCACGATTCCGTCGGCCCTGCGTGCTGCGCTGCTCGAGCGTGACCGGACCTGCGTGGTCCCCGGGTGCAACGTGCGCCACGGCCTCGAGATCGACCACACCATCCCGTTTGCCGAAGGCGGCGAGACGAGCCTGCAGAACCTTGCCCGCCTCTGTCACTGGCACCACTACCTGAAGACCTACGAAGGATGGCGCCTGCGCCGCCTCGATGACGACCCCACCGGTCCCGGTGTCCGATGGCAGTTCGAAAAACCCACGGACACCAGCGCGCCCGGTAGTTGGCCCTGAACGGCCACATCCCGTGCCTAGGCCCTCCGTGCGAATGGGGGCCTAGCGGCGCGTCCGTTGTCAGGCGTGTCCAGCTCCACGCCGCCCACCTCGCCTCCGGTGGGTCCCCCACGCCGCCGACCTCGCCGTCGGCACGCCCGCCACGCGGTCCGTCTGGCCTCCGGGCGGCCCACACGCCGTCGAACCCGGCGCCGCCTTCCACGCAGGCCGGTCAAGGGTCGGCGCCGCCGAGGGCGGCCACGGGTGGCCGCCCGACCCTTGACGGGCCGATCCCGAGCGCCACGACAGCCACACTGGTCCCCGCCGGCCGCCCTGCGGCCGGCCCGGATGCCCCCGCCCCCGGGCACCGCACCGGCACATCCGTCCGACGGTGCGCCCGCCGCACGCCGGGCCGGCTCCGCTGCGGCCGCCGGTGCCCCCTACTCCCCCCGCAGGTCGCCGAGCAGCTCCCGGCGGGTCTCGTCGGACAGCACCGTGCCCGGCTCCCCGTCGGGGTACGAAGGATGGTCGACAGCCAGGGTGACCGGACCGGCGGCGAACAGCTCGACCTGTTCGGGGGAGAAGGCGAAGCGCACGTAGTGCACGGCCGCCGTGACCTCCTCCCGGGTCAGCTGGGCCTCGTGACCCTGCTCGGGAATGGACCGGACCGTCACCGCCTGACTGGTGTCGGTTCCGTTCCGGCCGTCCGACCCGGCCGGACTCGAGCCCCCCAGGCGCAGGACGACCGACCGCTCGATCCCGACCAGCGCGGGCAGCCAGTGCCGCAGCGAGGCCTCGTCGGTGAGCTCGAGGAACAGGGTGGCCGAGAGCTCGCCCGGTCCGGGTAGCAGGCGGTTGTAGACGTCGAGCTCGTGCTGGATCTGCTCGTCGGTGGCCATCCGCTCGGCCCTCGCCATCTCCTGGATCTGGAACCGGACGGTGAGGCGGTTCTCGAAGGTGAGGCTGACGACGGGACCGACCGACACCCGCCGCCGCTTCTTCACGGCGATGACCTGCCGGCGGAACTCGTCACGCTCGCGTTCGTAGGCGCGCAGGTCGGCGATGTCGTCTAGGACGAGCGGGCGTGCCGCTCCCGGGCCGCTCATCGTCCACCCTCGTCGGCCAGGCCGTAGGCGCGGGCCATGAGCTGGATCGGATGGACGGGCCGGATGCCCGTCTCCTGCTCGATGGAGCCGTTGGCCAGGTGGCAGTCGCCGCATACGACGTCGTGCCCCGCCTCTTCCACCTTGCGTCCGAGCGGGGCCGCCACCTTGCGGGCCAGCTCGTAGTTCTCCGCCCGGTAGCCCCAGGTGCCGTCGATACCGGAGCACTGCTGGACCAGGGTGGCCTTGACGCCGGCCACCTTCAGGAGGTCCCGGCTCTTCAGCCCGATGTTCTGGGCCTGCAGATGGCAGGCGACGTGGTAGGTGACCTGGTCGGGCACGTCGCCGCTGTCCCGGCCGGGGAAGTCGGTGGCCAGGCTCGTGCCCTCGCCCTTGTGCAAGGCCATGAGGTACTCGGCCGGGTCGGAGGTGTGGGCGGCGACCAGTTCGGCGTCGGCTTCGCTCGGTGTACCGGCCAGGTAGCGGGGATAGTCCTGGCGGACCACGTAGGCACAGGTGGGCTGGGCCACGATGACGTCGCGCCCGGTGCGGACCTCGCCCGCCAGTGCGGCGACGTTGCGCTCGGCCGCCTTCACGAACTGGTCCACGTTGCCCTGGTGCAGCCAGGGTGCCCCGCAGCAGCGAGTGCCGGCGGGAATGTCACAGTCGATCCCGTTGTGCTCGTAGACGGCGACCAGGTCCCGCCCAATCGCCGGCTCCATGTACTCGACGAAGCACGTGGGGAACACCGAGACGCGACCCTGCGGGAGCGAAGCGGCGGGAGCCGGGGGCGTGCCTGGTGCCGGGGACGCGTTCGGTGCTCCGGTTCCGCCCGGCGTCGGCCCCGTGGCCGGCGCGGGGGCACCGTTCGACGTGCCCGACGTGCCCGACGTGCCCGACGTGCCCGACGTGCCCGACGTGCCCGACGTGCCCGACGTGCCCGACGTGCCCGACGCGTGCCGCCGCTTCGTGAACCAGGTCGTGAACCGCTGCCGTGCGTAGGGCGGAAGCATCCGCTCTGCCGCCATCCCCGCCGTCTTCTCCATCACCCGGCGAGGAAGCGAGCCGGGCCTACCGGTGACGGCGTTGACCACGGGTGCCGCTGCCGTCGAGACCCTGCCGAGCAGGTCGGTCCGGGCCAGCACCTGGTCGGTGATCGTCTCGCGGATCCCGGTGCCCTTCCGCTTCCGGACGGCATGGGCCCGCATCATGAGCCTCGGGAAGTCGAGGGCCCACTCGTGCGGCGGCACGTACGGGCACTTCACATAGCAGAGCTTGCACTGGTAGCACTCGTCGATGACCTTGTCCTGCTCGGCATGGGTCATGGCGGCGACGTCGCCGTCGCGGGCGTCGATGAAGTCGAAGAGCGTCGGGAACGACGGGCACAGGTTGAAGCACAACCGGCACCCGTGGCAGAGGTCGTAGACGCGTTCGAGCTCACCGCGGAGGTCGGACTCGTCGAAGTAGGCGGCGTCTCTCGGGTCGTAGGTGGTGGTCATCGGACCTCCTCAGGGCCGGGTGGTGATCGGCCGTATCCATGCAGTCAACAGGTCATCGGGCCACCGGGCCAACCGGCGGGCTGGTACCGCACACGCTCACGCAGTTCCATCCGTGTGCGCGGGCCCGGGCACAGGAACCCGGGCACTCCCGTGACCGGCAGAACCCGTGTGGCTGGCTCGCCTGGGCCCCGAGAGGCAACCGATGCCGGCCCCAGTGCGGTGGTCGGGCCGGGGCCTGATGGCGGGCCGGGGCCTGATGGCGGGCCGGGGCCTGATGGCGGGCCGGGGCCTGATGGCGGCCGGGGCGGCGGGCAGGCTGCCGAGGGAGGCTGCCGGCTGGCAGGACCCGTACGTGCGTCCTGCCAGCCGTGGACCATGCGCAAGACCGCGAACCGCCGATTCGCATCCTCGAGCCCGCCCCCGGTCAGGCCCGGTCAGGAGACCGAGCTGAGACCCTCCGTGAACCGGCCGGCGTGGCTCTTCTCGGCTCGGGCGAGCGTCTCGAACCACTCGGCGATCTCGTCGAAGCCCTCGTCCCGCGCGGTGCGGGCGAAGCCGGGGTACATCTCCGAGTACTCGTAGGTCTCGCCCTCGATGGCCGACTTGAGGTTGGCCTCGGTGTCGCCGACGGGTGCGCCGGTCACCGGGTCACCGACCTCCTTCAAGAAGTCGAAGTGGCCGAACGCATGGCCGGTCTCGCCCTCGGCGACCGAGCGGAACAGCGCGGCGACGTCGGGGTAGCCCTCGACGTCCGCCTTCTGGGCGAAGTAGAGGTACCGCCGGTTCGCCTGGCTCTCGCCGGCGAACGCCTCCTTCAGGTTCGCCTCGGTCTTGGTGTCCTTCAGCTGGGGCACGGGTGCTCCTTCCTATGGGGTGGGTGGGTGCGGAGGCGCAGGTGCGTCCCGCCGGGTGGGTGGATCACGATGCGGAGCCGGCGCACTCCCGGCAACGGCCCCGGAACACGATCTCCGCCGACCCGACCTCGAACCCGAGGTCCCGTCCGGCGGGGATCCGCACGCCGGGGAAGTCGAGGTCCAGATCTCGTACCTTGCCACACTGGCGGCAGACGAGGTGGTGGTGGACGTCGTCCACGTTCGGGTCGAATCGAGCGGTGCCGGTTCCCAGGTCGAGCGTGGCGATCTCGCCGAGCTCGCTCAGATCGTGCAGCGTCTGGTAGACGGTCTTGAGCGAGATGGTCGGCATCCGTGCTGCCGCAGCCGCATGCACGGCCTCGGCCGTCGGGTGGGTGACGTCGCCGTGCAGCACCGTGAAGATGCACTGCCGCTGGGGCGTCACCTTGCGTCCCGTCGCCCGGAACAGTTCGGTCAGCTCGTCCGGTGTCCGCATCGCGCCGCCATATTATCAACAATGATTGTTGATCACCAATGCATGGCGATTAGCTCGAGCCTGCATCCCACCCCGGAACGCATCCCCCTGACGCCCATCCCCCTGACGCCCATCCCCCTGACGCCCATCCCCCTGACGCGCATGGACCCGGACCGGCAGCGCCGGCCCGGGCCCATGCACGACGCCTCCTGGCGCCGATCCTCTACCCCTGGGTCAGACGGGCTTGCCCGCCGGGCACCAGGCGTTGGCCGGCACGCCGGCGCACGGGTTCGGCATGGTCGGCAGGTTCGACGGGAGCGGCTTCATCGTCACGGTGCCTGCCGCCGGGTACTTGTCCGTCGGCGCGCAGGCCGACGGGAGCAGCCCGGTGTCGCACAGGACCTCGCCGCCGAGCGTCCCCGGTGTCGCCGAGAAGTTCGACGTGGTCGTCTTCGTGCCGCAGACGGCGTTCGTCGTCTCCAGGTTGGCCGGCGAGCTGCCGTTCGGCTGGATGTTCCCGGCGAAGCAGTCCTGCGGGATGCCGGTCGCGAACGTCAGGTTGCCGTAGTCGCCGTTCGTCGGGTTCCCGAAGAAGCCGTTGTTCGAGTAGGTGTTGCCGAGCAGCGCGTCGTTCCACGGGTCGAACAGGCAGCCCAAACCGAGGCTGTAGAGGTTCGTCCCACCCACGCCGGTGCAGCTGACCCCGGGGGGCTGGCTGTCGGTGTCGGGGAAGGGCAGGTACAGCGTGCCCCACGCACCGTTGTTGGCAAAGGTGTTGTGCATCACCGTGTCGTTGCGACCACCCGACACCGTCATGCCCGTCCCTGTCGGGCCCAGACCGGCGTAGCCGGACTTCGGCACGCTGGGGTTGTTGTTGTCGTGGACGTAGTTGTCCATGAAGACCCAGCAGGACGAGGTGTGGGTGAACCCGCTCGTCCCGTTGTCCGGGCAGGCGCCGTTCTGGACGGGCGGCGGATCACCGGCGATCTGGCTGTTGGTGTCGAACCCGTCCTGGTTGTTGTCGAACTGGGAGTTCGAGATCACCAGGGTGCCGCCCGAGTTGGTGCCCGAGTAGCCGAGCGGGTTGTACTCCATCCAGGCGTTGTGGACCCAGGCGTCGCACAGCTGTCGGCAGGCGCCGATGTACATGCCCGAGTCGTTGAAGTTGCTGCCGTAGATGTTGTTCCAGATGCCGAGGGACGAGGCCGACGAGAAGATGCCGTAGGCGCCGTCGGTGTTGGTCGTCGGGTCGTAGTACGTCGACGTGGCCGTCAGGTAGCTGCCCGAGTAGCCGATGAGGCCGAGCGGCCCCGTCGTCGCTTCCGACGGTTGGCCGTCCCACCAGACCTCGTTGCCACCGCCGGCGGAGCCGGTGTTGAAGTTGCAGACGGTCAGGTTGTCGACGGACACCCCGTTCGCCTTCCACACCAGGATCCCGTTCCGGCCGATCGGGCTGCCGCCGTTGTAGCCGGCGATGCTGACGCCGGGGTTCTGGTCGGCCGCGGCACCGGAGCACGCCGGTGCGCCCGCCTTGGTGCCGTCAACGATGGTGGTGTTCCGGTTCATGCCCCGCAGGTGGATGTAGGGGGTGTCGATCTCCACGCCACCGAACCACCCGACCGACGCCTCGCTCGCGGTCGGCGGGTTGGTGATGTCGTTGTTCTCGTGGTAGTCGCCCGGGGCGACGAGGATCCAGTCACCGGGCTGGGCCGCGTTCACCGCGTCCTGGATGGTGGCGTACTGGCCGGGGACGCCGTTGAACGTGCCCACCAGCAGGACCCTGCCCCCGACGGTCGGGCCGATCTGGGCCGTGGCGACGACGGGAGCGTTGAGCGGCTTGACCGCAGCCGAGCCCTTGAACACGGCGTCGCCGAAGGTGAAGACGCCACCGTCGGCGGCAGCCAGCGTGTAGCCGCCGAAGTCGGACGTGGTCGACATCCCCACGATCGGCGAGTTCAGGACCAGCTTGCCCGTCGAGCCCTTGAACACGGCGTCGCCGAACGTGAAGATGCCGCCGTCGGCGGCCACCAGCCAGTACCCGTCGCCGAGCTGGGTGGCGGCCATGCCCACGATGGGCCTGTTCAGGTGCTGGCCGCCCATGGAGCCGTGGTAGGTGGCATCGCCGAAGGTGAAGACGCCGCCGTCCGAGGCGACCTCCCAGTAGCCGTTGCCCGTCCCGGTGGCGGCCATGCCCACGATGGGCGCGTTCAGGTGCTTGCCGCCCATGGAACCCCGGAACACGGCGTCGCCGAATGCGAAGATGCCGCCGTCGGAGGCGACCTCCCAGTAGCCCTGACCGTCGGGCGTGGCGGCCATCCCCACGATGGGCGCGTTCAGATGCTTGCCGCCCATGGAACCGAAGTAGCCGGCGTCACCGAAGGTGAAGATGCCGCCGTCGGCGGCGACCTCCCAGTAGCCGTTGGACGACGGCGTGCGGGCACCGCCCACGATGGGGGCGTTCAGCGCGTGCCCGCCCATCGAGCCGTGGTAGCCGGCATTCCCGAAGGCGAAGACGCCGCCGTCCTTTGCCATCAGCCAGTAGCCGGTCGGCGGTGAGAACGCGTGCGGCTTCGGGCCAGCCGTCGCCGCACCCGGCGAGACGCCGGCGGCCGACGATGCCGGCGTCGTCACCAGGGACAGCACGCCGAAGGCGAGGACGGACGAGAGTGCGGCGGTCAGCCACCGGCCCGGTCCGCCGCCACGGC
>JAJZAC010000168.1 GCA_021799615.1 Actinomycetes bacterium
GCGGCGGCACCCCCGCCGACCTGGCCCAGATCTCGGTGAAGAACCACCGGCACGCCTCCCTCAACCCGAAGGCCCAGTACCGCGACGTGGTGACCGTCGACGACGTCCTGGCCAGCCGGATGGTGTCCGATCCCCTCACCGTCCTCATGTGCTCCCCCATCGCCGACGGCGCCGCCGCGCTGGTGCTGGCCTCGGCCGACGCCGTGGCCAAGCTGGGCGTACCGGGGGTGAAGGTGCGGGCGTCGGTGCTCGCCTCCGGACGCGACCGGAACCTCGACGAGCCGAGCGTGGCCGAGCGGGCCGCCCGGCGGGCGTACGAGGTGGCGGGCATCGGTCCCGACGACCTCGACGTCGTCGAAGTGCACGACGCGGCGGCGACCGCCGAGCTCCTGCTCTACGAGGAGCTGGGCCTGTGCGCACCGGGCGAGGGACCCAAGTTCCTGGCCACCGGGGCCACCGAGCTGGGCGGCCGGGTGCCGGTCAACCCGAGCGGCGGGCTGCTGTCGCGAGGCCATCCCATCGGCGCCACCGGCTGCGGCCAGCTCGTCGAACTGGTCGACCAGCTCCGCGGTCGCTGCGGCGAACGCCAGGTGGCGGGGGCACGGCTCGCCCTGGCCGAGAACGGGGGTGGCTTCATCGGTGCGGACGCCGCCGCCACCGTCATCACCATCCTCGAGGCCTGACCGGGTCGGCCTGCACGGGAGGGCACGGACGGGGCACGCCCATCGGAGGACCGCAGTACCCAGCACGAACGACGGCAGCAGAGGGAGGGGAGCACCATGGAGTTCAACCGAGTGGTCGGGACCAGGCGCAGCATCCGGTTCTTCAAGTCCTGGAGGCCCGTCGAGCGGGAGAAGCTCCAGGTCATGTTCGAAGCGGCCAACCGGGCGTCACGCTCGATGAACGCCGACTACTTCCGGGCCATCGTCGTGAACCGCGACGACCTCGATGCCGAGACCCGCGACGCACTGCGGAACCCCACCACCACCGCCGACCTCGATCTCGCGCCCACGTACATCTTCTGGTACATCGACATGAACTACGTCGAGGGCGCCCAGGACCGCCTCAAGGCACTGGTCGACCAGCACGCCCTCTCCGCGGCCCACGGCTGGTCCCGCGCCTACGTCGACGACTTCCTGTGGCCCCAGGTGCTCGAGCCCATCTCCAAGGACATGAGCGCCGTGCTGTTCATGGGCGCGGTCGAGACCGGCATCGCCATCTGCAACGCCATCAACGCCGCTGTCGACCAGGGGCTCGGCACCTGCATGCACGCCTTCACCGCCAACGAGACGGTCAAGTCGCTCCTCGGCGTGCCCGACAGCTGGTTCCCGGTGTGGCTCCAGCTGGTCGGCTACCCGGCCGAGGAGCCCGAGGCCGGCGGCCAGCGCCCCCGCAACCCGATCTCCACCCTCTTCTTCGAGGGCCACACCGACCACCCCTTCGAGGAGGATCCCGAGGTCACCGAGCGGCTGAAGCGCGAGGGCATGCTGCAGACACCCGGACCCTTCCCCTACCGGGCCCAGGAGGTCAAGATGCTCTCCCGCATGTACGGGCTGCCCGAATGACCGACACCGCCCGCACCGGACCGGACCGGACGGCCATCGGCGTCGTCGGAGAGGCGGGGACGGGCATCGGAGGGCCGGGGCCGGGCATCGGAGAGGCGGGGCCGGGCATCGGAGAGCCGGGGCCGGGCGAGCTGCCGGAGCACCTGGCCGCCGTCGCTGCCGCCCCCTCGGTCCAGCGCTGGATGCACCGGTCCGGCGACGATGTGGCCGGCGCGCGTCTGGCCGACCTCGAGATGCTCCAGCGGTTCTGCGCCTCCCTCGGCACCGACCCCGACGAGCTCATCGCCCAGTGCCTGCGATCGACGAAGTCCGGCGACACCGCCATCAGCGCGGCGGGTCGACGGAAGACCGACCAGGCCATCTCCGCCTTCGTCGCCGCCGAGGGAGCGTCCGGGCGCGACGCCATCGTCCTCGGCAACAAGCTGCGCGGCTTCCTCATCCACAACGGGATCTTCATGCAGGGGTCGGCCGCCATCGACTGAGCCGGCCCGCGCGCCTGGCCCGCGATCTCCGCGATCTCCGCGATCTCCGCGGGCGCACGCGTGGCGGTGTCCGTACGCGGACGGTCGGCAGTGCCGCGCCGGCACGGGCCGCCGGCGCCGCCACGTGGCGGTGTGCCGATGCCTCGGCCGGGAACAGGCTCCCGACGCCGGCGTGCTGGCGGGACGACCTCGAACCGGCTGCAGGAGCCGGTGGCCGCCGAGGACGCCGGGTCCAGACCGAGAGTCGGGACCGGGAGCCGGGACCGAGAGTCGGGACCGGGGCGACGTGCTACCGTCCGTTCCATGATGGAATGGACTGGACCCGGTGCCCACCGTGCCACCGTCGCCCGAGCCCCGCGTCGGCACCGGCGATGAGGTACGCGGACGGACCGACCGCCGAGGTGGAGGTGCTGGTCGAAGCTCCCGTCGAGCGCGTATGGCAGCTCGTCACCGACGTGAACCTCCCGAGCCGCTTCTCGGAGGAGTTCACGGGTGCGAGGTGGATCGACGCCGGCCCGGCTCTTGGCGCACGGTTCGTGGGTCGCAACGAGCATCCGGCCCTGGGCTCGTGGGAGACGACCTCGTGGGTGACGCGCTACGAGCCGTACCGGGCGTTCGGTTGGGCGGTCTCCGATCCTGAGAACCCGTCGGCGACCTGGTGGTTCACGCTCGAGGAGCTCCCCGGCCGGGTTCGCCTGCAGCAGGGTGGCCGGATGGGACCCGCACCGTCGGGGCTGAGCATCGCCATCGCCGCGATGCCCGACAAGGAGGAGCGGATCGTTGCCCGCCGCCTTCAGGAGTGGACCCGGGGCATGCAGGCGACGATCGCGGGCATCAAGGCGCTGGCGGAGGGACGGCCGTGATGCGCGTCGGCGTGCACGCCAGCGTCGCCGGTGCCGGCGGCGTGCCGTTCGTGACGTCGGCGGAGCGCCTCGGCGCCGACGCCGTGTGGGTACCCGAGTTCTGGGCCGGCGACGCGTTCACGCCGCTCGCCTACCTGGCCGCAGCAACCTCGACCATCCGCTTGGCCACCGGGATCGTGCAGCTGGGAGCCCGTACGCCGGCGATGCTGGCCATGTCGGCCATGTCGATGCAGGGCCTGTCGTCCGGCCGGTTCGTGCTCGGGATCGGTACGAGCGGCCCGCAGGTGATGGAGGGCTGGCATGGCGTCCACTACGACCGCCCGGTACGGCGGACCCGCGAGACCATCGAGATCCTCCGCATGATCAGCGCAGGAGAGCGGCTCAC
>JAJZAC010000064.1 GCA_021799615.1 Actinomycetes bacterium
CGTGACCGACAGGATGACGCCCTGGCCCGGCAACGACAGCTGCTCCAGCACGATCTGGATCGACCCGTCGGCAAGGTCGGCGAAGTCGCCCGCTGCGGTGCTCGTCTGGCTGGTCAACGAGAAACCTCGTGCCTCCAGCGTCTTCTCGTAGTCGGTGATGGCGCTGGCGCTGGTCTCCGATACCTGAAGCGTCCACTTGGTGGCACTGATCTGCGCGTCGGCGGTGATCGTTCCCGGCGGTGCCGGGACCTGGGACGGGAACCCGGTCGGCAGTCCCCCTGATGCCGGCGGTGCCGTCGGCGCGTTCGGAACGGCGATGGTGGTCGAGGATGACGCGGCCGGGGCCGAGATCTGGCCCACGCCGCCGATCGAGGTGACGGTGAACGTGATGCCGTGGCCGGACACACCTGCCGCATTGGCGGCCGAGCCGCCCGTCACCCCCGCCGAGTAGGAGAGCAGGGCGCCCGTCGACGAGTCGACGCACGCCTGGGCCATCTCGTCGACGATGGAGGCATTGGGTGCCTGGACGTGGTAGGTCACCCCGCTGGCGCCTGCCACCGTGCAGGGGGCGCCCTTCGTGATCGAGATATCGGCCACGTGCGTGTAGTCGAAGAGCGACGCGGCGACCGCCGGCTCGCCGAAGAGGTGGTTGACCCCCTGCGGCGTCTGGAAGTGCGTCGACTCGACCTGGCCGATGGCGACCGACGTACCCTGGCCGTTGACGTCGTAGATCGTCACCGCCGGCGCGTTCGTCTGGACCACCCAGTCGGTGGGACTGTGGACCTTGCCCGTCCAGGTCATCTTCACGCTGCCGGCCACGTTGGACGACGTGAAGGTGTAGTTCTGCAGGCCGCCGAGCTTGGCCTGGTTCAGGCCGTCGACGGTGGCCGACGAGGCCGGCGAGCCCGAAGACGGTGCCGTCGTCGCGGGCGAGCCCCCCGAACCACCCGCCGAGCTGCCCGCCGAACCGCCGCCGCAGGCGGCCCCGGCCACGCACACCCCGGCCATGACCAGCGCGAGCGACGTGCGCCGCGTCGATGATCCAACCGCCATCCGACCTCCCGGGAGTCCCCATCCAGCACCGAGCCGCAGCAGTGTAGCCAGGAACGGCGAGGGAGGCGGCGATGGTCCCGCCGGCGTGCCCCGGTACCACTCACCGGCGCCATGCCAGACCGAACGCGACGTGTCACTGGCGTCGTGGCGCGCCGTCCCGGTCGGGGACCCGACGGTCGGTGTCACCGCCCGCCGGTCCCGCGGTGCGATCCTTGGGCGTGGCCACGCGCGCAGACCGGTCCCGACCTCGGGCGACGACACGGAGCCGCCGGCGGAGGCGTGCGGCGCGGCGCCTGCCGGTCGCCGGAGCACTCGTCATCGCCGCCGTCGTCGGCGCAGGAGCTGCGTGGAACCACCTCGCCGGTCCTGCCGCGGCGGCCGGACCGGTACCGGTGGACGCGTCCCGCTTCGCATCCGGGGCCTGCATGCTCCTCCCCCCGACGGGGGGCGACCGGCACGTGACGGTGTTCCTCGACGCCGGCCACGGCGGACCCGATCCCGGTGGCGTCGGGACCGCCGAGTCCGGGCAACAGGTCGGTGAGTCCTCCGTCAACCTCGGGGTCGAGCTCGATGCCGCCACCGGTCTCCGGGCACGGGGCTTCACCGTCGTCGTGTCGCGGACGGCCGACACCACGGTGCTCCGGCTCGGTCCGGCGGACACCGACGGTTCGCTCCTCACCGTCCTGGGCGTCCACGACGATGTCGCAGCGCGTGACCAGTGTGCCGACGAGGCGCACGCTGCCGCCCTCGTGGGCATCTACATGGACGCCGGAGGCTCACCCAGCGAGGCGGGCAGCGTCACCACCTACGACACGGCCCGGACGTTCGCGGCCGCCAACGAGCGCCTGGCCACGCTGCTCCAGCGCGACGTGCTGGCCGCGATGAACGCCCGCGGCTGGGACATCCCCGACGACGGCGTGGTCCCCGACACCGCAGAGGGCTCGGTGTCGGGCGATCCCTCGACCGGGGGGCTGGCGGCCAAGGCCGCCGCCTACCCGCACCTCCTCCTCCTCGGCCCGGCTGAGGCCGGCTACTTCACCTCACCCAGCCGGATGCCCGGAGCCGTCATCGAGCCCCTCTACCTGACCGACCCGTTCGAGGCGTCCATCGCCGCCACCGCCACCGGCCAGTCGGTCATCGCCCAGGGGATCACCGATGCCGTCGTCCAGTACTTCGCTCCGGTGCCGGCTCGGTCAGGGACCGGGGCGGGCGGGCGGTGAGCGGACGGCGCTCGACATCGAGCCGCCGGGGATCTGCCGTCCACACCGCAGGACGTGATGACCGGCAACGATGACGGCAGCGCCGCGTTCGTGCAGGGAGGGGTGCAGGGAGGGGCGCACAAGCTGTCGACAGCGCTCGTCCCCGATTCGCCGGTGGCGAGGATCATGGCGGTGCGGTGCGGTCCCGGTGCGGGTCCGCACCGGTTCGCCCCGCAGCAACCCACGTGCGCCGAGGCCCCGGGCAAGCGCGTCGCCGACCGCACCGGATTCGCGGTCGGCACATTCTGGGTCGCCAGCGCCGTGCCGTCAGCACCCCGGAGCAGCCGGATGGTCGGCACCCCACCGAACCCGCACGTCGTCACGGACGTGTCGATGCGCAGCGCTCGGAACGCGGGCCCACGTCGCGCCGTCAGCGCGTCCGCCGCATCTGGGTGTGCACCACACTACGAGCACCCGCTGGTCGTCCCGCAGGACGGGCACACGTAGCACGACCCCGACCGCTGCATCACGTTGCCGCACTGGTAGCAGTACGGGGCGTCACGCTGCTCGGCCCGGGCGATCGGCGTCGGGGCCGCTCCCGTGCCGACGGTGCCACCGCCCGGCTGGGCCCGCACCGAGCCGGTGTCGTCCATGCCCGTGGCCTCGCCGACCAGCATGCCCTGTTCGACGAGCCCCTTCGACTCGGTCGCCGTCTCCTCCACCCCCGGCAGGGTCGGCTGGGTCCGCTCGGCGGTGGAGAGCACCCCGAGCTCGGCCCGCTCCTCGACCGTGAGGTAGTCGAGGGCCAGCCGGCGGAAGATGTAGTCGACCAGGCTGGTGGCGATGCGGAGGTCGGCGTCGTCGGTGATGCCGGCCGGCTCGAAGCGCATGTTCGTGTACTTGCGGACGTAGGTGGCGAGCGGCACCCCGTGCTGCAGGCCGAGGCTGACGGAGATGGAGAAGGCGTCCATGATCCCCGCCAGGGTCGATCCCTGCTTCGAGACCTTCATGAACACCTCGCCCGGCCGTCCGTCCTCGTACTGGCCGACGGTGACGTACCCTTCGCAGTCCGCCACCCGGAAGGCGAACGTCGACGACGTGCGGCGCCTGGGCAGGCGCTCGCGCACCGCGCCGACCAGCACCGGCTCGGCCGTGCCCGCGGCGACCAGCGCCGCCTCGAGCTGGGCGATCCGGGCAGCCAGTTCCCGGTCGTGCGCCTCCGCCTCCGATCCGGCCGGGGCGGCGTCGCCGCCCACTACCACGCCCACCTTCTTGGTCGTCGACAGCGGCTGGGCCACCTTGCAGTTGTCGCGGTAGATGGCGACGGCCTTGATCCCCATCCGCCAGGCGTCGATGTGGAGCTGCTCGACATCCTCCACGGTGACGTCCTCGGGCAGGTTGACCGTCTTCGAGATGGCACCGGAGATGAACGGCTGCACCGCCGCCATCATCCGCACGTGACCGAGGTAGTGGATGGTGTTGTCGCCCATGGAACAGGCGAAGACGGGCAGGTGGTCGGCGGACAGGTGGGGAGCGCCGACGATCGACATGTGCTCGTTCACGTAGGCGACGATGTCCTCCGCCTGCTCCGGCGAGTAGCCCAGCCGGGCCAGCGCCCGGGGAACCGTCTGGTTGACGATCGACATCGTCCCCCCGCCGACCAGCTTCTTCGTCTTCACCAACCCCAGGTCGGGCTCGACCCCGGTGGTGTCGCAGTCCATGAGCAGACCGATCGTCCCCGTGGGGGCGAGGACGCTGGCCTGGGAGTTGCGCACGCCGTACTGCTCCCCCAGCTCGACGGCCGAGTCCCACGACTCCTGAGCGGCGGACAGCAGGTCGGTCGGCACCAGCTCCTCGTCGATCTCGGCCACCGCGTCACGGTGCATCCGCAGGACCTCGAGCATCGGCTCGACGTTGTCGTGATAGCCGGCGAACGGGCCCATCCGGGCCGCGGTCCGGGCCGACGTGGCATAGGCGTGCCCCGTCATCAGCGCGGTGATGGCGCCGGCCCACGCCCGTCCGCCGTCCGAGTCGTAGGGCAGGCCCTGGGCCATCAGCAGCGCCCCGAGGTTGGCGTACCCGATGCCGAGCTCCCGGAAGCGCCGGGAGTTCTCGGCGATCTTCTCCGTCGGGTAGTCGGCGTTGCCCACGATGATCTCCTGGGCCGTGAACACGACCTCGACGGAGGCCGTGAACCCGTCGACGTCGAACGAGCCGTCCGCCTGCAGGTAGCTGAGCAGGTTGAGGCTGGCCAGGTTGCACGCCGAGTTGTCGAGGTGCATGTACTCGCTGCACGGGTTCGAGCCGTTGATCCGGCCCGTGTTGCGGGCCGTGTTCCACCGGTTGATGGTGGTGTCGAACTGCATGCCGGGATCGGCGCACTCCCAGGCGGCGTGGGCGATCTGGCGGAAGAGGTCCTGGGCCGGCACGCTCCGCACGGCCGAGCCGTCGGTCCGGGCCGTCAGCTCCCAGTCGTCCCCGGCCACCACCGCGGCCATGAACTCGTCGGTCACCCGCACCGAGTTGTTGGCGTTCTGGTACTGCAGACTGACCGAGTCCTTGCCGTCGAGGTCCATGTCGAAGCCGGCGTCACGCAGCACCCGGGCCTTGCGCTCCTCGATGGCCTTGCACCAGACGAAGTCCTCGATGTCGGGATGGTCGACGTCGAGGATGACCATCTTGGCGGCGCGACGGGTCTTGCCCCCCGACTTGATGGTGCCGGCCGACGCGTCCGCCCCCCGCATGAAGCTCACCGGGCCCGACGCCGTCCCCCCGCCCTTCAGCAGCTCGCGCGAGGAGCGGATGCGCGACAGGTTGACACCGGCACCCGAGCCGCCCTTGAAGATCACGCCCTCTTCCGTGTACCAGTTGAGGATGGAGTCCATGGAGTCCTCGACGGCGAGGATGAAGCACGCCGAGCCCTGCTGGGGTACGCCGGCGACGCCGATGTTGAACCACACCGGCGAGTTGAAGGCCGCCTTCTGGTGGACGATGAGGTACTTCAACTCGGCCCGGAAGGCCTCGGCCTCCTCGTCGTCGACGAAGTAGCCGTCCTTCGCGCCCCAGGCGGTGATGGTGTCCACCACCCGGTCGGCCACCTGCTTCAACGACCACTCCCGCTCGGCCGTCCCCGGCGTGCCCCGGAAGTACTTCTGGGCCAGGATGTTGGTGGCGTTCAGGCTCCAGGTGGAGGGCACCTCCACCCCCAGCTGCTCGAAGGCGACGGTCCCGTCGCGGTAGTTCGTGATCCGCGCGTCACGCCGCTCCCACGTCACCGTGTCGTACGGGTCGATCCCCTGGCTGGTGAAGTGGCGGCCGATGCCGATGCCGGTCCGCTGGGGGGCGATGGCCATGGGATGCACCTCTTTCGTGTCGTGGTTGGTTTCGTGTCGTGGTTGGTGGCGCCGGACCGTCCGTGCGGACGGCGCTCACGCCGTTCGTGCCGTGCTCCCTCTCCCCCGAGTTTCTCCCCTGGTGCCGCATCCGCCGGACACGGTCCGCCGAACAGGAGATTCCGTACCAAAACACAAGATCTTGTGTTTTGCCCTCCCCGAGGTACGAGATAGTGGGCTTATTACAGCAGCGTAATTACATCACTGTCAACGCCTCCGGCCCGTTGACGCCACCCGGTGGCCGGTCCCGCCCCAGGTCATCGGGGGTTCGCGAAGAATTGCGGAACATTGCTGCTCGCGAGCACCTCCCGGCGGCGGACGGGACCGCCCGGCGGCGGGCTCCGGCTGGCCTCCGGCACCCTGACTAGCATCCCACCGTGCCCCCCGCCACCTGCACCGTCGCCGTCGATGCCGGCACCACGGGCGTGCGTGCCCTGGTCGTCGACGACCGGGGGTCGGTGGTCGACCTGGCCTACCGCGAGCTGACCCAGCACTTCCCCCGGCCCGGCTGGGTCGAGCACGATCCCGAGGAGATCCGGGCCGGCGTCGTCGCCACCCTCGACGAGGTGGCCGGGCGCCTGGACCGGGCAACCACGGTGGCGGCCGTCGGCATCACCAACCAGCGCGAGACCGTCGTGGCCTGGGACTGCTCCACCGGGCGCCCGCTGCACCGCGCCGTGGTGTGGCAGGACCGTCGGACGGCCGACGCCTGCCGCGCCCACAAGGAGGCCGGGCTCCTCCCCCTGGTCCGGGAGCGCACCGGCCTGGTGCTCGACTCGTACTTCTCCGCCACCAAGATGCACTGGCTCCTCGAGCACGGCGGCGTGCTCGACGGGCCCGACCTCGTCCTGGCCACCGTCGACTCGTGGGTGCTGTGGCACCTGACCGGCGGCCCGGGCGGCGGCGTGCTGGCCACCGACCCCACCAACGCCTCGCGCACCGCCCTCTACGACATCCGCCGGCGGCAGTGGTCGGACGAGCTGTGCTCGGCATTCGGCGTGCCGCGTCGGGCGCTGGTGGACGTGCAGCCCTCGTGCGGGCGGTTCGGCGCCATCGCCCCGGGCGCGCTGGCTCCCGGCTCCCCCCTCGCTGGCGTGCCCATCAGCGGCATCGCCGGCGACCAGCATGCCGCCCTGTTCGGCCAAGCGTGCTTCGAGCCGGGCATGACCAAGGTCACCTACGGGACCGGGAGCTTCGTGCTGGCCAACGCCGGACCGGACTGCCCGCCACCCGCCCCCGGGCTCCTCACCACCGTGGCCTGGGACCTCGGGAGCCACGGCGGCGACACGCCGTTCGCCTACGCCCGCGAGGGCTCCGTCTTCGTCTCGGGGGCGGCCATCCAGTGGCTGCGTGACGGGCTCGGGATCATCGACGCCGCCGCCGACATCGGGCCTCTGGCCGCCTCGGTCGCCGGCAGCGACGGCGTGATCGTGGTCCCGGCCTTCGCCGGGCTCGGGAGCCCCCGGTTCGACCCGGCCGCACGCGGCCTCGTCACCGGGCTCAGCCGGGGGACCGGACGGGCCCACGTGGCCCGGGCCGTGGTCGAGGCACTCGCGTTCCAGGTGCGCGACGTGCTCGACGCGGTGGCGGAGTCCGGCTCGCCCGTGACCCGGCTGCGGGTGGACGGGGGCGCCGCCGCCATGGACCTGCTCCTCCATCTCCAAGCGGACCAGTCCCGGGTGGAGGTGTCCCGGCCACGCTCGCTCGAGTCGACCGCGTGGGGGGCGGCCGCGTTGGCCGGGCTGGCCGAGGGGGTGTGGGCGTCCACCGGGCAGCTGGCCGACCTGTGGCACGAGGCAGCGGCGTTCTCCCCCACCGCCGACGCCGAGGTGGCCGACGCTGCCCACGCCGCCTGGTCCCGGGCCGTCGAGCGGGCGGGCGGCTGGGCCGCCGGCTGACGGGCCGGTCGAACGTCAGCCGGCGGCGGCCCGGTTGGCCAGTTCCTCCCACCGGTGGTCGGCCAGTTCGGCCATGACGGCCACCCGCTGGTACTCGCGCTGGCGCAGCACGGGCACGTCTCTCCCCACCAGCAGCACGAGCCCCGCTCTCGGCAGCCGGGCCACCGCCGTCGCCGGGACCAGGTCGCTGGCCACCGCGGCGGTGGCGTCCCTCGGCGCCGCCTGGGCCACCCGGACGGCGGCGTCGGCCATCCACGCCTCGTCGGGGAGGTCGCCGGCGGCGGCATCCGGCCACGGCCCGCGCGGATCGAGCACGACCGCGTACCGGGCCGCCAGGCTGGCGCGGACCCGCTCCACCAGGTGGTCGACCACGTCGGACGGGGTGCGCTGGTGGAAGAGGGAGACGGCCAGGTCGAGCGCCTCGGCGTTCCGGTCGGGCACCGGACCGGGCACCGTCACCACCGACTCGATCTCGACGCCGTCGACCTCGAGGATCTCCGCACGCACCAGATCGGCGTGCCCTTCGGCGTCGAGCTCCACACCGAACTCGTCGATCACCGAGCCGCCCCCGACCTCGAGCACGTCGATCGAGCCCACCGAGCCACCGACGGCGCCGATGCGGCTGGCGACGGCACCCAGCGCCCCCGGTCGGTCGGGCAGCCGGACCCGGATCAGCAGGCAGGCCATGCGGTCAGGCTAGGGGGTCGGTGTGAACGTGATGTTTCCGTTCGGTGACGACCTGGTCCAGGCGGATGGGCCGGGGCGGGCGGTACTCGACGAGGTCGGACTCGCCGTCGCTCCCGACCTCGTCGGGCTCGGGCCGGGACGACCGGCGTGCGTACTCGTGGACGTACTCCTGCCCCGACAGCCGGGCGATGGCCGCCATCAGCTCGTCGGTGGCTCGGCGGAGGGAGGCCGGGTCGCCGGGGTCGGCCTGCAGGTCGAGCGCGGGGCCGAAGCGGACGGTGACCGTGTGGAACGGGCGCATCACCCGGCTCCCGGGTGGCTGGACGCGCCGGGTGCCGATCAGGCCGACCGGCACCACCGGCACGCGGCAGGCGGTGGCCAGCCGGCAGACCCCCGTGTGCCCCTTGTGGAGGCGTTGGTCGGGGGCCCGGGTGCCTTCGGGGTAGATGCCGAGCAGCCCGCCGGCATCGAGGACCTCCGTGGCCGTGTCGAGGGCGCGCTGGGAGGCGTCGCCCCCGTCGCGCCGCAGGGGGATCTGGCCGGCGGCCCGGAAGAACCAGGCCGTCCGCCACGAGTCGAAGTACTCGGCCTTGGCCACGTAGGTCACCCGGCGGGGGACGACCAGGGGCAGGAAGAACGAGTCGCAGAACGACTGGTGGTTGGCCGCCAGGATGGCCGGACCGTCCGTCGGGATGTGCTCGGCCCCCTCCACCCGCACCCGCCAGAACAGGTGCAGGAACGGAGTGAGGATCGCCTTCAGGATCCAGTAGGCCACGTACCACGGTACCGTGCCCGCCCGCGTGTGCTCTACTGCCGACCATGACCGCGCGATCGGGAGCACCGGCCTCACCGGCCGCCGGCCACCGCGGCGGCCGGCGGGCTCGGGCGCCGTTCGGCGGGGCGGCGAGGGTCGGCGTCACCGAGGGCGTTGACCGTGGCACGACGGCGCTCGTAGCGTCGGTGGCGCCATGTCCCGACGCCTGACTCCCCGAGGCGCAGAACGGCGCCGGGCCCTGCTCGACACGGCGGCGAGGCGTTTCGCCGCCGACGGCTACCACCCCACCTCGGTGGCCGCCATCGTGGACGACCTGGGCGTGGGCAAGGGCGTCTTCTACTGGTACTTCGACTCCAAGGACGACTGCTATCGCCAGATCCTGGTCGACGCCCAGCGGAGCCTCCGGGCGGCCCAGCGTGATGCCATCGCCGACGAGCACGATCCCGCCCGGCGGATCGACGCCGGCATCCGGGCGTCGATGCACTGGCTCCACGACAACCGGCACCTGTTCGCCCTCCTCGAGCAGGCCCGCACCGACGAGCGGTTCGCCCCCCTCGTCCGGCGGGGCGAGCAGCAGACGGTGGCGGACGCCCTCCCCCACATCCGGGCCGGGATCGCCGCCGGGCTCCTCCGGCGCGAGGACCCCGAGCTGCTGGCCGTGGCCATCCTGGGCGTGACCGACGCCCTGGCCCGGGCCGTGCTCCTCGAAGCGGGCGACGGGCCCGGCTCCGACGACGCCGCCGAGCGGGCCGCCGAGGCGGCGGTGTCGTTCTGTCGGCGTGGGCTCCTCGTCGTCCCCGGTGCCGGGACGGCCCGAGACACCGCCTGACCACCCGGTCAGCTGACCGGGTGACCGACCCGGCAGGCGACCGGGTCACCCGGCGACCCGGGACGGTCGCCCCGCCCGGGCACCGCCCGGACCCCTGGCGGGGCCCCTGGCGGGGCCCCTGGCGGGGGCCCCAGCCGCCCGGTTCAGACGGGACCGCTCAGTGCAGGCGGGTCAGGGCCCGCCGCAGGCTGCGGATCCCCTGGCCGATCCGCTGCTCGTTCTCGATCAGCGCGAAGCGCACGAACCCGTCGCCGCCGGGACCGAACCCCACCCCGGGCGACGTGGCGACGTCCGCCTCGCTCACCAGGAACTTGGCGAACTCGAGGGATCCCATCTCCTTGTAGGGCTCGGGGATGGGGGCCCACACGAACATCGTGCCCCGGGGCGGTGTCACCTCCCACCCGATCCGGGCCAGACCGTCGCACAGGGCATCCCGGCGCGACTGGTAGGCCTCGTTGATCACCTTCGGATAGTCGGGGTTCTCGTTCATGGCCACGATGGCCGCGATCTGGATCGGCTGGAAGGTTCCGTAGTCGAGGTAGCTCTTCAGCTTGGTCAGCGCCTGGACGATGTCGGCGTTGCCCACCAGGAACCCCACCCGCCAGCCGGCCATGGAGAACGACTTCGTCAAGGTGTAGAGCTCGACGGCCACGTCCTTGGCCCCGGGCACCTCGAGGATCGACGGCGGCCGGTAGCCGTCGAAGGCGATGTCGGCGTAGGCGAAGTCGTGGACGAGGACGATCTCGCGCTCCCGTGCGAACTCGACCAGGCGGGTCATCCAGGCCAGGTCGACGCACTCGGTCGTCGGGTTGTGGGGGAACGACAGGACCACGACCCGGGGCTTGGGCCACGCCGACTCCCACGCCTCCATCAGGTTGTCGAAGAAGGCCTCGCCGGGCTCGCCGGCGTCACCCTCCTGGGAGGCACCGAGCCGGATGTGGCGCACGTCCGCCCCGGCGAACAGGGGGGCGTAGATGTGGATCGGGTACGACGGCGACGGCACGAGCGCGGTGTCGCCCGGCCCGACCAGCACCCACATCAGGTGGGACAGGCCTTCCTTCGCCCCGATGGTGGTGACCACCTCGGTGTCGGGGTCGATCGTCACCCCGAACTTGCGGAGGTAGAGGTCGGCGATGGCCTGGCGGATCTTGGGGATGCCGCGGCTGGCCGAGTAGCGGTGGTTCCGGGGGTTGCGCGCCGCCTCGGCCAGCTTCTCCACGGCGACGTCCGGCGACGGGAGGTCGGGATTGCCGAAGCCCAGGTCGATGACGTCTCGGCCTGCCCGCCGGGCTGCCAGCTTGAGCTCGTTGATGGTGGCGAACACGTACGGCGGCAGCCCGTTGATGCGGCGGAATTCCATGGCTCCGAGGTTACCGCCCTCCCGCCAGGGCCCCGGACGCCTCGGCCACGGTCTCGATCGACTCCGGCCAACCGCACACGGCCCACGTGGCGCCGGCGGCGGCGACGGCTCCCAGGCGCCCGGCGATGGCGGCGGCGTCCCCGGCGACCGGGCCGCCCCACGTCACCTCCAGGCCCGACGCCACCAGGGAGGCGACGCTGTCGGGATCGGCGTCCCACAGGTTGACCGCCGCGCCGGCGGCCCGGGCCACTTCGACGGTGGGTGCCTGCCCGCCCCCCACCCATACGGGGACGCCCAGGTCACCCAGGGCGCCGGCCACCCCGCCCAGCCGGGTCCGCCGGATCCGAGCCGGGTCGAACGGGACGCCGAACGCCTCGTTCTCCGCCCGGCTCAGATGGTCGCCGGTGCCGAGCCCGGCGATCAGCCGACCGCCGGAGATCCTGTCGACCGACGCCAGCGTGGCCACCAGCACGTCGTCGGGCAGGAGGCCGATCCGGGCGACGAGCGTGCCCACCGAGATGGCGGTCGTCGACGCCGCCAGCGCGCCGAGGAGGGGACCGGGCGACAGCGCCGGACGGCCCGGCTGCCCCATCGGCCACAGGTGGTCGAAGCAGAAGACGCCGTCCAGCCCGGCCCGCTCCGCCCGGCGGGCGGCCTCGAGGGCGGCGGCCGGGTCGTCGCTGAACTGCGGGAGGGTGATCCCGACCTTCACGGGGCGAGGGCGGTCACGGGGTCACCCGTGCGGTCACGGACCCTCGACGCGCGCCCGCAGGTCGCGCAGGGCGATGGTCATGATCCGGCTCTGGGCCCGCATCTTGATGAAGCCGGGCAACGGCACCTTCATCTCCACGTCGAGGTGGTAGCTCACGCGCGTCTTCCCCTCGCCCATCGGCTCGAACTCGTAGCTCCCGTCGAGCTTGGACGTGATGTCACCGGTGGTCTCGACCCACGACAGCGCCCGCGGTGCCTGGGAGTAGTCGTAGGACAGCGTGTAGCTGGTGCTGCGGCCGAAGGCCGCGGCCCGGAAGGTGACCAGCACGGGACGGCCGGCCTCGTCCCGCTCGTGGACGGTCACCTCCTTGATGTCGGCCGCCCACTCCGGGTAGGCGTCGATGTCGCTGCACACCTCGAAGCAGCGCTCCGGCGTCGCCGCCACGACCATCTGTTCGGTGGCATGGTCCGCCACGTTCCGTCCTCCTCGTCCGATGCGGGGTGCAGCTGCGGTGCGCCGGGGGGCGACGCGCACGGCCGGCGCCGAGCCAGCCTGCCACGGGTCAGCCTCCCACGAGTGCCAACGCCGCCCCCAGCCTAGGTGCGAGGAGGTCGTAGTCGAAGGATGCCGCCGCCCGCTCCCGGGCCGCCGCACCCAGCCGGGCCCGCCGGTCCGGGTCCTCCAACAGGTCGCCGATGGCGCCGGCCAGGGCGGCCACGTCGGTCGGGTGCCGGAGGACCAGACCGGTCACGCCGTCGACCACGGCGTCGCGGGCACCGCCGGAATCGCCCGCCACCTGGGGAACGCCGGCCGCGGCCGCCTCGAGGAACACGATGCCGAACCCCTCCTGCTCGAGGCCGAGCCACCGGTTCCGGCAGGCCATGACGAACACGTCGGCCGCCGCCACCAGCCGGGGGAGGTCGTGGTCGGACACCGCGCCGAGCAGGCGCACGGGCGCCCCCAGCTCGGCCACCCGAGCGGCCAGCCGCTCCCCGTCCCGACCTCGACCGGCGATGGCCACCGTGAGCCCGGGGACCCGTCCGCCGAGGCGTGCCGCCGCGTCGACCAGGACGTCCATGCCCTTGCGGGGCACCAAGCGGCTGACACTGACCACCAGGGGCGCGTCGGGAGCGAGGCCGAGCCCGTGGCGGACGTCGGCCCGCAGGTCGGGTGTGGCCGGCCGGAACCGGTCCAGGTCGACACCGGGGGGCACGTCGGCCACCGGCGGCATGCCCCGGCCCCGGAGGGCGCGGCGGGCCTCTGCTGCCGGGTAGCTGCCGGCGGACACGGCGAGCACGCTGTGGCGCAGCGTGGCCGCCAGCGCGGCACGGGTGCCCGGCAGCCGGCCGGGAACCGTCACCTCGGCGCCGTGGAGCACCACCGCGAAGGGCAGGCCCAGCCGGGGGCCGATCAGCCCCAGGGGGAACGCCGGGTCGAGGACCACGAGCCCCGCACCGTGGCGTGCCGCCGCCTGGCGGACGGCCCGGACCGTTCCCGGCGTGGGCAGCAGCACCCTGGCCGGGACCCGCTCGATGCGGATCCCGCGGGCGGCCTGCTCGGCGTCGAAGGCGGCCGCTCCCGGATCGGAGGAGGCGGTCAGCACCGCGTAGCTGTCGGGATCGAGCCGTCGCCACAGCTCCCACAGGTAGGCCTGGATGCCTCCCACCTTGGGCGGGAAGTCGTTGGTCACCAGCAGGTGGGTCACCCGGGCACGCCCCCACGCTCCCCGGCAGGCCGGCCGGCGGCCACGTCGTCCAGACGGGCCCGGGCCCACCGGGCGTGCTCGGCGAGGAGCTGGTCGTCACCGGCCTCGTAGCGGGCGATGGCCGCCCGCACGGCGGCCGTGCCCACGCCGGCGTTGCCCAGCGCCACCAGCGCGTTGCGTCGCAGGACGCCCGGATCCCGTCCGGGCAGGTACCAGCGGCCGAACCGGTCGAGCAGCTCGCCGTCGGTGGCGCCGAGCACCCCGAGCAGGTCGACCTCGGGACCGGGGCCGGTGCCGCGACCGGCGCCGGACGGCGCCGATGCCGGATGGTGGCGGTCGGCGGTCAGGTTGACCGGGCAGGTCACCTGGCAGTCGTCGCACCCGTAGAGGCGGGTGCCGGCGGCGGCGCGCAGTCGGGCGGGCACCGGTCCCGGCGCCTGGAGCACCCAGGCGAGGCACCGGCGGGCGTCGACCACGCCCGGCGCCACCAGCGCGCCGGTCGGACAGGCCTCGAGGCACCGGGTGCACCGGCCGCAACCGGCAGCGTGGGGCTCGGGCACCGGCACCGGGCGGCCACCCGCCGGTCGGGGAAGGAACAGCGGGCCCGGCGTCAGCGGCGCGTCGGTGACCACGGAGCCGAGCACGCACCACGAGCCGGCGCCGCGCACCAGCAGCAGCGAGTTGCGTCCGAACCAGCCGAGCCCGGCCCGACGGGCTGCGGCCCGATCGACCAGCGAGTTCTCGTCGGCGACCACCACCGCCCGCCAGCCGGCACCGGACAGCAGCGACGCCACCTCGGCCAGCGCCCGGCGGAGCGCGCCGTAGTGGTCGGCGGACGCCACCGCCGCCACCTGGCCCACCGGCTGCCTGCAGGCTCCCGGGGTGGGGCCCGGCGCGGGGGCGGCTGGCGGGGTGGGGTGGGCGTAGGCCAGTGCCCCCACGACGAGGGACCGGGCACCGGGGACGATCCGGCCCGGGTCCGTGGAGCGTTCGGGGTTCCGGAAGGTGAACTGCATCCCCCCGGCCAGGCCGGCGGCACGCCGTTCGACGAGGTGACGACGGGTGTCGGCGAACACCCCGGCGCCGGCCACGCCGAGGGCGACCAGTCCGGCCCGGGTGGCGACGTCGACCAGTGCGGGGCCGCCCACCGGCCGGGCACCCGGAGCCCGCGTCCGGTCGGGGCGCAGGGCGGTGGGCGTAGGCGTGGGGACCACACCCCATGGTGGCACGGCGCCACCCCGCCGGCGCGCACGCGCGACACGCGCCGGACCGGTGGTGCTGCCCGGTCCGCTTCAGCCGGCCTGGCGCCCGATCGGGCGGTGGCGGACCGCGGGGACGAGCCCGGCCTCGGCCAGCAGGCGGACGGCACGGGCCTCGGCCGCGTCGACCACGAGCGCGTCGTCGGGCGAGCGACCGACCACGAACGAGACGACGCAGTCGTCGCACACGGAGGTGTGGCGGTACGCACAGTCGGCGCAGTCGATGGTGAAGGTGCAGTCGTTCGGCACGGTTCCTCCTGGTCGGTCGGACCCTCGTCGGTCGCTCCACCAGGCTGCTCCGGGGGTGTGACGCTCATGCGGCCAGCGACCGTCGGCCCTAGTGTTGGCGCCATGAGCAGGGAGAACCCGGTGGCGGACCGGCGCAGGTACGGTGGACCGGCACAGGGGACGTGGACCGTCGGGCCCACGTCCGGGAGCACCTGCCCCGCTGGCGGAACGGCGCCGTGAGGCGGGCACCCGTCTCCGGTGTCGACGGGGGCTTCCTCTACGCGGAGGGTGCCAGCCAGCCGTCGACCGTGCTGGTCGTGATGACCCTGGACGGGCCGGCCATCTCCCGATCCGACCTGTCGGCACACGTCGAGCCCCGCCTCGACCTCGTGCCGTGGACCCGTGAGGTCCTCGTGCCCGTACCCCTCGGCCTCGGCCACCCGACGCCCGGTGACGACGGCGCCTTCGACCTCGGCTACCACGTCCGCGAG
>JAJZAC010000169.1 GCA_021799615.1 Actinomycetes bacterium
GTTGCGAGTGACATCGTCCACGGCAGGTCGAGCTTCCACCTCGCCGTCCCGCCGGGCCACTACCTCCTCGCGTCAGATGCAATGCGTGAGGCCGGTGCACCGGCTCAGCCGATCACCGTCCGAGCCAAGGAGACCGTCAAGGCGGATCTGATCCCGTCCTGCAAGTAGGTCGACTCCCCGGTTGCACCGCGTGCGACCACCTCCACCTCACCGGGCGCCGGTGCCCCACAGCAGCCCGCGCACCCCGATCACGGGGTGCCGGGAGGGCACCTGCTGGCGACCGCCGGACACGGCCGTCAGCAGGTGCCCCACTTGGACCTGGCCCCCGAGGCACGACCCCGGGAGCTCGGCCCGTTCCTTCCCTACAGATGGACCGCCACACCGCCAGAAAACGCCGAGTCGTGTAGCTCCAACCGCACGATCTGGTCGCCCTGTGGGATCTGGAACGGGACGATGGCGCTGATGGTGATGCCGGGATTCACCTGGGTATCGTCGTTGGAGCCGTTCATAAAGATCGCTCCGTTGGAGTCAGCGCTGAACTTGTGGCCGGCGGCATCGTACGCGTACTGATTATCCGCGAAGAACGTCTGGGCGTTGCCCTTGTCGTCGGTGACCGACATCGTCACCAGACACTCCTGCGCACCGGCAGGGACCGCCTCGCCCATGCCGTCAGGGTTGACCGCTGCTGCCGCACTCGCACCGCACGTCATGTCGTGCACCACGAAGGCGAAGTCGCCGTCCTTGACGGTGCTGTCAACCTGGGACGCCTGGGTGGTCGGTGGTGCCGGCTGAGTGGTCGGTGGCGATGCGGACGTGGCCGGGTGGTCGCCAGCCGGCGCTGAGGCCGTCGTGGCCGACCCCACCGCATCCGTCTTCGACGCATGTGTACCGCCCGCCGAGCTGGCCACCGCGATGACGGCGATGACGACCACCCCGGCGAGCACCCACCGGAAGGGGCGGCGCTGCTTGGGGGCTGATGGCCCCGTTCCCGCCGCAGATTGGCCGGCTCCGGTCGGCGGCAGGTTGCCGCCAGGTGCCGTTTCCGGCGGATACCACTTCCCATCTGTTGCCTGCCACCACCCGGGGCCTTGGGATACGTCACTCATGTTTCCGCCCTCCTGCTCTGTTGGCTGAATGTTGCGTTGGCAGCATGGCGAGAGGGTGTGACTCTCATACTGGAGGCGTCCCCGGAGCAGGGGCTGGGCCTGACCCCAATCGTGTCCCTTGACACTCGTGCCTTGCCGCTGATCTGTCGGCCCGGTTCCTGCCCACGGACGCTCAGCGTCCACCTACGTGTCAGTACCCGGATCGGTTTCGGAATCGGATGCAGCGGCACCGGATGGGGGCGGCCAGTACCCGGGCACGTCTGGCAGCTCCAGAGGCTCGCCGGCCTCCTCGTCGCTCAAGTCGCCCATCAGGTACATGGCCGCCTTCAGCGACTCCTCGCCGTAGCGGGCTGCCCATGCCGTACCTTGTTCACGAACGGACTCCGCCCAGATGTCCACCCACTCCTCGGGAAGCCGCACCGTCCCACCTCCTTAGCCTTCGCCCATCGTCTGCCCATGATCCAGGGCGGTCGACGCACGCCGCCTGGGACGAGTCCACCGCGCCGATGTGACATCCCGCCCAGCCAGCCAACGTCGACATCGATCGCGTCCGCTACCAGGTGTGGGCGGACCGCCTGGACCGCCTGGATGCGTCAGCACGGCACCAGGTTGTACAAGCCCCCTGGCGGGGTGGGGTTTCGGGGCAGGTCCACCACCAGGTGAGCCACCGGCGTGGTGCTCGGTGTGTACGACCACGTGCACTTGGGGAGATCACACCGATGGCTCTGTCAGATTCTGCCCTGTCCGAACTGCTCGATGCTCTGCGCGTCGGCGACGGCACCGACCTGGTCCGTGAGCTCGCCCAGTGGGCGCTTCACCAGCTCATCGAGGCCGAAGCCGCCGAGAAGATCGGAGTCGGCCGCTACGAGCGCTCCGAGACCCGGGCGACCCACCGCAACGGCACACGCCCGACGACGTTGTCGACGAAGGCTGGCGACCCCAAGGCAAGTCGGCCATCGCCGAGGGCATGGCGCAGGCGGTGGAGCAGGACTTCGCGGGTTGAGGGGGCCGAACCGTTGATCCTCGCCGCCACGCTCCTTCGCGAAACGTCGAGGTCGAGCGCCGCCGTGCTCGACGCGCCACCCTCGAGGTGGGTGCCTCCTGTTGCCGCTGCCATGGACGCCCGCCCGCCAGCCCCGAGTGACCGTGCCTCGGCCGAGTGACCCCACCGGCACGGTCGTGCCCGTGGCGCGCAAGGGCACGGAGCGCATCCAGCTCGGCGGCGCTGGGCGGCGCACGGGCGCCCGAGGCTGGCCGGGATGCCTGATCGATCGGCCGCTGCCAGCGCCGTCATCAGGCGGTCACGAAGCTCAGCGGGGTTCGACGAGGAGATCGTCTTCTCCACCAAGCCACATGTGGCTACATGTGCTACAGTCAGGGACGTGGCCAACTCCATTTCCGTTCGTGACCTGCGGAACACGGTCAGCGACGTGCTCCGTCGAGTCGAAGGCGGCGAGAGGTTGACGGTCACGGTTGACCGGCGCCCGGTCGCCGAGATCGTGCCGCTGCGCCGTCGTCGGACGGTGCCGGCAACTGAGGCGCTTGCCGTCGCGTCCCGGCATGCAGCCGACCGTGGCCTCCTGAGGGAGGTGCGGGGCCTGCTGTCCGATACCACCGACGATCTATGAGGGCCCTGCTCGACACCTCGTTCTTCGTCGCCACGGAGTCGGGGCGACCCCTTGGCGAGATGGCAGGGGTGACCGAAACCGAGGTCTCTGTGGTGACGTTGGCCGAATTGACCCTCGGCGTGCTGATGGCAAACGACGATGATCGACCGGCCAGGGTCGCGACGCTCTCGGCCGTGGAATCGACCTGGGATCCGTTACCAGTGGACGCCGAGGTAGCGCGCCAGTTCGCCCGCCTAGCCGCCGCCCTGCGCGCCGATCGTCGCCGGGTCCCGATCCTGGACGTGCTGGTGGCTGCCACCGCCATTGCCGAGCGGATCCCGGTCGTCACCCAAGACCACGACTACGACGCCATTCCCGGGGTCGAGGTGATCCGGGTCTGATCCAGCCCACGTCGATTCGAGCCGAGCACACTGACCCGTTCCCGCAGTTCGGGGAAGTTCGGAGAGGACATCGTCTTCTCCACTCGAGAGGCCTTCACGTGCCATGTGTCGTGAGGCCACCACGTCACGTGTGAGCCGGCGCGATCCTGTCCGAGGG
>JAJZAC010000065.1 GCA_021799615.1 Actinomycetes bacterium
GCCACCAGCGCCTGTCGCCGCACGGCCACCAGCGCCTGTCGCCGCACCGCCCGCACCGGTGGCCGCGCCGCCGCCAGTCGCGCCGCCCGCTGCACCCGCCCCGCCGGCCGTACCGGCAGCCGAGGCTCCGCTGCCAGGCGACGCTGGCGCCGTGACACCGCCTCCGCCGGAGATGCCGGCGCCGATGACGGCCGAGCCGACGCCTGCCGATGCGACGCTGGCGCCGGGGACGGTCGTGCCCGTTCCGCCCGCCACGGAGCAGGCCGGTCATGGGTTCGAGTCCGAGTTCGACGATCTGGACGATCTGGATGATCTGGATGATCTGGACGACATGCCGCGGTCGCTCAACGAGCTGGCCATCCTCGGCATGGCCGACGAGGACCTGTTCGCCGAACCGGAGCTGGAACCGGTCGCCGAGCCCGAGCCGATGGCCGAAGCGGTCGCAGAGGCGCCCGCCCCGCTGGCACCCGAGCCGGTGGCCGAGTCAGCACCGCCCCCGCCGCCGGCGCCCGAGCCGGTCGTGACACCCGAGCCAGTCGCCGAGCCGATGGCCGAGGTGGCACCGTCCCCGCCGCCCCCGATCGTCGAGCCACCCGTCGAGCCAGCCGGACAGCCCGTCGCCGAGGCAGCACCGCCCCCGCCACCCGTGCCGCCCCCACCGGCACCCCCGCTCGACGAGCCGCCCGTCCCGTCGCCACCGGTCGCCGAGGCCGACGCCTCGCTCGAGCTCCCGCCCCCGCCACCACCTCCAGCTGCACCCATGCCGGAGCCGGCCTACGCAGACACGCCCATCGCCCCGGCGGCACCGGCGGCGGAGCCGGTCGTCGAGGCTGCGCCACCACCGCCACCCCCGCCACCCGTCCCACCCATCGACAGCGACATCCCCGCCCAGCCGGCCATGGTGGGGGAGTTCAACCCGTTCGGCGAGGGGATCTCCGCCGGGGACGAGGACTGGGACGAGTCGTTGGCACCGGTGTCCCACCGTGCGACCTACCCCCCCACAGCCCAACCCATCGCCCGGCCCGAGCCATCGCCCGGGCCCCGCGTCCCCGTCGCCGTCCTCGGCATGCGCAAGCGCTGCTACCGCTGTGGCGAGGAGACGACCGTGGTGTGCGGCATCGGCATCGAACGTACCGACGACGGACGGCGGCGCCGCCGCCGCCAGGGCGACGAGCCCCGGTGGCGCTACATCCCGCTTCCGTTCGTCGCCGTGCCCCTGGCTGCGGTGCTCTCCCCCGACTGGTACCGCCTGGTCGGCGCGGGTGCCGTCACCTACCGGATCTCGGCCGAGGAGGCAGCGGGCGGCGACCCTGGCGGGTGGGCGAACGGATGTGTGGCGTGTGACGCGCTCCTGCGGGACGCCCCCATCCAAGACGCCTTCGAAGAGGCGCTGGGCCCCGATCGGGACTTCAGTCGCTTCGTGCTCGACACGGTCCAGTTCCCCGAGGCCGATCTGCCCACGATGTCCGTCGTCCCGCTCGAGGGGGGCATCGGGTACGGCTGATCCGCCCGGGGGACCGGCCGGGTGGCTCAGCCCACCTCGGTGCCCACGATCGAGACGAAGGACACCATCTCGCCCGGGTAACCGCCCAGGTTGTGGGTGAGGGCCAGCGACGACGTCGAGGTGATCTGGCGCTCGGGGGTAGCCTCGCCCCGGAGCTGCAGCCACGCTTCGAACACCATGCGCAGGCCCGAGGCGCCGACCGGGTGGCCGAAGCTCTTGAGACCGCCGTCGGGGTTGACCGGCAGGGTCCCGTCCAGGTCGAAGGTGCCGGCCGCCACCTCCTTGTAGGCGGTGCCCCGCTCGGCGAAGCCGAGGTCCTCCATGAGGACGAGCTCGGTCGGCGTGAAGCAGTCGTGCACCTCCGCCATGGCCAGTTGGTGCAGGGGATCGGTGATCCCGGCCTGGGCGTAGGCGTCGGCCGCGGCCGTCGCGCACTCGGGGAAGTGGGTGTAGTCGTAGCCGGGGTCGATCAGCCCCGATCCGCTGCCGGCGGCGAAGGAGAGGGCCTTGATGAACAGGGGGCGGTCGGTGTAGCGCTCGGCGTCCTCGGCCCGGACCACGATGGCGGCGGCCGCGCCGTCGGCCACGCCGGCGCAGTCGAAGACGCCGAGCCTGCCGGCCACCCGCGGCGAGGCGCAGATGGTCTCGATGGACACGGGCTTGGTGAATTGGGCCCGGGGGTTCTTCGCCCCGTTCTGGTGGTTCTTCCACGAGATCCGGGCCAGCACCTGGGCCAGTTCGTCCTCGTCGACGCCGTACTTGGCCGCGTAGGCCGGTGCCACCATGGAGAACATCGCCGCCGCCGTGAGGGTCCGCGCTGTGCCGTCGTTGGGCACCGGGACGGCGTTCAGGCCCTGGTAACCGGAGTCCTTCACCTTCTCGGCGCCGACGGCCATGGCCACGTCGTAGGCACCGGAGGCGACGGCGTAGGCCGCGGCCCGCAGCGCCTCCGAACCGGTGGTGCAGTAGTTCTCCACCCGGGTGACCGGCTTGCCCTGGAGCTGCAGCGGTCGGGCCAGGGTGATCCCGCTCATGCCCGACTGGGCGGTGCCGAGCCAGTAGGCGTCGACGTCGTCCTTGGTGATGCCGGCTGACGCGAAGGTCTCGGTGGCGGCGTCGACGATCAGGTCGTCCAGACCTTTGTCCCAGTGCTCCGCGAAGCGGGTGCACCCCATACCGACGATCGCCACCTTGTCCGTGATCCCATGCGATGCCATGGCGTGCCTCCTCCTTCGATCCGTGGTCCCGGCGCCCGGCGCCGCTGTCAGCTGCCCGACCGGGTCCGGACGGGCGTCGCCTTCCAGAAGTAGTCGTGGATGCCGTCGGCGGTGAACAGCCGCCGGAACGTCATCTCCACCCGGTCGCCGATCTGCACGCGGTCGGCGTCGACGTCGGTGAGCTCGACGGGGAACCGACCCCCGCCGTCGAAGTCGAGCACGGCGAAGACGATGGGCGGGCTCGGCGAGTAGGCGAGCCGGTCGACCGTGTAGGTGGCCACCGTGGCCACGGTGTCCGCCCGCTCGACGGGCACCATGTCGTCCACCGCACCGCCGTCCATCGACACGCGGGCAGGCGGGAGGTGGATGGCCCCGCTGGTCCGGTCCTCCGAGCCGACGAAGCGGAACTTCCACGCCTCCGACCGCCAGGCCGCGCTGGCCGAGACGCGTGCCGGCTCCGGCCGGCGGGGCGGTTCGGGGGTGAGCATGCCCCGCCAGGCGAGGAAGGTGGCGTAGGGGAGCGGGGCGCCGACGGCGACCTGGTCGGCCACGGGGCGGGCGGGATGCCAGCCGGCCCGGGCCTCGGTGACCCGGAAGACGAGGGCGTCGGCCCCGTCGGCCAGGTGGACGACGGCGACGACGTCGCCGGGCGCGGCCGCCTCCACCAGGGCCGCCATCTCGAGGAGTGGTTGGGCGGCGCCGGCCTGGCCGACGGTGGCCGACAAGTCGTCGGCCAGGACGCCCGCCGGCAGGGCGAGGCGCCTCCCGAGTGCCCGGACCGCACGGGCGTGCATCCCGGTCACGGCGACGCGGTTGACGTCGCCGGCGTCCCGGCCCGCCGACGCCAGTGCGGCGGCGAACGCCTGGGCACCGAGGGGCACGTAGCGGGTCTCGCCGAACCGCTCCTCCCACGTCCGCGACCGGCGGTCGCCGGGGGTGCGCCACCGGTCGACGAACTCGTCGGTGACCGACGCCCGCCCGACCAGTTCGGCCAGGACGGGGCGGTCGTCGCTGCCGTCGGCGACGACCACGGTGGCGGCGGCATCGCCCCCCGCCCTCTCGTCCGCCGAGGAGGGGAGCCCGTCACGCACGTCGGCCGCCACCACCGCCACGGTGCCGCTGCCGTCGAGCGCAGCGCCGAGGGCGCCGGTGGCCGAGCGCAGGGCCCCACCGAAGTCGTAGGCACCGGTGGCGGCGGGCAGCCCCAGGGCGGCGTGGACCGTCGCCGCGTTGGTCTTGTCGAGGTAGGCGGGGGTGGCGGTGGCGAACCACAGGGTCGAGGGCGGGGCGCCGGGGGCCGAGCGCAGGGCCAGGCGGGCCGATTCCACGCCCATGGTGGTGGTGTCCTCGTCGTGGCCGGCCACCGCCCGCGTGCCCCGGCCGCCGTCGGTGCGGTGGAACGCGGCCACCTCGGCCCGGTCCAGCCGGTGGTGGGGCACGTAGCCGGCGATGCTGACGATCCCTCGCATGGTCTGTGGCATTCCCTTCGATCACTCGCACCTGGCGCCGGGGCCGGCACGCCCGATCCGGCGGGCACCCCGGGCCCCCGGCCGGAGGGGCGGTCCGCACCGGGTGCCCGGCGCCGGCGGCACCCTGCAGGCCATCGTACGGAGGGCACACTATCTGACACACTGTCAGGAAACGAACCGGGCCACCCCGGCCGCCGGCCCGCCCGCCGGCCCCCGGAACCCCGGTCTTGGGAACCCCGGCCCGGAGGCCGCCGGCCCCGGGGCCCCCGGGGGTGTGGCGTCGCCGGCGGGGCCGATGCCGTATAGTGATTTCGCGATCTGACGGATAGTCAGGAAACGGACGCGACGCACCCGGCGCCACCGTGTACGGCCGCCATAGGGAGGGCCCACCGATGGACTTCGAGTTCACCCCCGAACAGCTCGACTTCGTGGCCGAGGTCGAACGGTTCCTCGACGAGCACGACGATCCCGAGATCTTCGACCTCACCCGCGAGAACATGGCCCAGATCGTCGACACCCCCAAGCGCCGGGAGTTCATGGCCGAGATCGGCGCCCGGGGCTGGCTGGGGATCACCTGGCCGAAGGAGCACGGGGGCAGCGAGGGTGACGGCCTCTACGAGTACCTGCTCAACGAGGCACTGGCCGCCCGGGGAGGCCCCCAGATCGGCAAGGGCGTCGGCATCATCGGCAAGACGATCATCGCCCACGGCAGCGACACGCTGAAGGCCGAGTTCCTCCCCAAGATCCTCCGCAACGAGGTGGAGTTCGCCGTCGGCTACTCCGAGCCGAACGCCGGATCCGACGCCGCGTCCATGCAGCTGAAGGCGGTGCGCGACGGCGACGGCTGGATGCTCAACGGCCAGAAGACGTGGACGACCTCGGCCCACTTCGCCGACTGGTACTGGGTGGGCGCCCGCACCGATCCCGAGGCGCCCAAGCACTTCGGTATCACCCTGTTCCTCGTCCCGATGGACCACCCCGGGATCACCGTGAAGCCCATCTGGACCATGGGGGACGAGCGGACCAACGAGGTCTACCTGGACGACGTGTGGGTCTCGGACGACTACGTGGTGGGGGACGTGAACAAGGGGTTCCAGTACATCTCCGAGGCTCTCGACCTCGAGCGCTTCACCCTGTTCACCTACTCGCCCGTCGCCCAGCGCCTGGACCTGCTCACCGAGTACGTGAAGGGCGCGCGGCGCGACGGCGAACCGTTGGCCGCCGACCCGGTGGTGCGCCAGCGGCTCGCCCAACTCCATACCCAGGCCGAGGTGGCCCGGGTCCTCGGCCTCAAGTTCGTGTTCGACTCGTCCACGGGCGGCGCCCCGCCGACCGCCCAGGCCTCGGAGTACAAGCTCTACACGACGGAGTACTCGCGCCGGCTGGCCGATGCCTCGATGGACCTGGCCGGGCCGGGTGGGCAGCTCCGGGTCCGGACGGAGGACGCCCCCATGGCCGGCCGTGCCGAATCGACCTACCGCTACACGGTCATCGACACCATCGGCGGCGGCGCCTCGGAGATCCAGAAGAACATCATCGCCCGGCGCGGCCTCGGGCTCCCCAAGAACTTCTGAGGATCGGCGACCCGTGCCGCCCACCCCGGTTCCCACCACTTCCCACCCGCCGGCGCCGCCGGTGCCGCCGGGCCCGCTGAACGGCGTCACCGTCCTCGACCTGGCGGCCGTGGGGCCGGCCGCCCGGTGTACGCGGTTGCTGGCCGACTACGGGGCGACCGTGGTGAAGGTCGGCGCGCCGGCCGGCGTGGCCAGGGGCCTGGTGCCGCCCGCCCATGCCTACAGCGGGCAGCGCCACCTGCGTCGGATCAACGTCGACCTGAAGCAGCCGGCGGGGCGCCAGGCATTCCTGGCACTGGTCCGGGGGGCGGACGTCGTCGTCGAGAGCTTCCGTCCGGGGGTCATGGCCCGGCTCGGACTCGACTACGAGCTCCTGGCCGAGGTCAACCCGGGGATCATCCTGTGCTCGACCACCGGCTTCGGCCAGCACGGGCCCCGGGCGGGCTGGGCCGGGCACGACCTCGACTACCTGGCCGTCGCCGGCTACCTGGCCACCAGCACCCCGGGAGCCGACGGTGCCCCCCCGCTGCCGGGCGCCACGGTGGCCGACGCCGCCGCCGGCGGGATGCACGCCGCCCTGGCGGTGGCCACCGCCCTGATCGGCCGGGCGTCGACCGGGCGTGGCGCCCACCTCGACGTGGCCATCGCCGACGGCGTGCTGTGGCTGGAGTCGCTCGCCGTGGACGAGCACCTGGCCACCGGTGCGCACCCGGGCCCGGGGCACGACATCCTGACCGGCCGGTACGCGTGCTACGGGACCTACCGTGCCGCCGACGACCGGTGGCTGGCCGTCGGTGCCATCGAGCCCGCCTTCTTCGCCAACCTGTGCCGACTGCTCGGCTGCCCGCAGTGGGCGGAGCACCAGCTCGACGACGACGCCCAGGACGCCATACGGGCGGACTTCGCCGCCGCCTTCGCCCGCCGGAGCCGGGACGAGTGGGTGGGGTTGCTCTCGGGGGAGGACACGTGCGTCGCACCCGTCCAGCGGGTCGCCGAGCTGGCCGGCGACGAGCAGTTCGCCGCCCGGGGCGCGTTCGTCGAGGCCACGACGGTCGACGACGGCACCGGGCGGCGGGGTCCGTCGTTCCGGCAGGTCGGGCCGGTCCTGGCCGGCATGCACCGGCCCGACGGCCCGGTGGCCGTGCGCGACGCGGCGGTGAGCGACGCGGCTGCGCTCCTGTCGGCGGCCGGGTACGACGACGGGCGCATCGGCGCCCTGCTGGAGGAGGGGGTGGTGTCGTGAACCCGATCACCGAGGCCGACATCGAGCACCGGATCGGGGTGCGGGCCTACGAGGAGGAGGGGGAGTTCCCCGTCGAGCGCGGGTACATCTGGACGTCGTGCGCGTCGGTGGAGAACGGCAACCCGCTCTTCTGGGACGACGGCGTGGCCGACGCCCTCACCGGCGGCCCGATCGCGCCGCCCACGATGATCTCCGTGTGGTTCCGGCCCCATCACTGGGCCCCCGGTCGCACCACACAGGCCCTGCCCCTCCAGGTCCACTTCGACCTGAAGGAGGGCCTCGGCCTGCCCGAGGCCATCATGAGCGAGAACACCCTCGTGTTCCACGAGCCGGTGCGCCCCGGCGACCGCCTCACCACGTGCCAGGTGTTGCGCTCGGTGAGCGGGCCGAAGACGACCAGGCTGGGGACCGGCCGCTTCTGGGTCATCGACGTGGAGTACCGGAACCAGCGCGGCGAGGTGGTCGGCGTCGAGAGCTACACCGGCTTCGGCTACCGCCGCCCCGAGGACGCGGCCACCGGTCCGGCCGGGGCGGCCGGGGCGGCCGGGGCGGCCACCGGAAGCGGGGCACGGTGAGCACCCTCCCGACGGCGGCGGTCCCCGCCCTGCTGCTGGCGGCCGTGCGGGTCGGTGACCAGCTGCCCGAGCTGGTCGTGGACGTCACCGCCACCACGGTCGTCCTCGGCTCCCTGGCCACGCGTGACTGGCGGCCCATGCACCACGACCGCGACTTCGCCCAGCGACGCAACGGGGTGCGCGACATCTTCCTCAACACGCCGAACCAGGCCGCCTGGTTCGAGCGCTACGTCACCGACTGGACGGGCCCCCACGGCCGGCTGGGCCGGATGACGTTCCGGATGACGGGGTCCGTCTTCCCCGGCGACACCATGGTGTTCCGGGGCGAGGTGTCCGAGGCGGGGACCGACGACGTCGGCTGCGGCTGGGTCACCCTGGAGGTGACCCTGTCCGTGGGCGACGAACGGAAGACGGGGTGCCGGGTCCGGGTGGCCGTGCCGGTCTCGCCCGACGACAACCCGTGGGACCGGCGGGGCGACCGGTGGCGACCGTGACCCCCCGACCGGCCACTTCCACCCCGGCGGCCCGACCGGCCACCGGCCTGCGACAGGAGCACTGACCATGCTGGACCTCGATTTCGGACCCGAGCAGGAGATGCTGCGCACCACGGTGCGGTCCCTGCTCGCCGACTGCGCGCCCCTCTCCGTGGTGCGGGACCTGGAGGACGACCCCGTCGGCTACTCGACCGACCTCTGGAAGCGGCTGGCCGAGCTCGACCTCCTCGGGCTTCTGGTGCCCGAGGAGCACGGCGGTTCGGGGATGTCGGTGCTCGAAGGGACCGTCCTCTACGAGGAGCTGGGACGAGCCCTCACCCCGTCGCCCCACTTCGTGAGCTGCGTGCTGTCCGCCGGCGTCCTGTCACGGGCCGGCGGCGACGACCAGCAGGCGGCATGGCTCCCCCGCATCAGCTCGGGCGAGGCCGTCCTCACGCCGGCGTGGCTCGAGCCGGAGGGCGCGTTCTCGCCCCGGGGTGTGACCGCGGCCGCCGTCCCCGACGGGGACGGGTTCGTCCTCTCGGGGGTGAAGCGCCACGTGGCCTTCGCCGCGGCGGCGACCCGCCTCATCGTCCTGGCCCGCACGGGGGACGCCCCCGCGGACGTCGACCTCTTCCTGGTCGACCCGACCGCGCCGGGGGTGACCCTCGACCAGCAGCGCACCCTCGCCTCCGACACGCAGTACCGGGTGGCGCTGGACGGGGTCCGGGTGGACGCCATGTCCCGCATCGGCGGACCGGGAACGGGATGGGCGACCTGGGAGGCGGTCATGGCGGACGGTGCGATCCTGGCTGCGGCCCAGGCCGTCGGCGGCGCCCGCCACGCGCTGGAGATCACTGTCCAGTACGCCAAGGACCGCCACCAGTTCGGCAAACCGTTGGGAGCGTTCCAGGCGCTCGCCCATTACCTGGCCGACGCCGTGACCGCGGTGGACGGCGCCGAGGTCCTCGTCCACGAGGCCGCCTGGGCCCGAGCATCGGGTCGTGACGTGACCAAGCTGGCCCCCATGGCCAAGCTCTTCGCCTGCCAGACGTTCCGTGACGTGACCGCCACCGCACAGCAGATCTTCGGGGGCATCGGCTTCACCCTGGAGTTCGACATCCAGCTCTACTTCCGGCGGGCCAAGGCGCTCCAGCTCTCGTGGTGGGACGCCCGGGCGTGCGAGGAGCGCGTGGCCGCCGCCGTGCTCGGGGGCTGACCGCACGCGGCTGGTCGCACGCGGCTGGTCGCACGCGGCTGTCACCGCCGGTAACGCCACCTGTTGCCCCATCTCGTCCCGCCGGTGCACTACGGTCGCGCCCCAGGGCAGACAACCGAACGACGAGACCACTGTGGGGGAACGCGATGAGCTCCGAAGACAAGCCGACGGACGAAGGCGCAGACGGCGGCGCCGAAGGCAGCGCTGCCGGGGGTGACGACGGCGGCACGGGCGCGAAGGCGGACACGTCGTCCACACCGCCGGCGCCCGCCACCCCGGCCACCACGAGCGCCGGCCGGCGGGAGCGGGGTCCGCTCTTCCGGTTCCTGTTCCGCCACGAGATCGACGAGTACCCGTCGACGGGGAAGCGCACCGGGTACCTGGCCCTCGCCGTGGCGGCCACCATCGTCCTGTACTACACGTACTACACGCAGACCGGCGTCACGCCCAACATCCTGCGCTCGTTCCACATGTCGTTCAGCTTCTACGTGTGGATCGTCATCATCTCCAACCTGATCGGCGCCTTCGCCTCGCTGCCGGCCAGCCAGACCGACCGGCTGGGACGGTCGAACGTCGTGATCTACGGGCTCCTGATCGTCGGGCTCCTGGTGGCGGTGGGCGTCCCCAACGTGACGACCGAGTGGGGCTTCGCCGTCGTCATCTCGGCCATCGGCCTGGTGGAGGGGGCCATTCTGGTGGCGACACCGGCACTGGTGCGGGACTTCAGTCCACAGCTGGGCAGAGCCTCGGCCATGGGGTTCTGGACCATCGGACCGGTGGCCGGCAGCCTCCTCACCAGCATCATCGCCAACCACACCCTCAGCCACTTCGGCGACTGGCAGAGCCAGTTCATCATCTCCGGCCTGTCGTCGATCGGCCTGTTCATCGTGGCCCTGCTGTTCATGAAGGACCTGTCGTCCGGTCTGCGTGACCAGCTCATGGTGTCCGCACGCGACCAGGCCCTCATCGAAGCCCGTGCCCGGGGCATCACCGAGGAGGAGCTGGTCGAGGCCACGGCCAAGCCGTGGCGTCAGATCGCCAAGCCCGACCTCATCTTCTCTGCCCTCGGCATCGCCGTGTTCCTGCTCATCTATTACGCGGCGTCGGGCTTCTTCACCATCTACTGGTCGACGACGTTCCAGAACGCCGACCACTCGTACTTCTCCGTCGCCCAGGCCAACGGGCTCAACACCTGGTTCTGGGGGGCCGACGCGGTGGCGCTGGTCATCGCCGGCTACCTGTCGGACAAGCTGCGGGTGCGCAAGCCGTTCATGTTGGTCGGTGCGCTCGGCTCCATCGCGTTGCTCATCGTGTTCCTGGCCCAGGCCAGCCACGCCAACACCGGCTACTACACGCTGGTGGTGATCGGGATCTTCCTGGCCGCCTTCCTCTCGTTCACCTACGCACCGTGGATGGCGGCCTACACCGAGACGGTGGAGGCGAAGAACCCGGCGCTCGTGGCCACCGGCCTGGCCCTGTGGGGGTGGCTGCTCCGGCTGGTGGTGGGGATCTCGTTCATCTTCCTGCCGGTGGTGATCTCGAGCGTGAACCCGGTGGTGGACAACCAGCCGGTCGCCACCGAGACCATTCCCGGCACCCACACCAACGTGCTGGCGTTCCAGACGGCACATGCGGCGTCGGTCAACTTCGCGGTGGCGCACGCGGCGCTGCTGAAGACGCTGAACGAGCCGCAGAACGCCGCGGTGGTGAACGCCCTGACCAAGGCGCTCACGCCGGCCAACATCGCCGCTGCCCAAAAGCAGCTCGGCCCCACCGTCTTCGGCGAGCTGGTGACGTACCAGAAGCAGCTCACCACGCTGGTCGTCCCCTTCGCCACGGAGCTCAACTACCTGGCCGCCCACCAGAGCCAGCTCGTCGCCCTCCAGAACGGCGTGAAGGAGTCGCCGCACCAGTGGCAGCACTGGTTCTGGGTGTGCATCGCCGGCATGGTCCTCTTCATCCCGACGATCTTCCTGACCAAGGGTCGGTGGAGCCCGGCCAAGGCCCACCAGGACGCCCGCCAGCACCGGGCCGACGTCGAAGCGGCGCTGGCCAAGCTGGAGAAGGCGGAGGCCTGACCGTCCGGCGGGTGCCCGGTCCGCCCCGGCCTACGTGCCGGTGCGGGCCGGGGCGCCCCGCCCCGGGGGCGCCGGGCACCCCGCCCGTCGGCGAGTCGTCGGCGACGGGCTCTAAGGTGACCGGGTGGACGCCGGAGCCCAGCCCCTGCCGGTCGAGGAGGCGGTGACGGTGGACAGGGCACCGGCACCGGTGGCGGCCCCCGGTGCCGGCGGATTCGCCGTCGTGGACGTGGAGACGACCGGGTTCTCTCCCGACCGCGACCGCGTGGTGGAGGTGGCCGTCGTCCTGGTGGACCCGGCCGGCACGGTGGAGGGCGAGTTCGCCACCCTCCTCGATCCGGGACGCGATCCCGGGCCGACCCACGTCCACGGGATCACCGACGCCATGGTGGCCGGCGCGCCCACGTTCGGCGACGTCCACCCCTACCTGGCCCACCTGTTCAGTGGCCGTGTCGTGGTGGGCCACAACATCGTCCGATTCGACGTGCCGTTCCTCGCGGCCGAGGCGGCCCGTGCCGGCTCGAGCATCCCGGTGGGCGACCTGGTGACGATCGACACCCTCCTCGTGGCACGCGACCATCTCGGCCTCTACGGCCGGGCCACCCTGCCCGATTGCTGCGCCCGCTACGGGTTGTCGTGGGGTGACCACCACAGCGCTCTGGGCGACTGCCTGGTGACCGCCCGGCTGTTCGCCGCCGTGCGGGCCGACGTGGGTGATGCCGTGCTGGGCGTCGGCGATGCCCTGTCTGCCGCCCGTGCGCTGGCGTGGCCCGGTGCCGCCGGCGCGCCGGTGGCCACCCGGCGCCGGTGAGCGGCGGGACCGTGCGGGTCACCGTCCGGGTGCACCCCGGCTCCCGGATCACCGATGTGGGGGGGAGGTTCGGCGACGTGGACCCCCCGGTCCTGACCGTCCGGGTGGCGGCCCCGGCCGTCGACGGCCGGGCCAACCGGGCGGTGGAAACGGCGGTGGCCGACGCCTTCGGCGTGGCTCGGCGCCAGGTGAGCCTGCGTAGTGGGCACGCCAGCCGGACCAAGGTCCTCGACGTCGAGGGCGGGGACCCGGCCCGGCTCCGGGAGCTCCTCCAGCGGTCGCCCGGCGGCGGGCCGGCCGTTGGTCCCCGGTAGGTCCCCCGGTAGGTTCGGGACGTGCCGACCGGCCACCACCTCCCTCGGGTGACGTCGTCCATGCTCGACGTGGGCGGGCCTGTCCACGTGGCCACACTGGGCGACCCGCCGGCGGGCGCCCACCGCCGTACCGTCGTATGCCTGCACGGCCTGGGGGGCAGCCACCTCAACTGGTTGGCGGTGGCGCCCGGCCTGTCAGCCACGGCACGGGTGGTGGCGGTGGACCTCGTCGGTCACGGCAGGACACCGGCGACCGGTCGGACGGCCGACGTCGACGGGCATGTCGCCCTGGTCACCGGGGTCCTCGAGGCGCTCGCTGCCGGCCCGGTCACCCTCGTGGGCAACTCGATGGGCGGCCTCGTCGCCGCCGTGGTGGCGGGCGGGCGACCGGACCTGGTCGACCGGTTGGTCCTGGTGGACCCGGCGCTCCCGCCCGGCCGGCCGGTGGTCCCCCACCCCCGGGTGGTGGCCAACATCGTCGCCTGCGGGGTGCCCGGGATCGGCGAACGGTTCCTGGCCGAGCGGCGCCGGCGCACGACGCCGGCGCAGCACGTGCGGCGGGTGCTCGCCGCCTGCTGCCACCGCCCGTGGCGGGTGGACCCCGCCGTGGTCGACGCCCACGTGGCGCTCACCGCCTCGATCGACCGGGCGGCGGCCGATGCCGCCTACCTGGCGTCGGCCCGCTCGCTGTCGGTGGCGCTGCTGCGCCCGGCCGGCCTGCGACGGGTCGTCGACCGGATCACCGCGCCCACGCTCCTCCTGCACGGGGAACGCGACCTGCTGGTGCCGCTGTCGGCGGCCAGGCAGCTGGCGGCGGCGCACCCGGCATGGGTGTTCGAGGTGGCGAAGGGCGTGGGCCATGTGCCGATGCTGGAAGCGCCGGCGTGGACGGTGGCCCGCATCCGGTCGTTCGAGGCGACGCTCGAGGGGTCGCCACCCGGTGGAGACGGACCCGCCGGGGGCGGCCGACGCACGGGGGTCGGGAGCGCCGGGGGAGCCGGCGCTCAGGCGGTCGGCCCGCCCACCGCCCAGCCGGAGCCCTCGATGACGGCAGCGTCGCCGGGCAGGTCGCCGGCCGCCTCGCACCGGAGGCCCAGGGCGTAGCCGGCCAGGAAGACGTCGGCCTCGCGCCGACGGGGATGGCGCTCCTCCAGCTGACGGAAGCGGGCGGTGTGGCCGGCCTCGAGCAGGTGGGCCAGTTCGTGGACGAGGACGGCGTCGAGGACCCAGGCCGGCACCACCCGCAGGCGGGCCGAGATCCGGATCTCCCTCGTCAGGGTGGTGCACGATCCCCACAGGGTGTGCTGGCGCTCGGACCACCGCACGCTGTCGGCCCGGAGCCCGTCGAAGTAGCGGTCGCCCAGCCGGCACGCCCGCTCCCACAGCTCGCCGTCCGACGAGCGGAGGTTCGGCCGGTGGCGGGACATGCGGGTGACGAAGTAGTCGACCAGACGGGTCCGCTCGGCCGGGTCGTGGCGGAGGGGGAAGGTCACGACGAGCCGGTCACCGTCCCAGTGGGCACCGGCGGTCTTCTTCCGGCGGGTGCTGGCCCGCAGCACGACGTCCGGGTGGTGGGGGAGCGGTGGCAGGGGGAGGTAGGTCATGGGCGCACGGTAGGGAGGGGGTGTCACGGGCACCGGTGGAGCTCCTCCGTGGGATCGTACCGGTGACCGGCGGGACGCCCGGTGATGGCGACCGGACGCCGCCGCCGGCCCGGGAGGTGGCGGCACGAGGCGCCGTCACGTGCCCGGCGATCGCGTAGTTCTGCCATAGACTAGAAATCCATGACTCCGACCCGGGATCGGCACAGCGGCAGCGGACCTGACCTGCCGGGGGCCGTCGCCGCAGATGCGGCGCCGGACGAGGTGCAGCAGCAAGGCCGGGCCCTCGGCGATCCCACCCGCCATCGCCTCTTCCGCTATCTCGTCGACGCCAGCCGCCCGGTCGGCGTCCGGGAACTGACCGACCTCGTCGGCCTCAACCACAACGCCGTCCGGCAACACCTCGCCGTCCTGCGCGATGCCGGGCTGGTGGTGGAGGAGACCGAGGCCCGGTCGCGGCCGGGCCGGCCCCGGCTCCTCTACCGCCTCCACCCCGAGGTGGCGGGGAGCTGGGGAACACCCGGCGCATACGCCTGGCTGGCCGGCCTGTTGAGCCAGTCGGTCCGCGACGGTGTGGACGCCCGGGAGGTCGGGCGTCGGGACGGTCGGCGCCGGGCGGCCGTGATGGCCGGCGGCCGCGACGCACTCGACGCACTCCGGGGTGAACTGGAGGAGCGGGGGTTCCGCCCGGCACGCGCCGACCGGGGCCGGCGCGTCGACTTCGTCCTCGGCCGGTGCCCGTTCGCCGACGTCGCCACCACGGACCCCGACACCGTGTGCCGGCTCCACCTGGGGCTGGCCGAAGGGCTGGCCGAGGGCCTGGGCGGGATCGAGGTCGACCGGCTGGTGGCGCACGACGCCCGCCGCGCCGGGTGCCGGCTGATCGTGCACCGCACGCCGCAGCCTGTCCCGTCACCGGCGACCTGACCGGCTCCAGCGACCGCACCGGCCGTCGGCGACCGCACCGGCCGTCGGCCCCGGGTTTCCTGCCGACCTCTGGACCGGGACCGCCGAGCAGATTACTCTAGCAAAAGCTAGAAAAACGTGATCGACCGGAGCGTGAGGAGGCAGGATGACGACGGACGGGTCCCGGACCGGCGGCGTGCAGGCGGTGAGCCCGGTGGTCCCGGGGGACGAGGAGCTCCGGGCACTGGCGGCCATCGTCGCCCACCACCGCCAGCTCGACGACCAGGTGGCCCGCCGGGCCGGTGCGGTGGCCGACACCGTGGAGCGGGCGGGGGCGTGGGAGGCGGCCGCCGGCGACCTGGTCGCCTACCTGGCCGCGGAGGTGCTGCCGCACGCCCTGGCCGAGGAGCACACGCTGTACCGGGCTGCCGC
>JAJZAC010000170.1 GCA_021799615.1 Actinomycetes bacterium
GTGTGCACGGCCACGCCGGGCGGCGCCGGCAACCCGAGGAGTCGGCAGGCTTCGACGTCCAGCGGGGACCTGACGGAGGCGGCGAGGGTCCGGGCCAGCTCAGGACGAGTGACGGTGACGGTGCCGCCCAATGGACCGTTGCCGATCAACTGGCGGTGCCGGTCAACGCACCGGCACGGGGAGCGTGAACGCCGAGGCGGAGGGCTTGAGCGGGCGCATGAGCCAGCTGGGACGGCGGGTGTCGTCGGGGGAGACCTCCGCGGCGCTCCGGGTCATCGCCAGCCACTCGACGTAGACGGCACGCGCCTTGGCGGTGTCGACGACGACGTCGCCGACGGCGTCGCCGGGCTGGGCCCGGCGCACCCTGACCGCCTGGTGCCAGCAGTGCATGCCCGAGATGGGGTCCGGATGGACGGGGAACGTCAGGTTCTGGTGGACGCCGATCTCGGTCCACCACATCCTGGCCGTGTCCGGGTCCGCCGACGCGTACGGGTGAGGACCGCGCTGGACATGCATCGACCAGCTCTCCCCCTCGTGGTGCAACGAGACCGACGACATGACTTGACCCTGGCCGCCGCCCTGGCCCTCGGGCTTCCAACGGCCCATGTGGTGGCTGCAGGCCACGATCCCGGGCCGGATGCCCTCGGTGACCCACGCCTTGGCGACGAAATGGCCGATCGCGGTCTCGACCCGCACGAGGTCGCCGGTCATGAGCGGCCGACGGTCCGCGGCAGGTCCGTCACCCGGGTCCCCGGCGCCGAGCCGAGCGGCATCGGCGGGGTGGACCCAGAGAGGATTGGTGTGGGCCAGCTCGTCGAGCCACTTGGCGTTGGCGGACCGGGTGTGGATGTGGGTGGGAAGCCGGAAGGTCGAGATGAGCACCAGCTCGTCCGGCTCGAGCACGGACGGGTGGACGTGGCTGCGGATGTAGCCGGGCAACGCGTGCTCGGGCCAACCCCATCGGGCGAGCGTCGACGAATAGAACTCGAGGCGTCCCGAGGGCGTCGGGAAGCCGCGGCGCACGACCGTCTCGCCGTCGACGACGACCCCGACCGGCCGCCTGCCATCCGGGTCCGGCGGTGGCGCGGCCGTCGGCGCCATGTTGGTCGGAGGCTGCACCGGCGCTGCGGAGAAGACGCGTCCGAAGCCTTCGACCGCGACGTCGACGAGCTCCTCGTCGGGCACCGCCTCCTCGTGACGCGCCCCGACATCGCGGGCGATCTCGAACGCGCCGTGCCGGCGCATGTAGTCGAGCGGCGCCAGCCCCTCTGCGGCGGCGGCATCGGGCAGCCCGGGCACCGAGTGGGTGAACATCCAGCCGTAGTACTCCTCGACGCTCAGCTTCGTGCCGGGGCGGGCCTTCGACTCGTAGTACTGGCGGATCCCGAGGGCGCCGTCTGGGTCGATGCGCCACGACAGCTCGATCCACAGCTCGTTCTCCTCCCACACCTCCCCAGGGTTGGCGTCGCGGGTGTCGTCGAGCGGCTGGCCCAGCCGGCGCCGGGCCTCGCGCAGGACCGGCTGTCGGAAGCCGATCCACTGGCCGTCGTACTGCTCGTAGGAATGGGTGTCGTGGCGCTCCGGGGAGAGCCCCACCGGCAGGATGTAGTCGGCGAAGTAGGCGGTCTCGTTCCACGTCGGCGTCAGCGCCACGTGGCAGCCCACGAGCGACTCGTCGGTCAGCACCTCGACCCAGGACATCCCATCGGGATTGGTCCACACCGGGTTGTAGACACGCGTGAAGTAGACGTCGAGCGTCCCGCGCCCGTCTTTCAGGAACTGGGGCAGGAGGAAGGACAGCTCGTTCTGGGCGAGCGGGTACTCGACCGGCCAGGTCAGCTCGTTCCAGACGTCGGGGTGCGGGGGCACGTGGATCGGCCGGGGGACGAACTTGTTCCAGGCGTTGGGGAACGTGCCGCCTTCGCAGGCCACCGCACCGAGGAGGGCGGAGATCATGAAGATCGTCCGGCTGACCTGCCAGCCGCCGAGGTTGCCGGCAGCCGCGGACCGCCAGTTGTGCGCGGAGAACCGATGCCCCGCCGCAGCCACGACGTCTGCCACCTCCCTGAGGGTGGCCGCGTCGATCCCCGATTCCTGCGCCGCGAGCTCGAAGGTGAACCCCGCGTACTCTTCGCGCAACGCCTGCTCGAAGGCCTCGAACGTCACCGGCAGCTCCGGACGGCAGGCCGTCAGGTACTCCTCCCAGTTCCACCACCGGCGGACGAAGTCGGCGTCGTAGGCCCCGGTCATGAGCAGGTGGCGGCAGATGGCGAGGTTGATGGCTGCCTCGCTTCCCGGCTGCGGGGCGAGCCAGTAGTCGGCGTGGGTGGCCGTGTTGGAGAGCCGGGTGTCGACCACGATCACCTTCGCCCCCTTCGCCCGCGCTTCGATGATCCGTTGGGCGTGGGGGTTGAAGTAGTGGCCCGTCTCCAGGTGCGAGCTGATGAGGTAGATCACCTTCGCGTTGGCGTGGTCGGGGCTCGGGCGGTCGATCCCCATCCAGAACTGGTAGCCGGTGCGCCCTCCGCTCGAGCAGATGTTCGTGTGCGAGTTGTGACCGTCGACCCCCCAGCTGGCCAGCACCCGCTCGGTGAAGCCGTCCTCTCCGGGCCGCCCGATGTGGACCATGATCTCGTTGCGGCGATCCTCTTCGATCGCCCGGCGGATCCGTCCAGCGAGGTCGTCGAGCACCTCGTCCCACGACACCCGCTCCCATCCACCCCCGCCCCTGGCGCCGACCCGCCGGAGCGGGTACAGCACCCGGTCGGGGTCGGTCACCTGGTTGATCGTCGCGGGTCCCTTGGCGCAGTTGCGCCCGCGCGAGCCGGGGTGCTCGGGATTGCCCTCGAGCTTGCGGATGGTGAGCGTGTCCCGGTCGACGTAGGCGAGCAGCCCGCACGCCGACTCGCAGTTGAAGCACGTGGTGGGGACGAGGAGGTAGTGGCGCTCGGACCGCTCGGGCCACGACCGCGAGTCCAGCTCCACCCAGTCGTCCCATCGCTCCGGCGGCGGGAAGGCGGCGAGGTGGCCACCGCTCGGGCCTGCGTAGTGGGCCCCACCGCCAGAGCCCTCGCCGGCCGCGCCAGCAGTGCGGGCAGTTCGGAGCGCGGCCTCCATGCGGTCGAGATCAGCCTGGCGGTTCCCGCCGTCACGTTGGGCCCAGCGCACGAAGCGGGCGGCGCGCATCGGGGCGCTCATGCGAGCGGCACCGCCTGTCCGGCCTGGAC
>JAJZAC010000171.1 GCA_021799615.1 Actinomycetes bacterium
GACGCCGTCACTCGTCGTCACCAGCGTGCGTGCGACCGTCCACGTCGATGCCCGTCTCAGTCAACAGGCTGATCCGCCAAGCATGGATCTCCGCCACCCCCCGGTTGAACTTGTCGGAAAGCTCCCGACCCGACAGGTGGATGTAGCGAACCGTCGAGTCCGTGCTGGCATGCCCGGCGAAGGTGGCGATGGCGTGAAGCTCCCAGCCCATGCGGGCGAGGTCGGTCAGGCAGAGGTGACGCGTCGTGTGGGTAGAGAACTGCGGGACGTCCGCTGCCAGCGCGACCCGGCGCACCACCTTCGACCAGGTCCACAGGCTGAGCGGCTCGGCCCGGTTGCGCCGGGACTCCGACAGGAACAACAGGCCCCGGCTGCGACTGATGGAGCCACGGTGGTCGAGGTAGGCGCCGAGCAGCACGCCCGTCGCGGCCGAATAGGGCACGGAGCGTCCCCTCCGGGTCTTGGTCGTCTCGGCCCGGACCCGGATCATGCGATGCCCCGGGTCCAGGTCGTCGGTGCGAAGTGAGCAAAGCTCCTGGCCTCCCAGCGCGGCGTCGTAGGCGAGGGCGAGCATCAGGCGGTTGCGGACCGGCTCGTCACGAAAGACGGTGAGAACATCCAGCCACTGCTGCACGGTCGGGATCCACGGCAGCTTCACGAGCCGAGGCACGAGCCCCCTGCCGCCGGAACCGAGACCGCGCCGAGCGCCGTAGCGACCGCGGCCGACCAGGTTCGAGTCGCGGACACCTTCTTCGACCAGGAAATCGTAGAACAGCCGGACCGGCACCACACGTTGCTGGAGCGTGGCGTTGGCAAGCCCCGTCCCCGAGTCAAGTGCCACCGTGTTCCCCCCGTGGCGGCTCGGACGGCCGGTCAGCTCCCCGACGAACGATGCGACCTGCGCCCGGCCGGCGCTGAGCGGGTCGACGTCGTCGTGTTCGCAGACCTCGAGGTACTCAGCAAGTCCACGGGCATAGGCGTCGATCGTCCTCGGTGCCCGGCCCAAGTCCGCCCAGATCCCCAGCCACTCCACCGCTCGCGCGTGCCGGGCGAGCACCGGCCACTTCTCCTCCAGACCAATCCACAAGATGCAACCGACCTCTCAGCTCGTGGAAGGGGGAGCCATTGAACCCCACCGTGTGATTCCACGTAACTATTACGTACCGGTGACCTTTCTTGTAGCTGATCTCGTCGATCCCGATGCGGGTGAGGCCGTCGAAGGGATCATGCGCTGCCTGACCGTCGGCCACGACCCGGGATATGACCGATCCGACGGTCCGCCAGGCGACCCGCATGAGGTCGACCACGGTCGACTTGGCGGTGTGGGTGACCAGCCAGGCCAGCTGGTCGTCGAAGTCTCTGGTGTGGCCGGCGCCGTGGCGGGCCCAGGGCACCTAGGCGACGGTCGGACCGTGTTCGGGGCAGTTCACCCGGGGGGAATCGGCTTGGAGATGACACACGAGCTTGCCGACATCGAGTGTCCTCCAGTTCCGCCTGCCCTCCCCCTGGTCGTAGCCGGCAGCACGTACCCCGCAACGCCCACAGCGGCGCTTGGTCGAACGCCTCGGGCGGACGTGGACCACCACGCAATCAGCCTCTTCGTCGAAGTCGATCCCTTCGATCACCGTGGCCCCGTCGACACCGAGCATCCCGCGCCATATATTTACACCGAGCAACGCCATTCTCCTTGCCTCGAACTCGAACCTTCGAACAGTCCGAAAACATAGGCGGAGACTGGCGTTGCCCGCGTCTCAGCAGGTCAGGGCACCCACGGATGTGTCACAAGAGCCCTTTTTTTCCAAGTTGATCGCATCCCGGAGGTCGTACTAGGGGCTGCGCCGGGGCGGGCCGTCCCGCTGGGGCCTGCGGCCCCGTCGGCCGACCCCCGTGTCGACTACGCTCCTTGGCTCGTCGCAGAACTTCGCCACCCGCCGCCGTCGCCGTTCTCGTCGCCAAGGAGACGCGGGCAGTGCCCGCTCCCGGCGCTCCAGGCGGAGTCTCCCCGCTAGAGCCAGACGCGTAGAGCAAAAACAGGCCGTCGATGACGCCACGGCTGACCGACGAATGGCCCCCGGACAGATCAGCATCTTCCACACCGATGCACCGCCCGGTGTCGCTTTCCGGCCACCGGCGGCGACCGGCTTCCTCGAATGCCACAGGTGGAAAGCCGGAAAACCCTGGCGGGAAGTCGTTCGGGCGTAGTGAGGATTGTGGCTGGCCGGGACGAGCTGGGTGTGCATCATCGACGGCGAGGAGGGCGGCGGGGCCGGCCGGAAGCTGAGTAGGCCGATCGGTGGGCAGGGCGCCTCAAGTGCCCATCGTGTGTGACCAGGTGGCGGTGACGGAGCCGGGCCGAGGGCGGTGGCGGCGGGGCCGTGGCCGATGACACGGCGACGGCACGCTCGGGTGGTCGGTGGCGGTCGGATAGGTGGCGGTCGAGGCCAAGGGTGCGACGCTGACGCGAGGCGGCCGTCCCGCCGGGCGTGTCGCGCTCGTCTGCTTCCTCCCCGACGGCAAACGGCGGGCCGGCCCTGGCCGCCGGAGGGTGCCCGGACCACCGAACATCAGTGAGGGGGCCATCTCCGACGCTCCCCGCACGGCAGTGGCGGCGGCCGGAACACTTCAGTGCAAAGGTGCGGGTCGACCCCCCTGCTCTCTTGGCGCGTTCCCCGTTGCCGTTCCCCACCCCGATGGGGAACATGGCCAGGCGTTGCCCCTGGGTGTTCCCACCGGCGCGGGGACACCCTGGCCGTTCGCTGCCTCCGAGCGGCTGGCGACTGAAGAGAAAGACACGGGCGTGGTCCCTGTCGGCCTATACGATGAAAGGCGATGACCCTGACCGTGCAGGTGAGCGAAGAGCTGGCCCGCCGGCTGGCCGCCGAGGCGGCCCGCCGCGGGGTCAGCGTCGACGAGATAGCCGCCGAGGCCCTCGAGGCTGCTCTCGAGGACCGCCCGGTTGTTGCTGGCAGCCCCAAGCGGCGGTTGGCGTTCGCGGCGATCGGGGCGTCGGGACAAGCCCGGGGGGGCGCAGAGGCCGACGAGCTGCTGGCCGAGGGGTTCGGGCGGAACTGAGTGCTGCTGGTCGATACCGGCCCGCTGGTGGCTGCCGCGGACCGCGACGACGCCCACCATGACGCTTGCCGGCGCCTGCTCGAAGACCATCCGGGGCCGCTGGTCACCAACCCTATGGTCATCGCCGAGACCGCCTACCTCCTCGATCGCCAG
>JAJZAC010000172.1 GCA_021799615.1 Actinomycetes bacterium
CAGGGGGACGACGGTGACGGCGTCGGCCGGGATCCCGTGGTGGCGGCTGAGGTCCTCGGCCGTCGCCCGCGTGGCCGTCACCACTCGTGCCCGGCGCAGCGATCGGTCGAGGAGGGCACGGCTGTAGTGACGCCTGCTCCGCTCGCGCAGGGTCGTGGCCGGCTCGCGTGACCAGCGGACTTCGGGGTCCTCGGGAACGTGGAGGACGAGCGGCGGGCCCCACAGGGCACCGCACTCCATCTGGCTGTAGACGGCACCGGCGCCGAGCCGGCGGGCGGTGGCCGGGAGGACGACCTGTTCCCACACCGACTGGGGCGTGGCCGGCAGGACGCTGATCCGCGATCGGTCGATCCCTGCCACGTGGTCGAGGGCGGCCGGCGTGCAGACCAGGTGGACGCGGTCGGAGGCGGCCAGGCGCGGCCCCAGTTCGGCCAGGACGCGGCCGACGCCCTTCCGGTTGCGCCCCAGCATGCCGAGGTCGATCACGAAGGGTGCCGGGTCCCGGCGGGAACGGACGGTCATGTCGGGCTCCCGCCGAAGTCGGGGATGGCCGGTCGCGGTGGTGGTGCGGCGCCGGTCCGACGGGCCAGCCGGTCCGGCCCGGCCAGGTAGATGCGCAGCCGCTGGCGGGCTCGCCGCCGGGTCGGTGCCGGTCCGGCGGCGGTCCGGGCGACGGCGCCGACGACCACCGCGGTGCGGTACACCCACCAGCCGGTGGTGCCGAACCACCGCCGGATGTAGCGCTCGGTCCCGGCATGGAACCGGACCTCGCGCCGGTCGCTGTCGGGGTCGGTGGCCGCGCCGAGGTGGACGGCCACCGCGTCGGGCACCAGGCGGACCCGCCAGCCCCGGCGGCGGGCCCGGCGCTGCCAGTCCGTCTCCTCGTCGTAGAGGAAGTAGCGCTCGTCGAACCCGCCGACGTCGAGCAGCGCCCGACCATCGACGAGGAGGACGGAGCCGACCAGGAACCCGGTCGAACGGCGGAGCCGGCCGAGGCCGGCGGCCTCGATCCAGGCTCCCCACGGGGTGGGGAAGGGCCAGGCCACGCGGTCGTCCGATGCCGAGCCCGGGGCGTGCTGGGTGGGAGCCACGCAGGCCAGGTCGGTACCCGCGGCCAGGGCCCGGTGGAGGAGGTGGACGTCGTCGGGACCCACCGCCGCGTCGGGGTTGCACAGGAGGATGTCGGTGGTCGCGAGGTCGACGAGGGCCAGGGCGCGGTTGACCCCGGCAGCGAACCCGAGGTTCCGGCCGGGGTCGACGTAGCGGGCACCATGGCGGTCGGACACGACGCGGGTGGCGTCCGACGAGCCGTTGTCGACGACGATGACGTCGAACTGGCCACCCAGCTTGTCGAGGCAGGTGTCGAGCAGCTGGGGTGCGCCGTAGGCGACGACGACGACGGTCACGGGTCGGGTTCGGCCCCGGCCGTCGGCGCGGGGCGGGGAGACGGCGGCCCGGTACAGGCGCGCGTGACCGGCGGCCACCGCCGTCCACGAGTAGCGGGCGGCACGCTCGAGCCCGGCGGCGCGCAGGTCCGCCCAGCGTTCGGGGTCACCGGTGGCGTCGACCAGGGCCCGCCCGAGGGCGGCGGCGTCTCCGGGTCCGACCAGGAGGCCCGCCCCTCCGACCACCTCGGGCAACGCTCCCGACGAGGCGGCCACCACGGGGACGCCGGCGGCCATCGCCTCCACCGCCACCCGCCCGAACTGCTCGAGCCACCCGGGCGTCGGCAGCGACGGCACGGCCAGGACGTCGAGGGAGCGGTAGAACCCGGGGAGGGAGTCATGGGGGAGCGGGCCCAGCACACGCACCCGGCCGGCTGCCGGACCGTGCGCCGCCCGGCCGGTCACCAGACCGGTGAGCGACCCGCTGCCGGCCACGTCGAGGTGGAGGCGCGGCTCGGCCTCGACGGCGTCGAGGAGGACCTCGATGCCCTTCTCCGGCTCGAGCCGGCCGACGAACCCGACCCGGCGTTCGGGCCCCGGCGGCGACCGGGTGAGGTCGGGTGCGAAGGTGTCGAGGTCGACCCCGAGCCCGAGATTGACCACGGGACCGCACAGACCGCGGGTCCGCATGAGTGACCCGGCGCCGTCGTTGCACACGTAACCGCCGGCCGCTCCGGCCAGCACGGCCCGTTCGGTCCACCGGAAGGGGGGTGGGAACTGCTTGGCCACGTTCTGGGCCGAGATGACCACGTAGGGGGCGCGCCGGCCGGCGCAGGCGCGAAGCAGCGCGATCTCCAGCGCAGCCAGGCTGAAGGGCTCCTCGCCGATGTCGACCAGGTCCCACCGGCGGCGCAGCAGCCGCCAGAGTGGCAGGGGAGCGTAGAGGAAGAGGTTCGGGTGGGTCCCGGCCGTGGCGACGGCCACGGTCGCCTCGTCATGCCGGGGACGCGGCACGAAGCGGACGTCCGTGCCCCCCTCGGTCCAGTGGCGTGCCGTCACCAGGGTGACGTCGATGCCGGCGCTGCCGAGCTCGTCCTCACGGCGTCGCCACTCGGGCACGACGCTCGAATGTGAGATGCGCAGGACCTGCACCGCAGCGGCGTCAGCCAGGTCCCGGTCCGCCGTCACGTGCACGGGCTGCGACGGTGGCACCGCGGGACGTCTGCACGCCGCAACGGTACACGGACGGCGGGAGTCGGACGGCGGGAGCCCGGGGGCGGGCGGAACGACGGTGCCTCAGGCAGAGGGCGGGGTCACGGGGGGCCAGGGCGGGTCATGGCAACGATCGGCTGGTTCAGGCGCATGGCGCCCGTCGATCCCTCGAAGGGGGCGTCGCCGAAGGCGAAGATGCCACCGTCGGAGGCCACCAGCCAGTAGCCCTTGCCGTCGGGCGTCGCCGCCATGCCGACGACCGGCTTGTTCAGGTGGATGTCACCGGTCGAACCCAGGTAGGGGGCGTCGCCGAAGGCGAAGATGCCACCGTCGGAGGCCACCAGCCAGTAGCCGCCGTTGTCGGCCGTCGGGGCCATGCCCACGATCGGCTGGTTCAGGTGCATCGCACCGGTGGACCCCTCGAAGCGGGCGTCGCCGAAGGCGAAGATGCCGCCGTCGGAGGCCACCAGCCAGTAGCCGCCGCCGTCGGGCGTCGCCGTCATGCCCACGACGGGGGCGTTCAGGTGCATCGCACCGGTGGACCCCTCGAAGCGGGCGTCGCCGAAGGCGAAGATGCCGCCGTCGGAGGCCACCAGCCAGTAGCCGCCGCCGTCGGGCGTC
>JAJZAC010000066.1 GCA_021799615.1 Actinomycetes bacterium
TCGCCTTCGGGGACGCCGTCTTCCACGGCTCGACCGGCAAGCTGACCCTGAACAAGCCCATCGTGGGCATGGCGACGACGCCCGACGGCAAGGGCTACTGGCTGGTGGCCTCCGACGGCGGCATCTTCGCCTTCGGGGACGCCGTCTTCCACGGCTCCACCGGTGCCCTCACCCTGAACAAGCCCATCGTCGGCATGGCGGCCACCCCCGACGGCAAGGGCTACTGGCTGGTGGCCAGTGACGGCGGCATCTTCGCCTTCGGGGACGCCGTCTTCCACGGCTCGACCGGTGCCCTCACCCTGAACAAGCCCATCGTGGGCATGGCGGCCTGAGCCGGCCTACCTGCAGACCGTCCCGGTGGGGGGCGGGGTCGACCGGTCGAGGTAGGCGATCACGATCCCGTCCATGCACGCGTCGCCCGGGCCGTTCAGCAGCCACGTGTGGCCCCAGCCGTCCCACTCGACCAGGCGGCCGGAGGACAACTGGTGAGCGAGCTGCACGGCACCGGAGAATGGTGTGTTGGGGTCGCCCCGGTTGCCGATGACGAGGATGGGCGGCGCACCGGCTGCCCGCCCGGCCCGGACCGGGTGGGACGGGCCCGACCACCCGATGCACCCGCCCAGGTTGTAGGTGACGGCCTCGGCCCCCAGCCGGGGGTCGTGCTGTTGGAGCCGGACGGCGAGGGCCGTCGCCGCTGCCGCCGTCGGGTGGGAAGCCGTGTCCTCGCAGGTGTACGACCACAGGGGGCCTACCAGCGACGAGCCGTCGAGGTCGGTGAAGAACCCGAGGGCCATGGAGGCCAGCGGGCCCCCGTTGCCGTGGAGCGCGTCCTCGACGGCGGTCGGGTACCCGCCGGCGAACCGGGGGACGCTCAGGTAGTAGAGGGTCGCCGTGTCGAGCGTGCCCACCGTCACCGGCGGGTCGCCGGCGCCCCCCGGCAGCGGCTGGGCGGCGAGCTCCCGGGCCAGCGCGTCCCACGACGCAGCCGGATCGGGGCCGAGCGCGCACGCCGGCTGGGCGGCACAGGTCGAGAAGAAGTGGTCGAGGGAGGCCTCGAGCGCCGGTGCCTCGGCGACGGCGTCGGCGGCCAGCGACATGCCGGGGACGACGGCGCCGTCGAGCACCATCGCCCCCACACGGGTCGGGTACAGCTGGGCGTAGGCGGCACCGAGGAGGGTCCCGTAGGAGAGGCCGAGGAAGGTGAGCTTGGCCTGGCCGAGCGCCTGACGGAGGCGGTCGAGGTCACGGGCGGCGTCGAGCGTGTCGACGTGGCCGGCGAGTCCCGGGTCGGCGGCGGCGCACGAGGTGGCCATGTCCCGGTAGAGGGCTGCGGCCGGCAGGGCGCCGCCCACCGCGGCCGGCAGCGGGTCGACGGATGCGGCGGCGGACGGCGACGGGCCACAGGCGAGCCGGCTGCTGGCGCCCGTGCCCCGCTCGTCGAAGCCGACCACGGTGAAGCGTTCGGTCACCGCCTTGGGCAGTGATCCGGCGATGACTGGTAGCAGCCCGACGCCGCTCTCGCCGGGGCCGCCCGGGTTGAAGACGAGGTCTCCGAGTGGTGAGCCCGGTCCCGAGGCGGGGATCTCGGCCACGGCCAGGGGCAGCGATGGACCGGCGGGATGGGCGTAGTCGACGGGCACGCTGACGGTCCCGCACTGCTCGGTGGTGCTCCCCGGGCACGGGGTCCAGTGGATGGCCGGTGGTGGCGGCACGGGCGGTAGGGGGGTGGAGCCGCTCGGGGAGGCGGGTGCGACTGCCGCGCTCCCCCCGCAGGCGGCCGCCACGACGGCTGTCGCGGCCAGGGCGACGAGGATCCGGACGGTGGATCGGCGGCCTCGGGTGCCTGATCGGACCATCGAGGGAGCGTACCGCCGGGTGCGGCCGCGGCCGCGGCCGGAGCGGGAGCCGGCGCCCCGACCTGCGCGCCGTGGTGCGCCAGTTGCGGCCGCCGGCCGGGTCGGGGCTACCGTGCGTGCATGGAGCAACGCCGGCTGGGCCGGACCGGGCACCGGTCGTCGGTGGTCGTCCTCGGGGGCGCCGCGTTCTGGGACGCCACGCCGGACGCGACGGCCGGTGCCGTCGAGACGGCGCTGGCCGCGGGCGTGAACCACCTCGACGTCGCCCCCCAGTACGGCCGGGCCGAGGAGCTCCTCGGTCCCGTGATCGGACCGGTGCGGGACCGGTTGTTCGTGGCCTGCAAGACCCTGCGCCACAATCCCTACGGCGTCCGGGCCCAGCTGGAGGAGTCCCTTCGCCGGCTGCACTGCGACTCGTTCGACCTCTACCAGCTGCACGCGGTGACCGATCTCGAGGAGCTCGACCGCCGCAGCGGCGCCATCGAGGCGATCCTGGCCGCCCGGGACGAGGGCGTGTGCCGGTGGGTGGGGATCACCGGCCACGAGCTCACGGCGCCGGCCGCCCACCTCGAGGCGCTGCGGCGCTACGACCTCGACACCGTCATGTTCCCGGTGAACCCGCGCCTGTGGGCGGAGCCCGGCTACCGGACCGACGCCGAGGCGCTGCTCGACGAGGCGGAGCGGCGTGACGTCGGGGTGATGGCAATCAAGGCGGGTGCGGCCCGTCCCTGGGGGTCGCGGTCCCCGACCGCCTCCACCTGGTACGAGCCCTACACCGAGCCGGGCGACCTGGCCCGGGGGTTGCGCTTCGCCCTGTCGACCCCGGGGGTGGCGGCCTGCTGTTCGCCCGGTGACCTCGGGGTGCTGCGGACGGTGCTCGATCTGGCCGGGTCGCTCACGCCGATGAGCCCGGACGAGCGCGACGCTGCGGTGGCCGAGGTGGCGGGGGAGACGCTGATCTTCCCCATGCCGGGAGCCGAGCAGTGACCGGGTCTGCCGGCGACGGTGCTCCGGTGGCCGCAGCCGCTCCCTTCGCCGGCGTGGTGGTGGCGCTCACCGTCGAGGTGGGGGCCACCGTGGCCGAGGGTGTGCCGGTGGTCGTGCTCGAGTCGATGAAGATGGAGCACCCGGTGTCCTCCCCGGCGGCGGGCGAGGTCGTCGAGATCCGTGTCGCCCCGGGCGAGGCGGTGGACGAGGGCGCCGTGCTGGTGGTGGTGCGGCCGGTCCCGGCCCACCTGGCCGGGGGCGCGGCTCCTTCCGGCTCTGGAGCAGCAGGCGCTGCAGACGCTGTGTCGGGGAGTGCCGGTGACGCGGACCGCGAACCAGGCGGCCTCCGCCCCGATCTGGCCGAGGTGCTCGACCGCCAGGCCCGCATCCTCGACGCGGCCCGCCCCGAGGCGGTGGCCCGCCGGCACGCCGCCGGGCGGCGGACGGCCCGCGAGAACGTGGACGACCTGCTCGATCCGGGCACCTTCGTGGAGTACGGGGGGCTGGTGATCGCCGCCCAGCGGGCGCGCCGCAGCGAGGAGGAGCTCATCGCCCGCACGCCGGCCGACGGGCTGGTGGCGGGGATCGGCACGGTGAACGGCGAGGCGTTCGGTGACCGGGGGGCGTGCGCCGTCCTCTCCTACGACTACACGGTGCTGGCCGGCACCCAGGGCCAGCTCAACCACCGCAAGAAGGACCGGCTCTTCGAGCTCATCGAGCGGATGCGGCTGCCCACCGTCCTCTTCGCCGAGGGTGGCGGCGGCCGGCCGGGGGACACCGACTTCCGGGTGCTGACCGGTCTCGACTGCCTGGCATTCGCCCTGTTCGGCGGCCTCTCCGGCACCGTTCCCCTGGTCGGGATCGCCTCGGGGTTCTGCTTCGCCGGCAATGCGGCCCTGCTGGGCTGCTGCGATGTGATCATCGCCACCGAGGGGAGCTCCATCGGCATGGGTGGACCCGCCATGATCGAGGGGGGCGGGCTCGGCGTCCACCGCCCCGAGGACGTGGGGCCGGTCGACGTGCAGGTGGCCAACGGCGTGGTGGACGTGGTGGTGGCGGACGACGCCGCCGCGGTGGCCGCCGCCCGGCAGTACCTGTCGTACTTCCAGGGGCCGGTGGGGGAGTGGGCGTGCGCCGACCAGGAAGCGCTGCGCGACTGCGTGCCGGAGAACCGCCGGCGCGTCTACGACGTGCGGCGGGTCATCGACCTCCTGGCTGACACCGGCTCGGTCTTCGAGCTGCGGCGGGGGTTCGCTCCGGCCATGGTCACCGCCCTGGCCCGGCTGGAGGGGCTGCCGGTCGGCGTGGTGGCCAACGACCCGGGCCACCTGGGGGGCGCCATCGACGCCGACGCGTCGGACAAGGCGGCGCGCTTCCTCCAGCTGTGCGAGGCCCACGGCCTGCCGGTCGTGTTCCTGTGCGACACGCCCGGGTTCATGGTCGGGCCCGACTCGGAGCGGGACGGTGCCGTGCGCCACTGCAGCCGGCTCTTCGTCACCGGCGCCAGCCTCACCGTCCCCTTCGCCACCGTCATCCTCCGCAAGGGGTACGGGCTGGGGGCCCAGGCCATGGCCGGGGGGAGCTTCCGCTCCCCGCTCGTCACCGTCGCCTGGCCGACGGGCGAGCTCGGGGGCATGGGGTTGGAGGGCGCCGTCCGGCTCGGGTTCCGCCGGGAGCTCGAGGCGATCACCGATCCCGTCGAGCGAGATGCCGTGTTCGAGCAGATGGTCGAGGCCGCCTACCAGCACGGCAAGGCGCTCGAGGTGGCCACCGCCTTCGAGATCGACGATGTCATCGACCCGGCCATGACCCGGAGCCGCCTGGTGGCGACGTTCCGGGCGGCCACCACCCGGGTCCGGACCGGTGATCACCGCCGGCCGCGGCCCTTCGTCGACACCTGGTAGGTCCCGCACCCGCCGTCGGCGGCCCCGAGCCGGTGCCGAGTGGGGATCGGTCAGGCGGCCCCGGTGGCCGGGCCGGCGCCGCCGTGCTGCTCGGGCTCGAGGAGGGCGGCCAGCGGTTCGGCGGTGGCGAGGGCCCGCGCGGAGGTGGACACCACCCCGAGGACGATCACCCCGGCGCTGCACGCAGCTACGATCCACCAGCCGGCGTGACTGGCCTGGGCCAAGCCGGCGGCGACGGACCCGTGGAGGTTGGAGGTGGCGGCGGCACCGACGACGGCCACGCCCAGGGACTGCCCCACCTGCCGGCTGGTGGAGGCGACCCCGGCGGCCACGCCTGCCTGCGACGGCGGCATGCCGGAGACGGCGGTGTTGGTGATGGGCGGGTTCACCAGCCCGAAACCGAAGCCGAAGACCAGGTAGGCCACGATGAGCAGGGTGACCGACGTGTCGCTGGCCAGCCCGGTGAGGATGAGGCTGGAGACGGTCAGCGCGGCTCCGGCCACAACCAGCGGCAGCCGGGTGCCGCGCCGCCCGACCAGCCAGCCCGACACCGGCGCCATGACGATGGTCATCCCGGCGATGGGCAGGGTGAGCAGGCCGGCGGCGAGCGCAGAACGCCCCCGGACCTGCTGGAGGTAGAGGGTGTTGAGGAAGAGGAACCCGGAGAACCCGGCGAAGGCCAGGAGGGCGGTCAGGGTGGCGCCGGTGAACGGCACCGAGCGGAAGAACTTGAGCTCGATGAGGGGCTCCCGCAGGCGGGGCTCGTAGCGCAACAGGCCGACGAGCGCCACCGCCCCGAGGGCGAACAGTCCCACGATCTCGCCCGAGGCCCACCCCCGCCCCGGTCCCTCGATGATGGCGAAGGTCACCGAGGCGAGGACCACGATGACGAGGAATTGACCGACGGGATCGACGCGCCGGGCGTGCTCGGCCCGCGACTCGGGCACGAACCGTGCGGCCAGCACGATGGCGGCGATGCCGATGGGCACGTTCACCCAGAAGATCGACCGCCACCCGACGCTCTGGACGAGCGCCCCGCCCACCACCGGTCCGAGCCCCAGGCTGATGCCCACCACCGCACCCCAGATCCCGATGGCCTGGGCCCGCTCGCGGGGATCGGTGAACACGTTGCGGATGATCGACATGGCCACCGGGTTCAGCATCGAGCCGCCCACCGCCTGGAGCATGCGGAACGCGACCAGCCATCCGAGTCCGGGGGCGAGCCCGCAGGCGGCCGAACCGAGGGAGAAGACGACCAGCCCCGTCTGGAAGGTCCGGCGCCGGCCCAGGCGGTCGCCCATCGACCCCGAGAGCATCAGCAGGCTGGCCAGCACCATCACGTAGGCGTCCACCGTCCACTGCAGCCCGGAGATCGAGGCGTGCAGGTCGTGGCCGATGGAGGGGAGGGCCACGTTGACGATGGTGTTGTCCATGCCCACGATGAGGAGGCTCATGCAGCACACGGCCAGGATGACGAGGCGACGGCGTCGGTCGGGCGCGGCCCCACCCCCGGCGGTCGCTGCGGGTGGGACGTGGGGGCGGGAGGGGGTCAGCCGGCCGATGGGCCGAGCTTAGGGGCGGCGCCTCGGCGCCCTGCCGTGGTCGCCGACGCCACCGCTGGGGCTGCCGTTCCTGCCGCCGGTAGTCAGGGCTCGACCCTCGGCGCAGTGTCCTCGTCGACTCCGGGCTCGCCGGGCGCCGGCTCGTCCGGCACCACGTGGCGCCGGGCGATCACGTGGACGTCGATCCCCACCGCCCCCGCCTCGCGGATGACCCGCCGGACGACGGACCCCCCACCGGTCAGCTCCTGCCACCGGCTCCGCTGGCTGGAGCCGATGACGATCTGGGTGACGTGGTGCTCGCTGGCGAAGGTGGCCAGGGCTCGGGCCGGATCGGGGTCGTGCAGCCCGTGCCACCGGGCGCCGAGGTCGCCGGCCAGCACCTGCAGCGCGCCGATGGCGGCCCGGTCGCGAGGCCCCGGGTCCTCGCCCGACGCCACGTGGACCACGTCGAGCTCACCTTTGGTGCGTGCCGCCATCCGGGCGGCCCGGCGCAGGAGGGCGTCCGTCCCCGGTGCGGCGGTGATGGCCACCATGATGCGCTCGGTCGTCTCCCAGACGCCCGCGCCATGGCGGCGCCTCAGGTTCTCGAGGAGCTCCTCCTCGGTTTCGTCGGCGAGGAACCGGAGGGCCAGCTCCCGCAGGGCGATCAGGTTGTCGGGGCGGAAGAAGTGGGTGAGGGCACGGGCCACCTTGTCCGCCGGGTAGACGTTCCCGTGGAGCATGCGGCGCCGGAGCTGCTCGGGCGAGGAGTCGACCAGCTCGATCTGGTCGGCCGAGCGCACCACCCAGTCGGGCACCCGCTCGCGGACCCGGGTCTCCGTCATCTCCTCCACCGCGTCGGCGATGCTCTCGAGGTGCTGGATGTTGACGGTGGTGATGACGTCGATGCCGGCGTCGAGCAGTTCACGGACGTCCTCCCACCGCTTCGCGTGCCGGCCCGAGCCGGGCACGTTGGTGTGGGCCAGCTCGTCGACCAGTGCCACCTGGGGGCGGCGGGCGAGGACGGCGTCGAGGTCCATCTCCTCGAACTCGCTCCCCCGGTAGGCCACCCGGGCGCGGGTCACGGTCTCGAGGCCGTCGACCAGCTCCTCGGTCCGGGGACGCCCGTGGCATTCGACGAAGCCGATGACGACGTCGGTGCCGCGCTCCGCCCGGCGGCGCCCTTCGTTCAGCATGGCGAACGTCTTGCCGACCCCCGCGGCCGCACCCAGGTAGATGCGGAAGTGGCCGGCGCGTTCCACGACCTCGGTGGGATCGGTCTCGCTCCCCGCCGCGCCGCTCACCCCCTCGTCGGTGGACCGGGACGGTTCGCCGTCCGCCGGTGACGGGCCGTTCCCCCGGGAGGGCGTGCCCGGATCGGGGCGCTCAGGGCCTGGTGGCGGGTCAGGACGGGCCATCGGGGGCCTCGATCCGGTACAGGGGGTTCCACACGGTCGGGACGCGGTGACCGGCCTGCACCGTCCCCTCGATGGTGCAGCGGACCCCCACGTCGAACCCGGCGACCCGGCTACGGCCGAGGAAGACGGCCACGAGTGTGCCCGAGCCGTCGTCCAGCGTGCAGGAGAGGGACGGCGTGCCGCGCACGCCGACGACCTCGGCGCGCGTGACGATGGCGGTGACCACCACCCTCGACCGTGGTGCCGCATCGGCGCAACGGCGGGCCACCTGCCTCCCCCCCCACGAGGGTTCCGAGGTGAAGCCAACCGTGCTCACCGCAGGCGGGCCAGCGCCTCGTTCAGCGACAGGACGTTCACGACCGGCTCCCCGAGGAACCCGAGCTGGGCGGGGCTGATGTGAGAGGTGACCAGGCGGCGGACGGCGGCGGCCGGCAGGTGGCGGGCCCGTGCCACGGCGCCGACCTGTGCGTAGGCGGCGGCCGGCGAGATGTCGGGGTCGAGCCCGCTGCCCGACGACGTCACCATGCCGGCGGTGGGCGTGATGCCCTCCTTCCGCAGGGCGGCCGCCCGCGCCGCAACGTGCGATGCCAGCACCGTGGAGCGCGGTCCCAGGTTCGAGGCTCCCGACGCCATGGCGTCGTAGGGGCTGGGGGAGCCCGTCGGGCCGACGGTGGCGGACGGCCGCCCCTGGAACCACCGGGGCCCGGTCCACTGCTGGCCGATCAGGCTGGAGCCGTCGGGGCCGATCGACCCGTTCGCCTGGTGGTGGAAGGCCACCTGGGCCAGCCCGGTGCCGGCCAGCGGGTAGGCCAGGCCGCACAGCACCAGGAAGAACAGCGCCGCCACCAGGGATCGCCTGAGGTGCAGGAGCATCAGTACCACCTCGTGGCCGTGAGGAACAGGTCGATCAGCTTGATGCAGACGAAGGGGACGACCACCCCGCCGGCGCCGTAGAGGAGCACGTTGCGCCGCAGGATGGCCGACGCCCCCGCCGGCCGGAACCGCACGCCCCGCAGGGCCAGGGGGATGAGGGCGACGATGACCAGCGCGTTGAAGATCACCGCGGCGAGGACGGCGCTCTGGGGTGAGTGGAGACGCATGATGTCGAGCGCGTGCAATTGCGGGTAGGTCGACACGAACAGCGCGGGGATGATGGCGAAGTACTTGGCCACGTCGTTGGCGACGGAGAAGGTGGTGAGGGCGCCCCGGGTGATGAGGAGCTGCTTGCCGACCTCGACGATGTCGATCAGCTTCGTCGGGTTGGAGTCGAGGTCGACCATGTTCCCCGCCTCCTTGGCCGCGGTGGTCCCGCTGTTCATGGCCACACCCACGTCGGCCTGGGCCAGGGCCGGGGCGTCGTTGGTGCCGTCACCGGTCATGGCCACGAGCTTGCCGCCGGCCTGCTCGGTCTTGATGAGCTCCATCTTCGCTTCAGGGGTGGCCTCGGCCAGGAAGTCGTCCACCCCGGCCTCCTGGGCGATGGCGGCCGCCGTGAGGGGGTTGTCGCCGGTGATCATGACCGTCCGGATGCCGACGGCCCGCAGCTGGTCGAAGCGCTCGCGGATCCCCTCCTTCACCACGTCCTTCAGCTCGATGGTGCCGAGGACCTGGGGCCCTTCGGCCACCACCAGCGGCGTCGACCCGGCACGCGCGTAGCCCTCGACGATCCCGCCGAGGTCGTCCGGCACGGACCCGCCCTGGTCGGTGACCCACCGGCGGATGGCCTCGGCCGCGCCCTTGCGCACCTGGACGCCGTCCATGTCCAGGCCCGACATGCGGGTGGTGGCGGAGAAGGGCACGAAGACGTGGTCGGCACCGAGGTCCCGTTCGCGCACGTCGAAGCGTTCCTTCGCCAGCACCACGATGGACCGGCCCTCGGGCGTCTCGTCGGCAAGGGAGGCGAGTTGGGCCGCTTCGGCCAGCCGACGCTCGTCCACGCCTGCCACCGGCGTGAACGTGGTGGCCATCCGATTCCCGAGGGTGATGGTGCCCGTCTTGTCGAGCAGGAGGGTCTGCACGTCTCCGGCGGCCTCGACGGCCCGTCCGGACAGCGCCAGCACGTTCCGCTGGACGAGGCGGTCCATGCCGGCGATGCCGATGGCGGAGAGGAGGGCGCCGATGGTGGTGGGGATGAGGCACACCAGCAGGGCCACGAGCACCACCACCGACACGGTGGCGCCCGAGAACCGGCCGAAGGGCTCCAGGGCGACCACCACCGGCAGGAACACCAGGGTGAGGGCGGCGAGGAGGATGGTGAGGGCGATCTCGTTCGGCGTCTTGCGGCGGTCGGCCCCCTCGACCAGCCCGATCATCCGGTCGAGGAACGTCTTGCCCCGTTCGGCGGTGATGCGCACCACGATGCGGTCGGAGAGCACCCGGGTGCCCCCCGTCACCGCCGAGCGGTCGCCGCCCGACTCCCGGATGACCGGTGCCGACTCGCCGGTGATGGCCGACTCGTCCACCGACGCGATGCCCTCGATGATCTCTCCGTCGGAGGGGATGAGGTCACCCGCCTCGCAGACGACCACGTCCCCCCGGGCCAGCTCGGAGGCCGCCACCCGCGTCTCCGTACCGTCAGCCGCCAGCAGGCGGGCCTCGGTCTCCGAGCGCATGCGCCGCAGGGTGTCGGCCTGGGCCTTCCCCCGCCCTTCGGCCACCGCCTCGGCGAAGTTGGCGAACAGCACGGTGAGCACCAGCCACACGGTGATGGAGATGGTGAACGTCGACGGGTGGGCGACGGTCTCCGCCAGGGTGACGACCGATCCGACCAGGACCACGAACATGACCGGATTGCGGACCTGGACGCGGGGATCGAGCTTGGTGATGGAAGCGAGCGCCGCCTGGCCGAGGATCTCCCGGTCGAAGAGGCCCCTCGCCTGTGCCACGCCGTGGGGCTGGTCCGTCTGGCGGGGCGGGCGGTCGTTGCGTCCGGTCGGCAGGGCCATCTAGAAGAGCCTCCCGTGGCTGAACTGCTCGACCAGCGGCCCGAGGGCGGCGGCCGGGAAGAAGGTGAGGCCGCCGACGATCAGGATCACGCCGATCAGGAGCCCCACGAAGAGCGGCTTGTCGGTGCGGAAGGTCCCGAGCCCGGCCGGCACCACCTGTTTGGCGGCCAGCGCTCCGGCCAGGGCCAGGGTGGGGACGATGATGGCGAACCGGCCGAGGAGCATGGCGATGCCGCCGGCCACGTTGTAGAAGGCGGAGTTGCCCGAGAGGCCGGCGAACGCGGAGCCGTTGTTGTTGGCCTGGGAGGTGAACGCGTAGAGGATCTCGGTGAAGCCGTGGGGCCCCGAATTGAGGGGACCGGCCCGCCCCGCGTGCACCGACACCGCCACCGCGGTGAAGGCGACGACCACGATGGGCATGACGAGCACGGCCAGGGCGGCCAGTTTCACTTCGCGGGACTGGATCTTCTTTCCCAGGTACTCGGGCGTGCGGCCGATCATCAGCCCGCCGATGAAGACGGTGATGATGGCGAACAGCAGGATGGTGTAGAGGCCGCTACCGACACCGCCGGGGCTCACCTCCCCGAGCATCATGCCGGTCAGCATGCCGAAGCCCCCCATGGGAGTGAACGAGTCGGCGGAGGCGTCGACCGAACCCGTGGAGGTCTGGGTGGAGGCCACGTTGTAGAGGGACGAGCTCTGCGGCCCGAAGCGGGTCTCCTTGCCCTCCAGGTTCCCGTGGTGCTGCGCGACGGCGTGCGTCGCCGCCACCGCCGGGTTGGGCTGGGACTCGGCGACGGTGGTGAAGGCGAGCCACGCGCAGAAGATCACGCCCATGGCGGCCAGCAGCGCCGCCCCCTGCCGGACGCTGCCCACCATCTTCCCGAAGGCGTAGGTGAGGGCGACGGGGATGCAGAGGATGAGGATGACCGACAGCAGGTTGGTCACCCCGGTGGGGTTCTCGAAGGGGTGGGCGCCGTTGGCGTTGAAGAACCCGCCTCCGTTGGTGCCGAGCTCCTTGATCGCCTCCATGAAGCCGACGGGGCCCCGGGCGATGGTCTGGGTGAAGCCGGTCAGGTGGTTGTGGACGACGGCCGGTCCGGCCAGGGTCTGGACCGCCCCCTGGGCGACGAACACGATGCCGGCGAGGAAGGCGATGGGCACCAGCACGTAGAGGACGCCCCGCACCAGGTCCACCCAGAAGTTGCCGATGGTCGCACTGCCCCGCCGGGCGAACCCGCGGACCAGCGCCACGGCCACCGCGATCCCCACCGCCGCGCTGACGAATTGCTGGACGGTGAGCGCCGCCATCTGCGACAGGTACGACATGGTCGACTCGCCGGCGTAGTTCTGCCAGTTGGTGTTGGTGACGAACGACACCGCCGTGTTCCACGACAGCGCGGGCGGGACGGCACCGAGATGCTGCGGGTTGACGGGGAGGGAACCCTGGACGCGGATGAGCAGGTAGGTGAGGAGGAGGGACAGGCCGGAGAACACGATGAGGGCGCCGGCGTAGCGCTGCCACGACTGCTCGGCGTCGGGCTCCACCCCGAGGAGCCGGTAGACGGGGCGTTCGACCCAGCCGAGGAAGGTCAGCCGGCCCTGGTAGACGGCGGCCAGGTAGGAGCCGAGGAACCGCCAGGCCAGGGCCAGCACGGCGGCGAGCGCGACGAGCGTCCAGGCGAACCCCACGTCAGAACCACTCGGGTTTGACGAGGGCGACGACGAGGAAGCCGAACACGGCGACCGACAGCGCCAGGAGCAGGCCCTGGGTGACGGTCACAGCCGCTCGAGCCCCTTGACGAAGGCGAGCATGACGACGACGAACACGACGGTCCCGATGACGGCGATCAGATCACCCATGGGCCGAGTGTGCACCCCACCCCGTGAACAACAGGTGGACGGGGCACCGGCCGCTGTGAACAATTCGTGAACGGTCCCGGGAGGCGGGGCGGTGCAGGGCTGCCCCCGATGCTGGCCGGCCCGGGGCAGGTCAGCCGGGGACGAGCGTGTAACCGATCCCCGGCGAGGTGCGCAGGCGCCGGCCGTCGGCATCGCCGAGCTTGCGGCGCAGCCGGTAGACGTAGACGCGCAGGTAGTCGGACTCGCTGCCGTACTCCGCACCCCACACGTGCCCGAGGATCATCTGGTGGGTGCACGTCTTGCCGGCGTGGCGGGCCAGGTAGGCGAGCAGGTCGAACTCGCGGGCGGTGAGCGCGACGGGGTCGCCGGCCACGGTGGCCTGGTGGTGGACGAGGTCGAGTGCCAGGTCGCCCACCTCGATGAGGCTGCCGTCGGCGGCTCCGGGTGCGACGGCGGCCACGTGGCGCTGCAGGTGGCGCCGGATGCGCGCGTCGAGCTCGAGCATCGAAAAGGGCTTGGTCACGTAGTCGTCGGCGCCGCCGTCGAGGGCGGCCACCTTGCGGGCGTCGAGGCCCTGGGCGGAGAGGACGATGATGGGCACGTCGCTCCACTGCCGGATGCGGCGGCACACGTCCAGGCCGTCGAGGTCGGGGAGCCCCAGGTCGAGCACGACGAGGTCGGGCTGTGAGCGTGCGGCGCGGGACAGCCCCTCCTCGCCGGAAGCGGCCAGGACCACCTGGTGGCCGCGTGCCGCCAGCCCGACCTGCAGGGCACGGAGCAGCGACCGGTCGTCGTCGACGACGAGGATCTGCGACACGCTTCAGCCCGCCCGCCGGGAGGCCGCCACCGGCAGGGTGAAGGCGAACCGGGCCCCCAGCCCCCCGACACCTCGCTCGACCCAGATCCGTTGGCCGTGCGCCTCGACGAAGGCCCGGGCGATGGCCAGGCCCAGGCCGCCCCGCCCGCCGGCCTCGCTCCTGTTGACCATGCGGAAGAGGTCGGCGGCCCTGTCGAGGTCCACACCGGGACCGGCGTCGGTCACGGCCAGCTCCACCAGGCCGCCGGCGAGGGTGGCGTCGACGACGACGGGTGATCCCTCGGGCGCGTAGCGGGTGGCGTTGTCGACCAGGTTGGCGACCACCTGGCAGGCCAGCACCGGGTCGACGTCCACCTCGGGGAGGCTTGCCGGCGCCCGCCACTCGACCCGGTCGAGCTCGGCCGAACCGCCGAGGACGGCCCGCGCCTCGGCCAGGAGCTGGTGGACCGGTGTGGCCACGCGGCGGAGCTCGAGGGTGCCGGACTCGATGCGGGTGACGTCGAGGACGTTCGACACCAGGCGGTCGAGCCGGTCGGCCTGGGCGTCGATCAGGCCGAGGAGCTCGACGGTCTCGGCCTCGGAGACGGGGGCGGCCGGATCGAGGAGGGTGGTCGTCGACACCTTGATGGTGGCGAGGGGGGAGCGTAGGTCGTGGGAGACGGCGCCGACGAGCGATCGGCGCAGGCGATCCACCTCCTCGAGGACCTGCGCCCGCAGTGCCTGCTCCCGCAGGCCGGCCCGTTCCAGGGTGAGTGCCAGGTGGTTGGCGAACGCCCGCACCGGTTCGTGGTCCTGGGCGCGGCCCCGCAGGCCGCGGAGCACGAGGATGCCGATGGCCTGGCCCGACACGGTGAGGGGCAGGGCCCGGATGCCGCCGGCGACCTCCGGGCCCGATTCGAGCGGCACCGGGGTGGTGCCACCGGGCGCCAGCGCGTGCAGCTCCTCGTCGTCGAGCGGCGTGCCGGCCGACGCCGCCAGCGCCAGCCCGTTGCTGTCGGGGAGGAGGAGGGCGGCGCCGCCGAGGTCGAACGCGGCCCGCATGGCCTCGACGATGTCCGTGAGGAGCTGGGGCACGTCGGTGTCGCGCACGAGCAGTTCGGACAGGTCGAAGAGCCGCCGGACCTCGACGGCGTGTTGCTGGGCTTCGGCGCGGGCCCGTTCGACGGAGACCACGACCCGGGTCACCACCGCGGTCACGACGACGTAGACGCCGAGCGCCACCCAGTTCTGGCCGGCGCCGACCGAGAGCGTGTAGTAGGGGGGGATGAAGACGAAGTCGTAGACGAGGAACCCGAGGATGGTCCCCACCGCACCGGCGGCCGCCCCCCCGGTGGCGGCTCCGACCACCACCGGGACCACCAGGACGAGGGCCGTCGTGGCCACGCTCAGATGGTCACGGAGGGGGACCAGCGCGGTGGCCACCGCGGCCACCAGCACGGCCGCCACGACGGTGCCGGTGACGGCGCGCCGCCGGCCGCCCCCGCGGATTACCTGGCGCTCGGCTGCCACGGACCGAGCGTACCCACCGGCTCGGCCGGAGGGACCCCGGCGGCCCTCAGTCGAGCGAGGCGGGCTCGAGCTCGTGGCCCACGTCGGTCGCTGCCCCCGCAGGTGCCGCGGCGTCCACCTCCGTTCCTGCCGGTGCGCCGACGTGGCGGGGCAGCAGCACGAGGGCGGCCACCGCGGGGGCAACCGCCACCGCGGCGGCGACC
>JAJZAC010000173.1 GCA_021799615.1 Actinomycetes bacterium
GGAGCCAGACAGGCACGTTTTCCCAGTTGGGGCTATAGCTCAGTCGGTTAGAGCGCAGCACTGATAATGCTGAGGTCGCAAGTTCGATTCTTGCTAGCCCCACTCGTTTTCCCAGCTCAGCGATCGTGTGGCGTTTACCGCCGGTGACCGTTGGTGACCCCGAATGACCCCATGTGACCACCCGTTGGGTCGCGTTCCACCCACGCCACGGCGTCCCGCGACAGCGGACGACGGCCGGCTCCCGTACCGCACCGTGATCAGGTGATCGCCGCCACGATGTCCGCCACCGGCTGGCACCGGGTGCCCGCCTTCGCGGGGCGCTCCCACCACCGGCCGGCGCCCCCGCCCGCCCCTCTGGTTGCATGGACTGCAGTCTGCATATACTGCAATCCATGGTGCAGGCCGACGAGCTCTTGGGCGATCCGCCCGAGTCCGGTTGGGACCGGCGCAAGCGCGCCACCCGCCAGGCGCTGAAGCACGCCGCCGCCGCCCTGGTGGAGGAGCGGGGCCTGTGTGGGGTCACGGTCGAGGAGATCGCCGCCGCCGCCGGCGTCTCGACCCGTACGTTCTTCAACTACTTCCCGACGAAGGAGGACGCGGTCATCGGTTGGGACCCGTCCGTCCTGGCCGAGCTGGTCGACCACCTGCGTCACCGACCCCCGGCCGAGGCGCCGCTCGATGCGGTGCGGGAGACGATCGCCACCGCCGTGTCGCCGACGGACGGCGACTACCGGGAGCTGCTGCGCCGGCTGCAGGTCACCCGTTCCGATCCCCATCTCCTCGCCCACTACGCGCTGCGCTTCGGCGACACGGAGCGGGAACTGGCGGCGGCGCTGGCCGAGCGCCGGGGGACCGACCCGGCACACGACCGTTACGCGTCGTTGGTGGTGGCTGCCGTGCTCGCAGCCGGTCGTGTCGCCCTCATGTCGTGGTGCGACGCCGAGGGCCGCCTCCCGCTGGCGCGCGTCCTCGCCGAGCACCTCGAGATCCTCGCCGCCGGCCTGAAAGAACCACGAGGAGCGCACCCATGACCGACACCGTCACCGCCCCCGACGCCGTCCCGTCGTCGGCGATCGCCATCGACCGGCGGCGGGTGCTGCTCGTCATCAGCGCCCTCCTCCTCGGCATGCTGTTGGCCGCCCTCGACCAGACGGTGGTGGCCACCGCGCTGCCGACCATCGTGGGCGACCTTGGTGGTGCCTCCCACATCGCCTGGATCGTCACCGCCTACCTCCTGGCGTCGACGGTGTCGACGCCCCTGTGGGGCAAGCTCGGCGACCTCTACGGCCGCAAGTGGTTCTTCCAGGGAGCCATCGTCATCTTCCTGGTCGGATCGGCCATGTCCGGGCTGAGCCAGAGCCTCGGGATGCTCATCGGGTTCCGGGCCATCCAGGGGTTGGGGGCCGGCGGCCTCATCGTGGGGGCCCAGGCCATCATCGGCGACGTCGTCTCACCGCGCGAGCGGGGCAAGTACCAGGGGCTCTTCGGCGCGGTGTTCGCCGTGACCACCGTGGTCGGCCCCCTCCTCGGCGGCTTCCTCACCCAGCACGCCAGCTGGCGCTGGGTCTTCTACCTGAACCTCCCCGTCGGTGCCGTGGCTCTGGTGGTGACGGCCCTCGTACTGCCGAGCGACCTGGCCCGGATCAAGCGGGTGATCGACTATGCCGGCAGTGTGCTGCTCACCCTGGCGGTGACCGCGCTCATCCTGGTCGCCAGCCTGGGGGGCACGACCTTCGCCTGGAGGTCGGCACCCATCTTCGGCATGGCCGGAGCCGGCGTGGTGCTGCTGGCCGCCTGGGCCGTCGTGGAGCGCCGGGCCGTGGAGCCGATCCTCCCCCTCGGGCTGTTCGCCAACCGCGTGTTCTCGGCCGCCAGCGTGATCGGGTTCGTGGTCGGGTTCGCACTGTTCGGTGCGGTGACGTTCCTCCCCGTGTTCCTCCAGGTGGCGAAGGGCGCCGATCCGACGACCTCGGGCGTGCAGCTGCTCCCCCTGATGCTCGGGATGCTCACCACCTCGGTGGTCTCCGGGTTCCTGATCAGCCGGTGGGGTCGCTACAAGGTGTTCCCGGTCGTCGGCACGGCCGTCATGACGCTCGGTCTCTACCTGCTGTCGACGGTCGGAGCCAGCACGCCGGACGCGCTCATGTACTTCTACATGGTCATCATGGGCCTGGGCCTCGGTGGCGTCATGCAGGTGCTGGTCATCGCCGTCCAGAACGCCGTCGACCACCGGGACCTGGGAGTGGCCACCGCCGGCGCCACCTTCTTCCGGTCCATCGGCGGGTCGTTCGGCACCGCGATCTTCGGGGCCATCTTCGCCAACGTGCTGGAGAGCCGGCTGGCCACCGCGCTGCGGGGGATCCCCGTGCCGAAGAACGTCGGCGCCACCGTCAATCCGGGCGAGCTGGCCCACCTGCCGCCCGCCATCCTCCACGGGATCACCGGCGCCTACTCGTCGACCATCGACACCGTCTTCCGGGTGTCGGTCCCCATCGGCGCGGTGGCGTTCCTCCTCACGTTCCTCCTGCCCGAGATCCACCTGCGCACCCACGCCGGCGCGGCGTCGGCCGGAGGGGCGGCGCCGGGCGACCGCATCGAGGACGACGCGGCACGCCCAGGCGAGGCGACGGCGCCCGACGTCCGGATCGAACCCGGGGTGGGCGTCGCCGAGTAGCTCCCCGAGGCGGCCTCCTCGTGCACGCCGGCGGATGCACCCGGTGCCGTGCCGGTCAGCGCGTCCGATGTACGGCCAGGCAGCAGTGCTTGTACTTGCGCCCGCTCCCGCACGGGCAGGGATCGTTGCGCCCGGCGGCCCGCCACGGCGCCTCGAGGGCCGCCTCCTCGACGCGGAGCTGGTCGACGATGGTGGCCAACGGCAACCCGCGGCGGGCCAGGGCGTCCAGCCGGGCGAGCAGGGGACCGGCGTGCTCGAAGAACCGCCGGTACCCGGCGCACAGGACGTTGTGTCCCGGCTCGCCGTCGGGAGCCACGCCGAAGCGGTCCTTCGGGCAGCCGCCGCGGCACAGCGCGAGGACGGGGCAGGCGCGGCACGTGGCGTCCAGTGCGTCGCGCTTGGCCGAACCGAACGCCACCTGCCGATGGCCGTCCACCAGCGGTCCGAGGCCGTCGGCCACCACGTC
>JAJZAC010000067.1 GCA_021799615.1 Actinomycetes bacterium
TGATCGGAGCCGGCGGTCTCCACGGCATCACCCGTTGTCACCCGGTGCGTCACATCGCCGTGGGACCATGGTGACAGCTCGAAACGTGAACGGGTCCCCACGTGAAACGTGAAGACCTCCATGGTGCGCCCCCCGGGATTCGAACCCGGAACCTGCGGATTAAGAGTCCGTTGCTCTGCCATTGAGCTAGAGGCGCCTTGGCATCTTATGGTGTCCCCGGGGGCGCCGGGGGCGCCGGCGACCCCCGGGGACACACAGGGTGACCGAGGGGACTTGAACCCCCGACCTCCAGGGCCACAACCTGGCGCTCTAACCAACTGAGCTACGGCCACCAGGGAGCCACCAGTGTGGCACACGCGGCGACACGCCCGGTCGGCCCTCCCGTGCCGCCGACCGTGCGGATAGCGTGGGGCGCTGGGCCCCTGTAGCTCAACTGGATAGAGCGGGTGGCTTCTACCCACCAGGTTGCGGGTTCGACTCCTGCCGGGGGCACGTCTTCCCTGCTCATGCCGGGTGGGCGGTGGCGGCGCCGTCTGTTTGGGCGCGATCTGGGCGCGATCGGTCGGGGCGGTGCGGCGCCGTGCGGTCCCGGGTGCCGGCGGTGCGCACTCCGTCCATCAGCTGGCCCAGCACCTCGGTCAGCACCCGGTCCCGGTCCTCGGTGGCGTGCTGGTAGGTGAGGGCCGCCTTGGCCGAGGCGTGCCCAGCCCTCGCCATCAGCTCCGCGGTGGTCGCGCCGGTCGTCGCGTAGAGCGTCAGGTGGAAGTGCCGGAGGTCGTGGAAGTGCACAGCGGGGAGACTGGCGGCGGTCCGGGCCCGGCGCCAGGCCGTCTCCAGGGTCCGGGGCCGAAGCGGGTTCCCGTTGGAGCCGGTGAACAGGTGGCTCTCGGCGCCGACGGCCACGGTGGTCCGCAGGTGGTCGCCGACGGCGGCCATCGCCTGGCGGGGGAGGTGGACGGTGCGCCGGCCGGCGGACGACTTGGGTGGGCCGAGCACGATCCGACCGTCGTGCATCTCGTGCAGGGTGCGCTCGATGCGGACCTGGCTGGTGACCTCGTTCACGTCCCGGCGCTGGAGCCCGAGCACCTCGCCCCGTCGGAGCCCGCCCCAGGCCGCCAGCACCACCGCGGGGCGGAGCGCCTCGGGCATGGCGCGGAGGAGGTCGTCGACCTGGGCGAGGGTCAGGAGGGGTCGCTCCGGGGTGTGCTCGGTGCCGCCGCCGATGATGCGGCACGGGTTGGCGGCGACGAGCTCGTCCCGGACGGCGGTGTTGTAGATGGCCCGCAGCAGCCGGTAGGCGCCGGCCGCCGTGTTCGGGCGGATCGAGCGGAGCCGGCCGTACCAGGGGCGCACGTCAGAGGGCGTGAGGCGGGCCAGCGCGACGTCACCGAACGCCGGGATCAGGTGGCGCCGGAGCATGCCGGTGTACTGCTCAACGCTCCGGGGCCGGAGGTCGCTGCGGGCCTCGAGCCACCAGGCGGCGTACTCGGCGAACGTGGTCCGACCGGAGCGGGGATCGATCCAGGCACCCGAGCGGATGGAGGTCTCCACCGCGGCCAACCAGGCACAGGCGTCGGCCTTGGTGGCGAACATGGCGGGTCCGAGGTGGCGGTCCCCTTCGTACCAGAAGCTGGCCTCCCACCGGCCGGAGCTCCTGCGGCGGACGCTGCCGAACTGCCTGCGGCCCATGGCCGTTCCTCCCGAAGTCGTGGGACGTGGGGGCGCCGGGACGGGCGCGAACGACGGCTCCGGCCCTCTTGGGTTCTGTTCCAAGGACCGTGCCGCTCCCGACGTCGTACCAGAGGGCTGTGGCCGTCCGGAAGGAACCCGCCTCGCCACTGGTCTCCGGTGCCCGGCTGACGGGTGGTCCGGGTGGCTGGCGGTGTATCGCAGTCGGCGAGTCGGCCACGGCCAGTCGCATGCACGCTCCCTTCGGGAGTCGACGGCGTCTTCGTCCCCAACTCAGGACGAGCTGTCTCCGCCGGACTTCCGGCTGCCGCATCACCCGACGGATCGTTGCCGGCGACGCTTGCGGGCTGCTGGCCCATCCGCAATGACGTCGCGGGGTAGGTGCGTCGCCTGCAGACCCGCTGGAGGCGCCTGCAGGCCCTACGTCCTCAGTCCGCCCGGATGGGGATGCCGTCGGATCCACTGAGCCGGCGACACGCTGGCGGGCACCATCACCGTGTGCTCGCAAGCAATCCGTGGGCGGAACGGGGCACGGGACCGATCGCGTGGCCCCGGAAGAGGTGCGCCCTCAGGGGCGCACAGCGACACCGCGCTGGCGTGCGATCGAGGCGAGAGCCGCGTCGAACGTCGCGAGGACGGCGCGATGGTGGACCGCCACATCCAGTACGCAGCAGTCGGGCAGCTTCAGGCCCGTGGTCGCCCGCAATTCAGCCAGGCGCAACGGTTCGTCGGCATCGTGGGGTGCGAGCTCGACTCCCGCAGCCCGGAGGTCGTCTTGCAGTGCAGCACCGCGGCCGATCCGGACACCGCCGACCAGAACCTCTGCCATCGTGACGGTGTGGACGAGCGTCGCACCCGGGGTGGCGTCGAGCAGGATGGCGGTCGCCTCGGCGTGGTGGGGATCGACGGGATTGAGATGAGCGATCAGGACGCTGGCGTCCAGAACGATCACGCTGGCCAGTCCTCGCGCAGCTCGGCGAGATAGTCGGACCCGAATGCCTCGGGGTATGCCCCGTTGCTGGCGGCCACGGCGGCGCGATGACGCTCGACATCGATCTGCTCATGCTCCTCCAACGTCGTGCTTCCCACCTCGACCAACCGCAGGAGCAGTTTGGAACGCGGTTCGCCCGGCCAGCGCAGTGCGGCGCGATCGATCGCACGGGCAACGGCCGGTGTCTCGGTCACCTGATGGCGGGGACGGGCAGTCGGCATGCTTCAAGTGTACCACCGGCCTCAAAAGTGGTACACCTGTGAGACGTATGAGTCCCGTGACGTGGTGGGGTTTCGGGGCCGGTCCACCACCAGGTGAGCCACCGGCGTGATGCTCGGTGTGTGCGACCACGTGCGCAACGAGGAGATCACATCGATGGCTCTGTCTGATTCTGCCCTGTCCGAACCGCTCGACGCGCTCTGCGTCGGAGACGGCACCGATCTCGTCCGTGAGCTCGCCCAGTGGGCGCTCCAGCAGCTCATCGAGGCCGAGGCCGCCGAGAAGATCGGAGTCGGCCGCTACGAGCGCTCCAAGACCCGGGCGACCCACCGCAACGGCACGCGCCGAAAGACGCTGTCGACCAAGGCCGGTGACGTGGCGCTCTCCATCTCGAAGCTGCGGGCCAGCTCGTTCTTCCCCTCCCTCCTGGAGCCCTGGGGTTGGCACGGTCTGACGGACATCCACCTGTCGTCGGCGATTAGGGGGAAGGCAGCGCGCTTCATGACCTGGGATACGAAGGACTTCCCGATTGGACAAGTCATCGAGGGCGTGGCCGTGCAGGAGCCAGAAGCACATGGCCAAGGCACGCTGCCCGTCGCGTAGGGAGACGACGAGCATGATCGTCACGCCCGCGCCAGTACTTGCCGGGGTCCCCCCCAAATCTTCGTGGCCGGGGTCGATAGGAGGCCAGGCGGGATGAACGAGGCCTGGGCCGTTGTGGCAGCAGCCCTGGGGTCGGCAACGCTCACCATTGCCGGTACCTTCTGGCTCGAACAGTGGCGGCTCGGGCGGGCCGGCAAAGCGGCGCACAATGACCGACTCCGCGAGGCCTGCGTTCAAATGGGAGCGCACGCACTCTCGTTTGCGCTACGAGCTCACGCCCTCTACCTCACAACCGTCTTCCGATCGGGCATTGGTGAAGGGTTGGACATCGTCCTTCACCACCGGAAGCCGATTGACCCGATGGAGCTCGCTGATTGGCTGGCGGTCGATCTCAAGCCGATGCTCGAAGCGCAAGCTCTCATAGAAGCCACGGCCGGAGAAGAGCTCGTCCGCGCTGCCGCCGATCTGGTCCTTGCCGCCATGGCGGTTCTGGAGAAGGCCTCGAGCGCAACTTCAAGCTCAGCAGGGCCGGACGCATCGGTCTGGCTTCGAATCGTCAGCCGATTCAAGGCGCTCGTTCCTCTGCACCGGGACCCAGAAGTCGAGAAGGCGATCCAGGAAACGGTTCGTGAGCTTGGACGGGAGCTCCGCAAGTTTACGCGCGTGACGCGCGAGCGCCTGGGCGTGAACGACCCGGACGTGGTCATTCGGGCGTTCCCGGAGCTGTTTGCGGACGCGTCCTCCACCGGGTCAGACCCGAAGCAGCTGGAGCAAGATGGCCGGGCTGCGCAGACCGGCCAGGCTCACACGAGCTGAAGCCGCTGGCTCAGCCGCACGACCCGTCGGAGGACTGGCCCGGCTCCTGCCGGGGGCACGTCTTCCCTGCTCATGCCGGGTGGGCGGTGGCGGCGCCGTCTGTGTGGGCGCGCCGGCGGCGCGGAGATCGCCCATCCGGTTCGACCTGCAGTGTGCCAGCTAACATGTGGCCGGACGGACCCGAGGGGGGCTGCGCCGGCTTCGGCACCGCAGGGGATCGGGTCGCAGGTGTCCGTTGATGTATTCCAAGGGGGAACCGATGACCGACGTCGCCACCGGGGCGGTTGTTGAACGCCCCACCGGAGCGGAGCCCGGGGTCCCGTCCCACGGCCCACCTCCGGTGCCTTCGTTCTCCATCGTCCCGCTGCGGGGCCTGCCGATCGTCGCCGTGACCCTCGTGGCCCTCGTCGTGTCCATCGCCACCAACAAGCTGTGGGCACTCGACTTCTTCCACGTCGTCGGTGGCGGCCTGTGGACGGGGATCGACCTCTTCCTCGGCCTGGTGATCGGGCCGATCCTCGGGCGCTTGTCGATCCCGGCACGCATCGAGTTCTCCACCCGCTTCATGCCCAAGATGCTGCTGATCATGCCCACTCTGGTGGCCGTGACCCTGGGGGCCGGGTGGCAGCTGGCCCGGCACCTGGGCAACCTGTCGGCCCACTACCCGCACCACGGCTGGCTGGTCGCCTCGTACGTCGTCGTCGCCGTCATGGCGGTGATCGCCCTCGGCGTGCTGGAGCCGGCGAACGTGGCCGTCCTCTTCGAGTTGAAGAAGCCGAAGCCCAACGGCGAGCTGATCGGAAGGCTGATGAAGCGTTTCGTGTACACGGCAGGGATGACCGGGGTGATGCAGGTGGCCACCCTCGTGATCATGACCAGGCTGGCGACGGCGTGAGCGCCCCGACCGACGTGAACGGGAGCGCGGCACCCGGCGACGCAGGTGCGATCGACGTCTACACCCGCCGCCTGCCGCCCATCGGCGAGCTGGCCATCCTCACCATCGCGGTGGTCGTCGCCGGTGGCGTCTACCTGGCCTCCTACCTACCCCGCCACGCGCCGATGGGTCCCGCCTATACGTTCCTCGGCGTCGCAGCCGCCCTGCTGGTAGTGAACGTCGTCCTGCTGGCCCGGATCCGCCCGTTCGCCTGGGACCGCTTCCTCCTCGTGGCCCGGTGGGCGCTGGTCGGGTACCTGATCTTCGCCGGGATCCTCGAGTACGTGTTCGTGCTCGACGGCACCAGGGGCGATCTGCTGGTGGTGCTCACCTCGATGCTGACCGTCTACGCCTTCGACATCCCGCTGCTGCTGGCGTTCTCGGTGGCCCGGTACCAGCCGGTCGGTCCGGCGACGGCCGGCTGACGGCGGACGGTACGGTCGGGTGCGGGGCTCGAGAGCCGCGAGTCCCGTGGGACCCGTGCGGGGACAGCCGGTGCGTCCCGACCAGGTGGGCTAGGCCGCCGGATTCTCCACAGCGGCCTCGAACAGGATGGCTCCCGTCACCGTGTCGCGCACGGCGAACAGGTACGGCCTGTCGAAGGTGGCGTGCCGGGACACGTAGGCGGCGGCGGACTCCAGACCGGCCGCAGTCGCTGCCGCAGCTACCGTCCCCGTCCTCGTGACGTGGAGCATGGCCGCCTGCAGCACGAAGCCGACCCGGGGGGCCAGCGGGCTGATGCCGCCGAAGTCGGCCGTGGGCCCGAAGGCGTCCGGCATGCCCATCGTCGACAGGGTCCGGTTGAGCGACTGCCGGCTGGACAGCGACAGCTGCGGCATCGACACGGTGACCGGTTGGGTCGTCATCCGACCCACCAGCGAGGCCAGGCCACCGGGGGAAAGGGAGGACAGCCACGCCGGGAGCGACGACGAGGTCGGCATGACCACCAGGGCCGCGTACCGGCTGGCCGACGGGACGGGTGCGGTGGCGGAGGAGCCTGAGGTTCCCGGGTCGCCGTAGGGGAGCTGGACGGCGACCACCCCGTTCCCGAACAGCGCCGGGACCTGGCGGGGCTCACCGGACCTGTCCTCCACGTAGCTGACGGTGCGAGCACCGCCCGGCGCCTGGAAGGTCCCCGGTGACGTGGTGCCGAAGGGCTGTTCCCACGTGCCGACGAAGGTGACGGCGTCGAGCAGGGTGAGGATGGTCGACGCGTCGATGTCCGAGGGATCGAGGAGCTTGGTGATCCGCCCTCCGGTCTCGGCCCGCACCCAGGCGTTGATGGCGTCGGCGGTGCCGGTCGGGTCGTGGGCGAAGTCCGCCTGCCACACGCCGGCCCCGAACGCCTGCTGTAGCGCCGCCAGGTACTGGGGTCGGATGCCGGCCCCTTTGCGGGTCCACAGGGAGGACGCGTCGTGGAACGTGACGTGCCCGCTACCGGTGGCTTTCTGGAGGTCGGCCGCCAGTGCCCGCCACCCGGCTGCCTGGTCGGCACCGCTCGTCGATCCGGCGCCGAGCACCGATGCGATCTGGCTCGCTGTCTGCCCCCGGGCCCCCAGCTCCAGCATGAGGAGGACCTCGGCCAGGCTGTAGGGCGCCACGAGGTGGTTGGCCGACGGGTTCCCCGCCGCCAGCGTGGCCAGCAGGCGCTGGCTGAATTGCTGCTCACCCGACGCGGCAGTCCGCGCCGCGGTGCCTCCGGCGGCCGGTGCGGTGTGGTTGGTGACGGCGGCGACCTCGACGGCATCGCCGATGTGGTCGACGGTCCGCACCCGCACGCCGCCCCCGGGCGAGCTCGGCAGCGTGGCGACCAGCACCGCGGCCGCCACGAGGACGGCCACCGTGCCCGTCGCTCCGGTCAGGCGTCTGCGGGCGCGCCGGCGCTCGGCGCGCTGACGGAGCTGTGCGGGGCCTTCCCACTGGCGGGGTGGCCCGTGGACCCCTGTCGGGGCCGGTCCCGCCGCCGTGCGCTCGCCGTTCGTCGGATCACTGGTCATGGTCGCGCTCCTCACTTCCGATCGAATCGGCCAGTCGCCTGCGCCCCCGGGCGAGCCAGGACTTCACCGTGCCCTGCGGTGTGCCGGTGGACCCGGCGATGTCCTCCACGGACCAGCCGGCCAGGTGGTGGAGGGCGAGCGCCCGCCGCTCGCCGTCGGGCAGGGCGTCGAGTGCCCCCACCGCCTCGGCCACCCGGGCGGCCACCACCGGATCGCCGTCGACGGCGGGCACGTCCACCTCGGCGGGGGAGCCGCCTGGCCGCAGGACCAGGCGCCGGGCCCGGCGCCACCGGCTGACGGCCAGGTTGACCGCCACCCGCCGGACCCATCCCTCGGGGTCCTGGTAGCCGCCCACCGTCTCCCACTTGAGCCATGCCCGCATGAACGCCTCCTGGACCAGATCCTGGGCTTCTGAGCCGTCACCGGTCAGCCGGGCGAGCTGGGATGCCAGCCGGTCCCGTGAGCGCACGTAGAGGTCGTCGAACCGCTGGGCATCGCCCGTCATCGTTCCCTCATCGTCCCCTCCTGTACCCGACACGCACGAGGTGGCGGTCGGGTTGCATCCCGGCGTCCCGGCGTTCACGCCGGTCCGGAACAGGCACGGGTGCGCGCGGCGGTGGAGCGGATCCCTTGGCGGTCACGGCCTACACTCGCGCGGTGGCCGACGTCCTCGCAGTGGCGAACCAGAAGGGCGGCGTGGCCAAGACCACCACGGTGCACTCGCTGGGGGTGGCCAGCGCCCAATTGGGACGGCGCGTCCTGGTGGTGGACCTCGACCCTCAGGCGTGCCTGACCTACTCACTGGGCTTCGACCCGGACGGCCTGGAGCAGTCGGTGCACGACGTCTTCGTGCGACGGGCGAAAGTGGCCGACGTGTCCCGACCGGTGCCCGGTGTCGAGGGCCTCGACGTGCTCCCCGCTTCCATCGACCTTGCCGGTTCCGAGGTCCACCTCTTGACCCGTACCGGCCGGGAGCACGTGCTGGCCCGGGCGCTCGAGCCGGTGCTGGGCGCCTACGACCTGGTCCTCATCGACTGCCCCCCCTCGCTCGGCGTGCTCACCATCAACGGGCTGACGGCAGCGGCGGCCGTCCTCATCCCGCTCCAGTGCGAGGCCCTGTCGCACCGTGGTGTCGGACAGCTCCTCGAGACGGTGGAGGACGTGCGGGCGTTCGCAAACGCCGACCTCCAGGTGCGGGGCGTGATCGCCACCATGTACGACGACCGGACCCGCCACGCCCGCTCAGTGCTCGACGAGGTGGGCGAGCGCTACGGGATCCCCGTGCTCTCGCCCCCCGTGCGCAAGTCGATCCGCTTCGCCGAGGCGCCGGCCGTCGGGAAGTCGATCCTTCAACACGCGCCCAGCTCTCCGGGGGCGCAGGCCTACCGTTCGATCGCCCGGCAGCTGGCCGGCATGGCCGTCGACGAGGTCGGGGCATGAGCGACCGTGCGCCCGATCCGCTGGGCAAGCGGGCCCTGTACTGGTACCCGGTGGACGGAGGTCGCCACGCGCCACGTGCCGGCGGCAAGCGGGCCCTGTTCTCCGACGTGCCGCTCGACGCGGACGAGGCACCCCCGATCGCTGCCGACGACCCTATGCCCGAGCGCGGCTTCGTGGTCGTCGACTGCTCCCGCTGCGCCGGCTCCACCCGGATCGGCCTCCTCGACCTCGCGCTCCTGCAGTTCCCGTTCGGGGCGTGGATCCCCGGGCGGACCTTCGGCCACCGCATGACCTGCCCCCGCTGCCGCCGCCGGTCGTGGGTGTCGCTCACGCTGGCCCGATGACGGCGGCGTGACGGTGACGGGCGTCGCGCTCGGGTTCGCCGCCGCCTCCGCCGCCCCGGGCGGGCTGGTGGGAAAGCTGCTCGACTTCCACGGTCCGTTGGCCTACGCGCTGGTCGGTGGACTGGCATTCGCCGAGGCCGCCCTGCTGATCGGGTTCTTCATCCCTGGCGAGACCGCCGTGGTCGTGGGCGGTGTGCTCGCCGGCCTGGGCAAGGTCAACCTGTCGGTGATGATGGTGGTGGTCGTGGCCTGCGCCGTCGCCGGGGACTCGGTGGGATTCGAGGTCGGCCGGCACGGTGGGCCGTGGCTGCTCGAACGGTGGCCCCTCAAGGGCAACCTCGGCGTCCGCAAGACCCTTGCCATGCTCGAGCGCTTCGGCGGGCCCGCCGTCTTCCTCGGCCGGTTCGTCGCCTTCGCCCGTGCCGTCATCCCCGGGCTGGCCGGCATGAGCGGGCTGCGCTACCGGGTGTTCCTCCTCTACAACGCGTCGGGTGGCCTCATCTGGGGCGTGGGCTACACCCTCCTCGGGTACCTGGTGGGAAACTCGTTCGAGTCGGTGCTCAAACGGGCCGGCACCTACTCGGCCCTGGTGGTGGGCGGGCTGGTGGTGCTGGCGGTGGCTGTCCACCTGGCGCTGCGCCGCCGAGAGCGCCGGAGGCTGGCGGCCGAGTTCGCCGACGAGGCCGCACACGGTGCAGACCCGGGCGCGGGACTGATCGCCTACGAGGTGCTGGCCTCGGCGGACATGGAACCGGGCACCGACGACCGGGAGGCGGGGTCTGGAGGGAAGCCGCTGGACGACGGGGGCGGCATCAGCGGGTAGGCCGTCGACCGGGTAGGCCGTCCGGTCAGCCCGTCGTCGGGTGGGTCGGCGTGATGCCGCCCGGCTCCAACAGGTCGAATCCGTCGGGCGTGTTCAACATGCCGATCGCCGTCCCCGACGTTCCCGTGAGCCCGTACTGCCACACGATCTGGTTGGTGGCGGGGTCGATGACGACGATCCGGTCGTTGTGGTCGTCGTTCGCCATGATGAGGCCGTTGGGCAGCCGCTCGGCCAGCGACGGCCGCTTCAACATGCCGTCCCCCGAGGTCACGTCGTACTCCCACGAGATGGTGCCGGCCCGGTTGAACTCGAGGATCCGGCCCTCGGCCGGCGGGTCGTAGTCGCACAGCAGGTAGAGGTCGGACCCGATCTGCTGGGGGTCGGACGGGTAGTTGACCGACGGGAGCTGCACCGACCACACCACCGTGCCGGCCGGCGTGTACTCGTCGATGTAGGAACCGTTGATCTCGGAGACGAGGAGGTTGCCGTCGGCCAGGGGGGTGTCGCCGTTCGGGTAGGCGAGCGACGTCCCGAGCACGTGGGCGTCGGTGCCGTTGCCGATCTGCCCGGTCACCTGGCCCGACGGGGAGAGGAAGAGGATCCGGTTGTTGGACGCGTCGGCCACGGTGATGGTGCCGTTCTTCAACAGGTAGGCGTCGTCCGGCTGGTCGAGGTAACCGGGGGCGGCGCCGGCCACCCCCGGGTGGCCGTACTGCCAGAGGATCTTCCCTGACGGGTAGCCGATCTCGACGATGGTGTTGTTGTTCTCCTGGTTCGAGATGATGCCGGTGCCGTGGTGGATGAAGAAGGCGTCGTCGGGGAAGTAGAAGCCCCCGGGTGGTGGCGGCATGGTGGGGGAGGGGTACTGCCATGTCAGGGTGCGGTCGGGCCCCATGGCGAGCAGGCGGTCGTTGCCGCGGTCAGCGATGAGGAGCGTGCCGGTGAACGGCGCACCTGCGGACGCCGGCCCGGCCGGCCCCCCGTAGGGGCTGACGCGGAGGGACAGGACCGTCTGGAGGGGTCCGGACGCCATGCCGGCCTGGTCGGGGCCCGACTGGGCCGTCACCTCGCCGCCGACGATGTAGCCGATGGCGCCGGTGCCCGAGCCCACCGTCGCATAGCCGCCGAACGCCTCGGCCTGCGGGAGGAGCCCGGCGGCGAGCACGGCACCGGTGCCGGGCACGAAGGCGTCGATGGTCGTGAGCGTGCTCCCACCGGGGACCTGCCCGCCGGCCACGTAGACGGCTCCGGCGATGGCGAAGGCGGCACCTCCGTAGCTCGCGTGTGGAAGGTGGCCGACGATGGTGGCACGGTGGGAGGCCGGGTCGACCCGCTGGATGTCATCCGTGGCCACCGTCCCCGAGGCGGACGCGGTCTGGCCTCCGAAGAGGTAGAGGTCCCCCCCGAACGCGGCCACCGCCGGGTAGCGGACGGGCACGGGAAGCGTGGCGACCGTGGTGAAGGTGGTGCCGTCGGAGGTGGCGAGGACAGTGGATTGCCAGGTCGTGCCGTTGTACCCGCCGACCAGGTACGCGGTGGATCCGATGGTGGCCGCGGCCAGGTCTGAGCGGGGCGCGGGCAGCAGCCCTCCGGCCTGGCCGGCTGTGCTCCCGGACGGCGGGACCGAGGGGAGCGGGATCGACTGGACGGTGGCGGTCGTCGCCGGCGATCCGCCGCCGAAGACGTACGCCGTGGAGCCGAGGACGGCGCCGGCGCCGTCGTGGACCGGGTCGGGGAGTGTCCCTGCCGCGCTGAGGGTCCCGCTCGACGTGTCGAGGGTGTACACGCCGTCGACCGAGCCGCCCGACGAGTCGAGCCCGCCGAGGATGGCCAAGTTCGTCCCGTCGGCGACGACGGCCTCCCGGGAGATGGGTGCCCGCAGCTGCCATGGCTCGACGCCCGCCTCGATGGACGGGGGTGCGCTGGGCGTGCGGTGGAGCGCTGCCGTGCGGGCCGAGGAACCGGCCGTGCCGCTGCCCCCGTTGCACGATACGAAGACCGCGCCGACCAGGACGACGATGGCCGCGCCGCCGAGGAGGGCTCGCCGGCGCCGCCTCCGGCGTTGTGAGCGAAGGACGCGGGCGTGTCGGAAGGGCTCCCCAGGCACGGCCCCTGTCTAGTCGGCTACGTCGCCCGCCGGGGGGCACCCTCCGCCGCGTCGCCGGCGCCCGGCCCGGCGCCGGTCAACCAGAACCGGGCGGGGTCGGTGCCCTGGCGGACCAGGCGGCCTTCGAGCTCCAGGAAGACGCAGTGGGCCATGGTCTCGCCGTTGGCCTGCCGCTGCATGAACGGCTCGATGTCCTCCCACGGGCGGGACCAGCTCAGGTCGACGGTGATCTCCCAGGCGCTGGATCCCGGCCGGGCGCCGATGGCCGCCTCGATCTCGGCCAGGCGGGCGTCGTGATGCTCGACGATCTCACCCACCCGGGCCGACAGGCCCGCGAAGCGGTACTCGTGTGCGGGGAGCACCTCGTCGACCGCCAGCGAGCGCACCTTGGCGAGTGAGTCGAGGTAGTCGCCGAGCGGGTTGGGGAACTGCTGGGCGTGGACGGAGATGTTGGGGGTGATCCGGGGGAGGATGTGGTCCCCCGAGAGGAGCAGATGTCGGTCGTCGCTGTAGAAGCAGACATGACCGGGGGAGTGGCCGGGAGTCCAGATGGTGCGGAGGTCCCAGCCGGCGAGCTCGACCGTCGAGCCGTCCTCGAACCGGATGTCCGGCTCTGCCATGGTGACGAACGACTTCACCACCATGGACGCGAAGGCGAGGTCGGGCAGCTTGTCCGGGGGCACACCCGACTCGCCCAGGAACGCCGTCATCTCCCCGAGCAGGGCGTCGGTGTCGCCGTAGCGGGGCCCGATCATGGCGGCGTCGGCCGGGTGCAGCCCGATCCACGCCCCCGACGCCTCCCGCACCCGCCCGGCCAGTCCGTAGTGGTCGGGGTGGATGTGGGTCACGAGGACGGCGCGGACGTCGGCGATGCTCCCGCCCGCGGCGGCCAGGCCGCCCTCGAGCGCCTGCCACGCCTCCTCCGTGTTCCATCCGGCGTCGACGAGGGCCACGCCGCCGCCCGCCAGTTCGAGGGCGTAGACGAGGACGTACCGCAGGGGGTTGTCGGGGATCGGAACCGGGATCGACCACAGGCCGGGTCGCACCTCCTCGACCGGTGGAAGGACGTGGCGCTCCCAGGCCTGTCGCTGGGCGAAGCCGGTGGTCTCGATCATCGTCAGAACGGTACACGGGCGGGTGGGAGCCGGACCGGTCCACACGGGACGAACGCTCGCGCACCGCGTGGGATTCTCCGGACTCGCGCCCGTCTGGCGGCAGCGCAGCCCTTCTCCGTGGCGCACGCGGACGGGCGGCAGCCCTGGTCCCTGCGCTGCGCCCGCGGCGGCGGCTCGGTTGGTCCGCCGGGGACAGTTGGGGGCCGGACGACCGGGGAATTCCCGCATTCTGTTGACCCGGCCCCGCCCGGTGCCTACCATTGCCGTTCGACAGGGGGACGTTCCTCTTACGACGAATTAATTAATTGATGTGGCGACATCGTCAACTGGTTCGGGACGAAGCCGTTGTTCCGAGGGGTTTGACACACACCGTAGTGATCTGGGGATGGTCCGACGGGCACACCGAGGTCCGTGCCGGCCCGGAGAGAACACGACAGGAGTGTCAGGTTGGTGGATCGGGCTGGAGCAGCGGGCGGAGAGGGGGGTCGCTTCGGCAGGGGCGACGCCGAACGACGTCTGCTCGCCGCGGGAGCCGACCCCGGCTCCGAGTCGCACCGGCTGGAGATCGACGCGTGGCGGACCCGCTTCGCCCAGGTCGTCAGCATCTGCCGCGACGCCTTCGTCGAGATCGACAGCGCTGCCCGGGTCACCGAATGGAACCAGCGGGCGACCGACGTGCTCGGCTGGGAGCGCCACGAGGTCGTCGGGCGCCTGGCCACCGAGACCTTCCTCCGCGAGGAGTACGCGCGCTCGACCTTCCACTCGGTGGGACGGACGTACCGGGAACTCCTCCACCAGATGGGCAAGGGCATCGACCTGCACGGCGGGCAAGAGGTCGAACTGGTCCACAAGGACGGCCACATCGTGGTCGCCACCGGGTCGGTCTTCGTCAGCGCCTACGGGGACGACTACCGGATCGCCGGGTTCATCCACGACCTGACCGAGGAGAAGGCGGCCGAGGAGGCGCTGGCCCACGCCTACCTCCACGACTCGCTCACCGGCCTGCCCAACCGCTCGATGTTCAGCTATCGCCTGGCCTACGCGGTGGCCAAGGCCCGTGGCGTCCCGGACAGCGTCGCCGTCGTCCTGCTCGACCTCGACCGGTTCAAGTCCATCAACGACTCGATGGGCCACGAAGTCGGTGACGGGATCCTGGTCACCGTGGCCGACCGGTTGCGTGCCTCCGACGGCGTGGCCGAGGTCATCGCCCGGTTCGGCGGCGACGAGTTCCTGGTGCTCTTCGAGTGCGAGGACGAGAGCGCCGAGGAGGTCGCCGTCGCGTTCGCCGAACGTGCTCTGCAGGCGTTGGCGGCCCCGTTCCCGGTGGAGCGGGGCGAGGCGTTCCTCACCGCCTCGGTCGGCATCGCTACCACCACGGAGTCGGTCAACGAGGCGACCACCCTGCTCTCCAACGCGGAAGCGGCCATGTACCAGGCCAAGCAACGCGGCGGCTCCAGCGTCGAGGTCTTCGGCGAGGCCATGCGCATCGAGGTGCTGGACCGCATGACCACCGAGCACTCCCTCTACCGGGCCCTGGAGCGCAGCGAGCTGATGCTCTATTACCAGCCGGTGGTGGACATCAGCGGCAACGGCGCCGTGGGGGTCGAGGCACTGATCCGCTGGCAGCATCCTGAACAGGGTCTGGTGGCGCCCTATCGGTTCATCCCGGTGGCCGAGGAGAGCGGTCTCATCATCCCCATCGGTGCCTGGGTGCTGGAGGAGGCCTGCCACCAGCTGCGTGACTGGCAACACGGGGGGCGTACGGGGCCACGGAGCTCCGTCGAGGTCAACCTGTCGGCCCGCC
>JAJZAC010000174.1 GCA_021799615.1 Actinomycetes bacterium
CCGGTCTGGCCCGGCCACCGGGGAGGACCTCCCCTGGCCGGACCCGTCGGCCGGTCCCTTAGGTGGCCCGCCGAACATGGGGGGTGGCGCGCCCACCCGGCCTGTTGGCGCCGCTCCTCGCGCCGTTGTGGCCTGCGGAGCTACGGCGCGATGCTTGGAAGATGGGCGCGCTGGAGGACTTCGGAGCGTCCGCTCGGGCGTTCGTCGAGGTGGTCGGCCGTCTCGCCCCGGACGATCTCACCCTTCCCGGGCTCGGGGTGTGGGACGTCCGCGCCCTGGTCGGCCACACCAGCCGCGCCCTCTCCACCGTGGAGACCTACCTTGCGGTGGGCCGGCAACCGGTGGAGATCGCGGAGCCGGTCGACTACTTCCTCGCCGCACTCGGCGCACCGGCCGGGACCCCGCAGCGGGCGGAACGCGATGCCGCCATCGCCGAGCGCGGCCGGCAGGCGGGAGCGGAGCTCGGAGACGACCCGGCAACCGCGGTGGCGGAGCTGGCGGAGCGGGTCGTCGGGCTCGTCGGTCGGACGCCGCCGGACGCGCCGGTCGCCACCCCGGCGGGGACCATGCGTCTGTCGGCCTACCTGCCGACCCGCACGCTCGAGCTGACCGTCCACAGCCTCGACACGTGCCGGGCGGTGGGGGTCACCCCGCCGCCGTCCCTTGACGTCCCGGTGGCGTCGACGCTCGGACTGCTGGCGGCGATCGCCGCCCACCGGCCCAACCGGGCCGACCTGCTGCTGCAGTTGGCCGGTCGGGGGGTGGCAGCGAGCGCCCTGTGATCCTGGTCCCCCGTACGCCGGCGGCGCAGGGGTCGTCCGTCCGCGTGCGGCGTCCGCCGCCGCGAACCTTGTCGCGGCCAGCCCCGGTGCGTCCACCGTGCCACGTGCCGGTGGACCAGACCAGGTCGTGCGGCTGGGTGGGGGCCATGTGACTCCGGTCGCCCGCCCGATCGTGAACCGCTGCCCGTCGGGCCGCCCGCTACGTTCGGGGGCGATGAGCAGCGAGCATTCGCCATGAGCCCACGTCCTCCGCGGCCGGGGCCTGACGACCTCGACGCGCTGATCGAGAAGCTCGAGCCCGAGGATCTCCGCGCGATCGTCGGCAAGGCCGCCGATCGTCACGAGGACGTCGCTCGGGCGGTCCGCCTGGCGGCGACCCGCGACTCCGGGGATCTCTCCCAGCTGAAAGCGGAGATCGACCGTGGACTGCGGACGAGCCGGTTCCTCGGCTACCGGGAGAGTGGCGGCTGGGCCATGCAGGCGAGGCCCATCGCGGAGGCCATCGGCGAGGCGGTCGACTCGTCCCCCACGGCCGAGCTGGTCCTGCTGATCGAGCGGGCGATCGGGCACGTCGTGAAGGTGATCCTGAAGGCGGACGACTCCGACGGGCTGATCGGCGACCTGGCTCGTGATCTGCTCGACCTGCACGCACGGGCGTGCGACGCCGGGAACGCAGATCCGATCAAGCTTGCCCGCTGGATGATCCGGTTCCGCTTCGACGACCAGGACTTCTTCGAGGTGGACCCGGTCCGCTACGCCGACGCCTTGGGCGAGCTCGGGCTCGCGGCCTACCGCCGCGAGGTGAACCAGCGCATCGGAGCCGGTGGTGGGGACTCGTTCGCCGCCACCTACGCCCGGGAGCGCCTGGCCGTCCTCGACGGCGACGCGGAGGCCCTCGTCGAGCTGCTGGGTGGCGACCTGAGCCGGCCGTACCAGTTCATCAGGGTCGCCGAGGCCATGGCGGAGCTGGGCAGCGACGACGACGTCTCGTCCTGGGCCGCTCGCGGGATCGCCGAGTCGAGTGGCTGGCAGGTCGCCCAGCTCTACGACCTCGCCGCCGGGGTCCACGCCCGCCGGGGAGAGGACCACGAGGTGCTCCGGCTCCGCCGAGAGCAGCACCAGCGGATGCCCTCGTCGTCGACGTACGGCCTCCTCCGCGCTGCCGCCGAGGCCGGCGGGGCGTGGCCGGCCGAGCGCCGAACAGCCCGGGCGGTGTTGGCCGAGCGCGACCTGGGCGGGTTGGTCGACGTGCTGCTCTCCGACGGCGAGCCCGAGGTTGCCTGGCAAGTTCCCCGAGCCCATCCCGCCTGGGACCCGGGCCCGCAGCGGTGGCTGCGCCTGGCCGAGGCCCGAGAAGCGTCTGCGCCGGGCGACGCGCTCGACGTGTACCTGCGGCTGGCCGACCTCGAGCTGGAGACGACCGGGAAGGCGGCGTACGTGCGAGCGGTGGCGATCCTGAAGAAGGCGGCTCAGGTGGCGCGAGTGGCGGATCGCCAGGGTGAGTTCGCCGCGCACCTGGCAGCGTTGCGGGAGACGCACCGGCGGCGGCCGACGTTCATCGCCGTGCTCGACAAGGCTCGGCTGGGGTGAGCTCGTGGGAGGAGCGGCTGTCGCCGGAGCAGGCGAGTGCGGTTCAGCTGGCGCTGGCGAAGCAGGCCCATTCGGCCCGGGGCGTCTCCACGGGGATGACGCCGCGGACGCCGAGGCCGAGGTCGAGTCAGGCGTTCGGGACCGTGCTCTTCTTCGTGCCTTCGTGGTGTGGGGACGACGTCGGAGGTGACCACCACATGATGGTGGACGTCGGCGTGGGCGACCAGGTGGTAGACGGCGCCGTGCAGGGCGGTGGCAACGGCGGCCGGCTCGTGTCCGGCGTGGCTGGCCCAGGTACCGGTGGCCTGCAGTATCGCGGTGGCCTGCAGGCTCGGTACCCGTGCGGCGTCGGCTTCGCGCACGTCCGCGCCGACTTGTTCCCTGGCTCCGGTCGCCGGGTCGTCGGCGACGGGTCGGGTTCGAAGGCGGCCTCGTCGATGCCGAAGACCGTTCCCTTCCGGTGGGCGTGATCGATCCAATTCCAAAACGCTGGGCAGGATGAACGAGCAACACCCCAACGCCGCGTCGCTCCCGTTCCTCGCGAGCGCCCTCTCGGCCGACGCCTCGTCAACCGCGATGCCGGCGACGTGACCGCCGGCCTGCGCCGACGCGTCGGTGAACGCGTGGTGGAACTGGTGGACGCCGTCGTCGGATGGCGCGAGCGCCTGCCGGGAGTCGCCAACGGAGGTGCTCACCTAGCGGGAGTTTCCTGGCT
>JAJZAC010000068.1 GCA_021799615.1 Actinomycetes bacterium
GTGGCCGAGGCGAAGACGAAGCCGAGCTTGACCGACTGGCTGTTGTCGAGCACGAAGGCGACGAGGACGACGACGATGACGCCGGCGGCGACCAGACGAACGACGTCGCGCGACGGGCGGGACCTGGTCCCAGTTCGGGTGGCCGGACTCGGGCCTGCATTCCCGTCCGCCATGGTGCCCTCCTGTCGTCGCGCTCCACCAACCGGTCACTCCCGACGCTAGTGCCGTGACCGGCGGGGCCGTGCACGACACCCAACCGCACCGGCGCCGGCATCCCGGCGCCGATCGGGCGGCGTCAGTGGAAGAGGAGCGTCGCCTTGTGGGCGAAGTCGATCAGGGGTGCGGGCACGACGCCGAAGACCACCGTCACCGCCACGGAGACCGCGATGGCCAGCGCGGTCAGCCGGGGAACGGCAACCCGGCGTTCCGCCACGGCCTCGATCGGCGGGGCGTCCGTGAGGACCGCCAGGCCGGGCACCTGGTCGGAGCCCCGCTCGAACGGCAACAATTCCGTGACCTCGGCGGTATCGCCGGCGCCGTCGGACGGCAGCGGATCGGCCACCGACCCCGTCGGCGAGTACATCACGACGGCGAGGCGTAGGTAGAAGAAGGCGGCGACCGCCGCCGACACCATAGCGATCACTGCGAGCACGTAACCGTGGACGGCGACGACCGACGAGACGACCTGGAGCTTGGCCAGGAACCCGGTCGTGAAGGGTGCACCGGCCTGGGCCAGCAGCAACACGGCCAGCGAAAGGGCCAGCACCGGCTGACGTCGGGCCAGGCCCCGGTAGTCCTCGATGTCGTGACCGTTGTCACCGTCCTTCGCCATCACCGTGACCACCGCGAAGGTGCCCACCACCATCACCGTGTAGGCGAACAGGTAGTAGAGGGAAGCGGCCACGCCCCGGGGGTCGGCCGCTTCGAGGCCGAGGAGGATGAACCCGGCGTGGTTGATCGACGAGTAGGCGAGCATGCGCTTCACGTCGCGTTGGGACAGGGCGACGATGGCACCGACCAGGAGGGTGAGCACGGCCAGCCCGGTGACCACCGGCTGCCAGTCGGTCCGGACGGTGGCGAAGGACGAGACGAACACGCGGAGAACGGCGGCGAACGCGCCGGCCTTGGCCACCGCCGCCATGAAGCCGGTGATCGGCGACGGCGCCCCCTGGTAGACGTCGGGCGACCACATGTGGAACGGCACGGCCGCCACCTTGAAGCCGAATCCCACCAGCAGCAACGCCAGGCCCGCCAGCAGCACACCATTGCTGGTGACCACGTTGCGGGCCAGGTAGTCGGCGATCTCGGGCAGGTTCGTGGAGCCGGTGGCGCCGTAGGTGAGGGCGATGCCGTACACGAACACGGCCGACGAGAACCCGCCGAGGACGAAGTACTTGAGCGCCGCTTCGCCGGACTCGGCACGCTTGAAATTCATGGCCGTCAGCACGTAGAGGGCGATCGAGAGGATCTCGAGACCCAGGAAGATGACGATGAGGTCGTTCGCCGACCCCATGACCATGGCCCCCGATGCGGACAGCAGCGCCAGGGCCTGGAACTCCGGCCCGTCGATCCCCTCGCGCTTCAGGTAGCCGTCCGCCACCAGTGCGGTGAGGACGACGGCCACGGCCACGGTCACCTGGATGAAGACGCTGAACCCGTCGAGCACCACCGCCCCGGCGATGGTGACCTTGGCGCCGTGGGTCGCCACCGAGTCCCACTGGAAGAGTGCGGCGACCAGCGCGGCGATCCCGGTGACGAGCGACACCGCCGTCGAAGCTCCCGTGCCCATGGCGCGGCGGGTCATCGACGAGACGGCCACCACCAGGACCGCCCCGCCCATCATGATGAGCACGGGGAGGATGCTCAGGTAGTCGATGTGCGGCAGCTGCAGGTGGGCCGCAGCGGCGGCGGTGACGGCCCCCATCAGCGCGCTCCTCTCGTCGGGTGCACGGACACCGGCCGGACCTGGACCGGCGGGTCACCAGCGGGCACGGCCGCCGCCGCGCTGCCGGCCGTGTTCCCGGTTCCCCCGGTGGCGACGGACGGCTGGCGGTCGTGGGTGACCTGCTCCACGTGGGCCACCAGGCGGTTGACCGAGGGGGTGATCCGGTCCAGCACCGGCGCGGGATAGACACCGAGGAAGACGATCAGGATGACGAGGGGGGCAATCACCAGGCGCTCCCCCCACCCGAGGTCACGGATCTTGGCGTTGGCACCGGTGGCCACGCCGTGGAAGACCTGCTGGTAGGCCCACAGCAGGTAGAGGGCGGCCAACACCACCCCGATGGTGGCCGCCACCGCCCACCAGCGGTGGACGATGAACGTGCCCGACAGGATGAGGAACTCCCCGACGAACCCGTTCAGCCCGGGAAGGCCGATCGACGCCAGCATCACCAGGGTGAAGACCCCGGCCAGGACCGGTGCCGACTTCTGCAGGCCAGTCAGGTCGCCCACCTGCCACGTCCGACGGCGCTCGTAGATCCAGCCGATGAGCAGGAACAGTGCGGCGATGACCAGACCGTGGTTGACCATCTGCAGCACCCCGCCCGACAGGCCCTGGGTGGTGAGGGCGAAGGTGCCGAGCACGATGAACCCGATGTGGGCCAGCGACGAGTACGCCACCAGCCGCTTCAGGTCCCGCTGTACGCAGGCGACGACCGCGCCGTAGAGGATGCCCACCACCCCGAGGGTGAGGAGCAGGGGGGCCAGGGTGTGGGTGGCCTCGGGGAACAGGTTCAGGTCGAAGCGGATGATGCCGTAGGTGCCGAGCTTGGCCATCACCGCGGCCAGCAGCACGGCGCCGGCGGTGGGAGCTTCGGCGTAGGCGTCCGGCGACCACGTGTGGAAGGGGAACACCGGCGCCTTCACCGCGAAGGCGGCGGTGAAGGCCAGGAACAGGAGGACCCCCTCGGTCCCCGACAGGTGGGTCCGCGCCAGGGCCGGAAGCTCGAACGTCAGCACGTGGGTCTGCGACTGGTGGATGAACGCCACTGCCAGGATCCCCACCAGCAGGAAGGCGGAGCCGGCGAACGTGTAGACGAAGAACTTGATCGCCGCATAGCCCCGCCGTGCGAAGCCCCACCCGCTGATGATGAAGTACGTGGGCACCAGCGTGAGCTCGAAGAACAGGAAGAAGAGGATGAGGTCGAGCGAGACGAAGCTGCCCAGACAGGCCGCCTCGAGGAGCAGGATCCATGCCACGAAGCTCCGCTTGTCGGTACGGGCCCGGGCACCCAGCATCGCCAGGGGGAACAGGACCGCCGCCATCACCACCAGGAACAGCGAGATGCCGTCGATCCCGACGAACCAGCGGATGCCGAGCGACGACGCCCACGTGTGGTCGGAGGTCATCTGATAGCCGGCGTCGGCGACCTGGAACCGCACGGCAACGACCACGGCCAGCACCAGCGTGGCCGTGGCCACGGCCAAGCCGAGCGCCTCGTGGACCCAGCGGGCGGTGCGGCTCGACGGGACGAGCGCCACGGCCGCCGCGCCGGCCGCCGGCAGCAGTACGAGGACGGTGAGGAACGGGAAGGGCTGCGATGCCGGCATCACGACCACCACACCCTCGTGAGCATGAACCCGAAGATCACCACGACCCCGAGGACGATCCCGAGCGCGTAGTTGCGCACGTAGCCGGTCTGGGTCCGCCGGACCAGGCCACCGCTCCGGCGGACCGCCGAGGCGATGCCGTTCACCGCCCCGTCGATGATCCCGCCCTCGATGGTGCTGGCGGTGAAGGCCGCCACGCGTGCGCCGGGGCGGCCGATGACCGAGTCGTAGAGCTCGTTGATGTACCACGACCGCCGGAGGAAGCTGTTCTCCAGCGCCGGGCGGTTCGTCACCCGCGTCCACAGGGCCAGGCCCACGACGACGCCGGCGATGGCCACCACCGAGTCGGTCACGGCGAGGCCCCACTGGAGCCCGACCGACTGGTGGGCGTCGTAGAGGTTGGCGCCGAACACCGGGTCCACCCAGGTGAGGAGGGTTCCCTTGCCGTACCACGGGAAGCTCAGGGCTCCGCCGGCGAAGGCGAAGACAGCCAGGATGACCAGGGGGACCGTCATCGGCCACGGCGATTCGTGCGGCTGGCGGCCGCCGTCTCCGCCGTGGTGGCCGGCGCCGGCAGGCCGGCTGTCCGTCCGCCAGCGATCGTCGCCGAAGAAGGCGAGGGCGGTGAGCCGGCTCATGTAGTACGCGGTGAAGAGCGCTGCCACCAGTCCGACGACCCACAATGCCGGGTAACGGGACCAGGCAGCATCGAGCACGTCGCCCTTGGCCCAGAACCCGGCGAGCGGTGGCACGCCGGCGATGGCCAACCACGCCACCGCGAACGTGAAGAAGGTGACCTTCATGTAGCGGCGGAGGTTCCCCATGCGCTTCAGGTCCTGCTCGTCGTGGAGCCCGTGGATGACGGATCCCGCCCCGAGGAACAGCAGGCCCTTGAAGAACGCGTGGGCGAGCATCAGGAACAGCGCCGCCTCGTAGGCACCGGTGCCCACGGCGAGGAACATGTAGCCCAGCTGGGACACCGTCGAGTAGGCAAGCACCTTCTTGATGTCGCTCTGGGCGCAGGCGATCGACGCGGCGACGAAGGCGGTGGCCGCCCCCACGGCGGCGATGGTGAGCGACGCCGCCCCCGACGCGTGCAACAGGGGGTTGACCCGGCACATGAGGTAGACGCCGGCGGTGACCATCGTGGCCGCGTGGATCAGCGCCGACACCGGCGTCGGGCCCTCCATGGCGTCGGCCAACCACGGGAACAATGGGATCTGGGCCGACTTGCCGACGGCGCCGACGAAGAGCAGCAGGGCGATGGCGGTGATCGTCCCCGGGCTCACCTGGCCCAATCGGGCGAAGATGACGGAATAGTTGAGGCTGCCGACGGACTGGAACGTCAGGAACATGGCCAGGAGGAACCCGACGTCGCCGATCCGGTTGTACACGAACGCTTTCTTGCCGGCGCTGGCGGCCGAGTCCCGGTGGAACCAGAACGAGATCAACCAGTACGAACAGGCCCCGACGCCCTCCCAGCCGATGAAGGTGACGAGCAGGTTGTCCCCGAGCACCAGGATCAGCATCGACGCCACGAAGAGGTTCATGTAGAGGAAGAACTTCGGGTAGTCGGGGTCACCCTTCATGTACGAGATGGAGTACAGGTGGATCAGCGTGGAGATGCCGGTGACGAACAGCACCATGGTCATCGACAGCGGGTCGACGGTGAAGCCGAGGTCGACGTGGAGCCCGCCCACCGGCAACCACGTCCACAACGACTGGGTGAACGACCGGACCGGCGCGTGCACGCCGAGCAGGGCGAAGAACACCAGGACTCCCACCACGAAGGAGGCGCCGACGAATGTGGTCGCCACCGCGCCGGCCAACGGGTCGCCCATCCGGCGCCCGAGGACGACTTGGACGGCGAAGCCGGCGAGCGGCAGCAGGAAGATGAGGTAGGTCAGATGGAGCATCTGGTGGTCAGCCCTTCATCAGGTGCAGGTCGTCGGCGGTGGCGTTGGCCCGGCGCCGGAAGATGGCCACGACGATCCCCAGCCCGACGACCACCTCGGCGGCGGCCACCACCAGGACGAAGAAGACGAGCACCTGCCCGCCGATGTCGTTGAGGGTGCGGGCAAAGGTCACGAAGGTCAGGTTGGCGGCGTTCAGCATCAGCTCCACGCACATGAACATCACCAGGACGTTGCGCCGGACCAGCAGCCCGATGGTGCCGATGGCAAACAAGATGGCGGCGACGCCCAGGTACCACTCGGCGTTGATGGTCATCGGGCCACCCCTTCCGCTGTTCCGGCAGGATCGGTCTCGCCGACGGTCCCGTCCCCGGCCCCGGTGGGATGCCCGGTCTCCGATCCGGTGGGAGTCTCGGTGTCGTCGCCGGCCACCGTCGACGCCTCGGGGGCGGGCGCCGGCTCGGCCACATCCGCGGTGACCGGCCGTTCAGGCGACGGTGGCCGCCGGGCCAGGACGACGGCGCCCACCACGGCGATCACCAGCAGCGCTGCCGTGACCTCGAAGGGGAACAGGTAGGTGGTGAACACCGACCGGCCGAGGAGGGCGACGTTCCCGCCTGGGGCATTGGCCGCCCCCGACACCGACGGGGGGCCGGTGGTCCAGCTCGAGACGGACCCCAGCACCAGCGTGCCGGCCAGGGCGAGGATCCCCAGGCCCACGGCCAGGGGACGCTGGCCCCGCAGGGGCTCGACCCGCAGGTTCTCCTCCCGGTCGACGCCGAGGAACATGATCACGAACAGGAACAGGACGACGATGGCGCCCGCGTAGACGATGACCTGCACGGCGGCCAGGAAGTCGTCCCGCTGGAGCACGAACATCACCGCCACCCCGAAGAGGGTCATGACGAGCATCAGGGCCGCGTGCACCGGGTTGCGGGCGACGACGACGCCCACGCCGCCGGCGAGGATGACGGCTGCCGCCACCGAGAAGACACCCACGTCGAACTTGGAGAGCGGCACGCCGGCAGCGACCGCTGCCATGACGGCGAGGTGGGGCACGAGGAGGACCGCGGCGATCACGATGCCTGCTCCTCGCCGCCGTGGCCGACGGGCGGTGTCCGCTCGTCCACGTCGACGGCAGCCAGGGCGGACGCGTAGCGGGCATCGGCCTCGTGCGCCAGGCGGGCCGGAGCCCCGGGCGAGAACCTCGACAGCTTCTGGCGCAGCCGGCCGAGGGCGCCACGCGGCCCCCGCTTCGAAGGGTCGAGGTCGGACGGCCGGAGGTGGCGCTCGAGCGTGTCGCGCAGCGCCAGCGTCCCGGTGGCCTTGTCGTCACGGAGCTCGCTCTGCCCGCCCTCGGGGGCCCGCACCCCGTAGCCGAGCTCGCCCGACCACTGGACCTGACCCTCGTAGGCCGCTGCACCCGACGGAGCGGTGGCCCGCATCCAGCCAGACGTGCGCAGGTCGTCGCCTTCGCGCCAGTCCTCCCACGGCTGGTGGCGTGGCCGGCCGTCGTCGTCCACCAAGAGCTCCCGCTTGGTGTAGATGGCGTCGCTGCGGTTGGTGAACGAGAACTCGAAGAGCTTCGATTCGGTGATGGCCTCCGTCGGGCACGCTTCGACGCACATGTCGCAGTGGATACAGCGGAGGAAGTTGATCTCGTAGACGTAGCCGTAGCGCTCACCGGGCGAGACGGGGTGGTCAGGAGGGTTGTCCAGGCCGCGCACGTAGATGCAGTCGGCCGGGCAGACGCCGGCGCACAGTTCGCAGCCGATGCACTTCTCCATACCGTCCTCGTAGCGGTTGAGGACGTGCCGCCCGTGCTGGCGCGGCTGCTTGGGCCGCTTCTCCTCGGGATACTGACGGGTGACCGCCGGGCGTCCCAGGTGCTCCAGGGTCAGCTTGAACCCGCCGAGGAAGTTCTGCCGCTGGCGGGGCGGCACCTCGGCATCGCCACCCGGCTCGTCCTCGATCTCCATCGGCTCGTCCACCCACTCGTCGCTCACCGGCGGTCACCCCCTTCGGGAGTCGTGGGCGACGCCGGGCGGTGCCAGACCCGCTCCCCCACCGGCGGCAGGATCGCCCGCTCGGTCTCGCGCATACCCCCGACGGCGAAGGCACGTGCCACGAGGACGCCCCCGACCACCACCGCCGCGGCCATGGCCACCCCCCACCACCCGTCCACGAGGAACCCGGCCACGATCAGCAACCAGCCGAGTGCCAGCGGGATCAGCCGCTTCCAGCCGAGGTCCATCAGCTGGTCGTAGCGCATGCGGGGAAGCGCCGCTCGCAGCCACACGAAGACGAAGAGGAACACGATCGTCTTGCCCAGGAACCAGAGGATCGGCCACAACCAGGCCAGGTGGGCGATGTGGGGGACGGGTCCGTCCGGGCCACCGAAGAACAGGGTCACCGTGATGGCCGACATGGTGATGGTGTTCATGAACTCGGCCAGGAAGAACAGGGCGAACCGGATCGACGAGTACTCGGTGTGGAACCCGCCCACCAATTCCGACTCCGCCTCGACGAGGTCGAAGGGCGGCCGGTTGGTCTCGGCCACGACGGCGGCGAAGAAGATCAGGAACGGGACGATCCCGAGACGGATGGCGTTCCACTGCCAGACGTGCAGCGCCTGGGCGTTGACGATGGCGCGGGTGGAGAGGGAACCGGACACCAGTACCACGGCCACCACCGTGAGCCCGAGGGCCGCCTCGTAGGAGACCATCTGGGCCGAGGCCCGCACCGAGCCGAGCAGCGGGTACTTCGACCCGGACGACCACCCGGCCAGCATGATCCCGTAGACGGCGATCGAGGACATGGCCAGCAGGAAGAGGATGCCCATGGGCGGGTCCGCCAGCTGGAGCTCGAAGGTGTGGCCGGCCACCGTCACCTCGCCACCGATGGGGACGATGGCGAAGGCCAGGAAGGCGGGGATGATGGTCAGGTAGGGAGCGAGCTTGAAGACGACCCGGTCCGCCCGCTCCGGGACCAAGTCCTCCTTGAAGAACAGCTTGATCCCGTCGGCCAGCGTCTGCATGATCCCGAACGGGCCGGCCCGGTTTGGGCCGATCCGGCTCTGCATGTCCGAGATCACCTTGCGCTCGAACCAGATCATGAGCATCACGGACACCATCAGCGCCGCGAAGACGACGAACACCTTGACCAGGACGATCAGGTACACGGCCAGCCCGACGCCATGGGCGTAGAGCGGATCGGTGGCGGGGAACGCCGGCAGGCCGGCCAGGACGGCACTCACGGCGTCTCCAGACGGAGCTCGACGACGGGCGCCCCCGCGTCGATCAGGTCACCGGCGGTGCCGTCGCCGAACGGCACGTTCAATTCGGTGGCGACCACGTTCCGGGGCAGGGCGGGGTCGGCGGACACCGGCACCACCGCACTGTCGCGTGCGGTGCGGACCCGCACCAGGTCCCCGGTGGAGACACCCAGGTCGTCGAGGTCGTGCGGGTTGGCCCGCAACGACGCGCTGGGCACCAGCGCGGCGAGGGTCTCCGACGCGCCCACCGACGCGCCCCCGTCGTAGAGGGTGCGACCGACGACCAGCCGGAAGGAGTAGCTGTCGGTCGGCGCGACGTGGGGGGCGCTGGTCCCCGCCGGACCCGACAGGACCGGCGGCCGCTCGCCTGCTCCTGCGCTCGGGGTGCCACCCGCCGTCGCCGTCGCACCGGCACGCGGCGGCGCACCCTGGCGCTCGACCGACTCGACCCCGGGCACGGCGATGGGATCGAGCGGCGCGGTGGCCGACGGCGACGGGGCGCCGCCGAACGGTGCCACCACCCCGTCGCGGCTCCAGGGGGCGTCGAGGACCTCGGTGGTGATGCCGGCGTAGGCGGGAGCGAGGCGCTCGATCTCCGCCCACACCGCGGTGAGGGAGTCGAGGCCGAGATCGGTCCCCAGGTGGCGGGCCAGCTCTGCGGCGATCATCCAGTCGGGCCAGGCCTGGCCCGGCGGCACCAGCTTCTGTCCCAGCCGGCTGACCCGGCCTTCGATGTTGGTGGTGGTGCCCGGCCGCTCGTGGGCCTCGGCGGCGGGAAGGACCACGTCCGCACGCTCGGCTGACGGCCCCGGCATGGAGGTCACCGCCACGACGAACCCGGCGCCCTCGAGGCCGCGCCGGGCCAAGTGGCGGTCGGGCACGTCGACGGCCGGCTCCGAGCCGAGGAGCACCAGCGCCGCCACCGCGGGCCCGTCGCCGTCACCGGCCGCTGCTTCCAGGATCCCGGTGCAGTCCCGTCCCCGGCGCGCCGGCGTGGAGCCCCACGCCGCGTCGAACCAGGGACCGGCCGACTCGAGGGTGACCCGCCCGGGCAGGAGCCCGGGAGCCAGACCCATGTCCAGCGCTCCGTGGACGTTCCCCCGTCGCAACGCGGGGAGGAACCGGACGTTGGGCAGGCCGGCCAGCACCTCGGCTGCCTCGGCCGCCATGGCGCCGTCCTCGGCCAGGGAGGGGCGGCCGAGGACCACGACCACGTCGCCGGTCCGCACCCGGCGGCGCGCCTCCTCCACCTGCGCGGCGTCGATCCCCCGGGGTGCGGGTCCGTCGCCGGCGAGCGCACGGGCCACCTCCACCACGTCACCCGGCCGGTACTGCAGGAAGGCGGTGGCGTGCGGCGTCAACGCGCTCGGCTGTGCCGACAGCTCGATCAGCGCCGCATGCCCGTCGACCACAGCCGACCGGAGCCGCAGGAAGAGGACGGGCAGCTCCTCGCGGAGGTCGCCGGTCAGCAGGACCACCGTGTCGGCGCCGGCCGCGTCGTCGATGGTGGCACGGGGCAGCCCGAGGACCGTCTCCGCCGGCAGACCGTCGCCGAGCTGGGCGTCGACCGAGTCGGTGCCGATGACCCCCTTGGCCAGCCGGGCCCAGACGTAGGCGCCCTCGTTGGTGAGGCGGGCACCGCCGAGCACGCCGATGGCGTCCGGCCCGCCGTCGGCCAGCGCCCGCTGCAGGCCCCCCGCCGCCTCGGCCAGCGCCTCGTGCCAGCTCACCGGCACCAGCTCGCCGTCACGACGCACCAGTGGCTGGGTGATGCGGTCCTCGGCGTTGACCGACTCGAAGGCGAACCGGCCCTTGTCGCACAGCCACCCGTGGTTCACCGGCTCGGCGTCGATGCCGAGGATGCGGGTCAACCGGTTCGCCGACGACTGGACGGCCACCCGGCATCCCACGGCGCACGTGGTGCACGTCGACTCGACCTGGTCGAGATCCCATGGCCGGGCGGTGAACCGGTAGGGCACCGCGGTGAGCGCGCCCACCGGACAGATCTGCACGGTGTTGCCGGAGAAGTACGAGGAGAACGGCTGGTCGGGGAAGGGGGACACCTCGATCATCTCGCCCCGGCCGGCGAAGTCGATCTGCGCCTCGCCGGCCACCTCTGCGGCGAAGCGGGTGCACCGGCTGCACTGGATACAGCGTTCCCGGTCCAGCAGGACCAGGTCCGAGATCGCGATCGGCTTCTCGAAGTGGCGCTTCTCCTCGACGAACCGGGACTCGCCGGGCCCGTAGGCCAGGGTCTGGTCCTGGAGCGGGCACTCGCCGCCCTTGTCGCACACGGGGCAGTCGAGCGGGTGGTTGACGAGCAGGAACTCCAGCACCCCGTCCTGTGCCTTCTTCACCTTCGGCGAGTCGGTGACGACCTCCATGCCTTCGCTCACCTCGAGGTAGCACGACGGCTGCAGGGTGGCACCCCGGGGACCGGACACCTCGACCAGGCACATCCTGCACACCCCGACCGACTTCATCCGCGGGTGGTAGCAGAACCGGGGGATGAAGACACCGGCGCGTTCGGCCGCGGCAATGAGCATCTCGCCCTTGCGGGCCTGTGCCGGTCGTCCGTTCAGGGTGAAGGTGACGCCCTCCTCGGCTGCCTCGGTGGCGGTGCTGGCGGCACCGGCGGGCTGCTCAGCCATAGGGACATCCCCCTTCCTTGACGTGGGTGAGGAACTCGTCCCGGAACATGACGATGGCCGAGTGGATCGAGGACGGGATCGACGGCCCGAGCACGCAGATCGTCGTCTGCTGTGGTGGCCAGGTGAGCCCGGGAGCGATGTTGTCGCACGCGTCGAGCAGCAGATCGAGGTCTTCGGACCGGCCGCGTCCGGTCTCGATGCGCTCCATGATCCGCTCCAGCCATCCGGATCCCTCGCGGCACGGCGTGCACTGGCCGCACGACTCCCGTGAGAAGAACTTGGTGATCCTCCACGATGCCCGCACCGCGCAGGTGTGGTCGTCCATCACGACCACCGAACCCGACCCGAGCATGGAACCGGCGGCTCCCACCTCGTCCTGGCCGAGCGGCAGGTCGACCTGGTCGGGACCGAACCACGGTGCGGAGACGCCACCGGGGATGAACGCCTTCAGCTCCCGTCCGTGGCGGACGCCGCCGCCCAGCACCGGCGCGTGGATCAGGTCGGCGAAGGTGGTCTTCGCCATCTCCAGCTCGTAGACACCCGGGTTCCGCACGTGACCGGCCAGGGCGAAGAGACGCGTCCCGGTCGAACGGCCCTCACCCAACGCGGCGAAGGCGGCACCGCCGTGGGTGACGATCCATGGCAGGTTGGACATCGTCTCGACGTTGTTCACCACCGTGGGCTCGCCGTAGAGGCCGATGGCGGCGGGGAAGAAGGGCGGCTTGATGCGGGGGAAGCCCCGTTTGCCCTCCAGCGACTCGAGCAGGGCCGTCTCCTCGCCGCAGATGTAGGCACCGGCACCGGGGTGGACGACGATGTCGACCGAGAAGCCGGAGCCGAAGATGTCGGCACCGACCGCGCCGTAGCCGTACGCCTCGTTCAGGGCGGCCTGTACCCGCTCGAGCCCGAGGGCGAACTCCCCCCGCAGGAAGATGAAGGCGCGTGACACCTGGAGCGCGTAGGCGGCGATGAGCACGCCCTCGATGAGCTGGTGGGGGTCGCGCTCGACCAGCAGGTGGTCCTTGAACGTCGCCGGCTCCGACTCGTCGCCGTTCACCACCAGGTAGGTGACGGGCGACGAACGCAGCATCGCCCACTTGCGCCCCGCCGGGAACCCGGCACCGCCCCGGCCGAGCAGGCTCGCCGCGTCCACCTCGGCGGCGACCGCCTCGGGGGTCATGGCGAGCGCCTTGCGGAGAGCCTGGTAGGCGCCGGTGGCCAGGGCGCGCTCCAACGTGTGCGAGTCGGGCTGGTCGATCCTGGCCGTGACGATGCGCGGGGCCTCGGTGACCGCCATCAGGACCCACCACCCTGGTCGGCAGCCCGGCGGGCCTTGGCCTCGGCCATGGCCGCCCGCTCCCGCGCCACCTGCTCGGGATCGGCCCGGAGCCCGCCGTCGCGACGGACCCGGATCAGCGTCCCGTGGGACGGGATCTCGTCGCTGCGGCGACCAGCCCGCAGGTCCTCGATCAGGGCGTCGAACGACTCGGCCGTCTGCGAGCCCACGTAGCGGTGGTTGACCTGCACACAGGGGGCGCGGTCGCAGTCGGCCAGGCATTCGGCCTCTTCCAGCGTGATCATGCCGTCCTCGGTGGTGCCGCCGACGCCGACCCCCAGGTGCTCCTCGGCGTGCTCGAGGAGCTCGAGGCCGCCGTCGAGCATGCAGGCGATGTTGGTGCAGATCGAGACCAGGTAGGTGCCGACCGGCTCGAGGTGGAGCATGTCGTAGAACGACGCCGTCCCCTGGACCTCGGCCGGCGTCACGCCCACCAGCTCGGCGATCTCGGCCATGGCCTCGGGGCGGAGCCAGCCGTCTTGTTCCTGGGCCAGGTGGCACAGGGGGACGAGGGCGGAGCGGGGCTCCGGGTAGAGGGAGATGAGCTGCCGTGCCCGGTCCAGGACGTCGGGGTTCAGGTGGCCGCTCACCGGTCCACCTCCCCCATCACCGGGTCCACCGACGAGCACACGGCGACGGCGTCGGCCACCAGCCCGCCACGCATCATCACGGGGAGGCCCTGCAGGTTGACGAAGCTCGGCCCCCGGATGTGCATCCGGTAGGGCTTGGAGCCGCCGTCCGAGACCATGTAGCAACCGAGCTCACCCCGGGGCGACTCCACGGCGACGTACACCTCTCCTTCGGGGACGCGGAACCCCTCTGTGAACACCTTGAAGTGGTGGATGAGCGCCTCCATCGACTCGTCGATGCGGGCACGGGGGGGCGGCGTGACCTTCTTGTCCTGCAGGCGGTAGTCGCCCGCCGGCATCCGCTCCACGATCTGGCGGATGATGCGGATCGACTCCCGGATCTCGTTGAGGCGGATCGAGTACCGGTCGAAGTTGTCGCCGTAGGTGCCGACGATCACGTCGAAGTCGATCTCGTCGTAGTGGAGGTACGGCATCGAGCGGCGCAGGTCCCACGGGATCCCGGTGGACCGCAGGATGGGCCCGGTCAGGCTGAGGGCGACGGCCTCCTCGGCCGACAGCTTCCCGATGCCGACCGTCCGCTGCCGGAACAGCGGCTGACCGGTGAGGAGCTCGTCGTACTCGAAGGTCCGGGGCAGGACGGTGTCGCAGATGACGGCGACGTCGTCCTCCCACCCGTCGGGGAGATCGGCGGCGACCCCGCCGGGCCGGATGTAGTTGTGGTTCATCCGCAGTCCGGTGGTCTTCTCGAAGAAGGCCAGCACCATCTCGCGCTCCCGGAACCCGTAGATCATCATCGAGGTCGAACCGAGGTCCATGCCGTTCGTGGCCATCCACATCAGGTGGGAGGAGACCCGGTTCAGCTCGGACATGAGCATCCGGATCCACTGGGCGCGGTCCGGGGCCTCGATCCCGAGGAGCGCTTCGACGGCGAGCGAGAAGACCAGTTCGTTGTTGAGAGGGGACAGGTAGTCCATCCGCGTGACGTTGGTGGCGCCCTGGACGTAGGTCAGCTCCTCGCCCGTCTTCTCCATGCCCGTGTGGAGGTACCCGATGACCGGCTTGGTGCGCAGGACGGTCTCGCCGTCCAGCTCGAGCATCAGCCGGAGCACGCCGTGGGTCGAGGGGTGCTGGGGCCCCATGTTGATGATCATCGACTCGTCGTCGGACCGCTCGATGTCGATGTCGGACGGGTCGACCGCCACGCCTTCGGGCATCCGGAGGACCGCCCCCACCTCGCGGCGGAGCTCTCCGGCGTCGGTGGTCGAGCGCGGGGTCAGCTCCTGACTGCCCTCGGAGGTCTCCGCAGCCAGGAGGTCGCCCGTGCCGGTGTCGCCGGGGAAGAGGTCGTCGCCGCGTTCCGTCATCGGGGACCCGGTGCCTCCTTGAATTGCACCGGCACCCGCCCGACCCCGTAGTCCTTGCGGAGCGGGTGCCCC
>JAJZAC010000069.1 GCA_021799615.1 Actinomycetes bacterium
CACAGGCCGGTGAAGCGGTCACCACATAGGAGGTGAGGGCGCTTCCGCCCGTCTGGGACGGTGCCGTCCAGGTGACGGTGACCGTTCCGTTGGCGTTGGCTGTGGCCGTCCCGATGGTGGGGGCACCGGGGACCGCTGTCGGGGTGACCGAGTTGGAGGCGGCCGAGTACGCCCCATCTCCTGCGTCGTTGACTGAGCGAACCCTGAAGGTGTAGGCGGTGCCGGGGGTGAGCCCGGTAAAGGTAAAAGAGTCGCCCGCTCCGGGGGTGGGATCGGTCTGGGTGCCCGCTACCGCCGGGACCGTGACCGTCGGAAGCGCGGAGGTCCCGTAGTAGGCGATTACGAGAAAGCTCGTGATCGGAGAGCCGCCGTTTGATCCGACCGTCCAGTTCACGATTGCACTTCCGCTTGCCGGCACTGCCGTGCCCATGAGCGATGCGGACGGCGTCGTGTACGGCGTGATCGAAGCAGACTGGTTTGATGCCGGCCCGAGGCCACCGGAATTGGTGGCTGCCACGGTGAAGGTGTAGGCGGTGCCGTTGCTCAGCCCGCTGACCGAGGTGGAATCCACGGCATTGGGTGTCGGATCGGTACTGGACCCCACCGCCCCTGCGGGAATCGTCATCGTCGAGATTGCAGTTCCACCTGAGTACGTGGTGACGACGAAGTCGGTGATTGCACTGCCGTTGTCAGAACCGACAGTCCAGCTGACTGTCGCCTGGCTATTCCCGGCTGTGGCTGCGCCGATCGTCGGTGCGGCAGGTGGCGAGACACCGACCGCAGGGGTAACCACGCCCGAGAGGGAGGATCCTGGGCTGGCGCCAGCGGCGTTCGTCTCGCTGACCTGGAACGCGTAGGGAGTGCCGTTAACGAGATTCCCCACAACGAAGCTGTCGGTGGACCCAGGTGTCGGATCGGTGGACGTCCCCGACACCGCGTTGACCGTGATCGGTGGTTGGGCTGTGGTCCCGATATAGGGGGTGATGGTGAACGTCGTGACAGCCGCGCCGTTGTCGTTGCCAACGGTCCACGAGACGGTCGCCGACGAGTCCCCAGCGGTGACGGACCCGATACTCGGTGAGCCCGGGATGGTGTAGGGAGTGACCGCAGCTGAAGGTGCCGATGCCGGACCGCTGCCGTTGGCATTGGTTGCGGCGACAGAGAATGTATAGGCGGTACCGTTGGCGAGGCCCGAGATGGTCGTGCCGATGATGTTTCCCAGATTGTACGAAGCCTGCACTACACCGCCGGAAAGCACCGTCACCGTGTACCCCGTGATCGAACTGCCGCCATCGGTCGCCGGCGCAGACCACTGCAGCGACACCTGGCCATTGCCGGGGTTGATCGCCGTGATGGAAGGTGCTCCCGGAACAGCCTCGACTGTCCCTGAATACACGTTCTCAGGGGCCTGGTACGGGGGTGGATCGGCCGCAGTCCCGACCGTCGTCGGATAGCCATCGAACGAGTAGGAGTTGACAGACGTCCCGATCTGTAGGGCGGCCGAAGCTTGGAGCTCGGTCGCCTGCAGGTCGGCAACCGTGCCGGCAGCCCCGGTCACGGTGAACTGCGCAGCCACGGTGGGCAGGTCGAGCGAGGAACCGCCTGGTAGGAGGAGCGAAGTGGGGAGGCTCAATTCCAGGTAGGGGAGCGACGTCTTGTAGTTGCCAGTCCCGAGGTGGGCTGTGCAGGACGCAGTGGTCGCCGTGCAATAGGCGACGGTGAGTGCCCCGGCAGTCGTCTCGTCACCGCCCGTCACGACAGCCGAACCGCTGACATAGGAGAGGCTGGACGGGACCGGGATGATCTCCGCAAGGCCCGCCAACGAATCCAGCTGAGCCGTGCCGCCGCCAACGGGCACCGAAGCCGGAACCTGCACCGCACCCGAGGCGATCGCGAGCGTGACGGTGCTCCCCGCAGGGAGGACGGTGGCGCTGACGGAGGTCTGGGCCAGATCCTGGACGACCACTGCGTCTCCGCTTGCCGTGCTGATGGCACTTCCTTCTGCCTGCAAGGAGGGGACCGGGGAAAAGGTGAGGGAGGCCGTCGCGCACTCGCCCGCTGTCGGATAGGTGAAGGTCGGGGCGCAGTAGGCGAACGTCAACGATTGCGGTCCGGTCGTCGACGTCGACGGTTGGTACGTGATGATTCCGGTCGTCGAGGTTGTGATGAGGGACGCGGTTCCGCTGCTGGGAGCGCTGACGATGGACAGAGAAGACGTGTTCACGCTTGATGCGCCACCAGCGACCAACGTCAGGACATCGAACTGGCTGGCCAGAGGTCGGCTCGGGCTTCCGGCGGTCGAGGACGGCACGTACGCGCCGATCCCGTTCGCGATGGTCGGTGCCGAGGCTGCCTGGGCAGGCGAAGCGGCCACGGCCATGGTGGTGCCCACAAGAAGGCATGCGGCCACAGCCGCGGCGAAACGCCTCCCGACCGTCGAAGTGAACTCTCCAACCGGCATTGGCGCCTCCTTTTCCCTCCCCTGTCCACTCCTGGGCAGGACCGGAGGCCGTCGAGTGTTACCGGGGCGCACGGCAGCGCAGCCGTTCGTACCGACTGGTTCCTAACATCGGCGACATTTCGTCGCGACTCTAGGCCCTTGTCACTCCCCACACCCAGTTGCCCACTCTAAGTGGTCGCTGTTGTCTTCGTTTTGGGCGGAGCCGATCATTGAGTCAGCGAGGCTCCGACGGCATGTCCGTCAGCTGTACGGGACGGCAGTGATCCCCACCGCCGGCACGCCCCGCCGGGGGTCGGCGTCCGAACCCAGGAACGGTGCGTTGAACGCGTACACGGTGCCGTCGGCGGCCACGATCCAGTAGCCACCGGTGGCCGCATCGGTGGCCATGCCGGCGATGGGGCTGCGCAAGTGGCGGTCGCCGGTGGACCCGTAGAAAGCGGCGTCGCCGAACGCGAACACCCCGCCGTCGGCCGCCACCAGCCAGTAGCCCTGGCCGTCGGCCGTGCTGGCCATGCCGTCGATGGGCTGGTTCAGATGAAGAGCGCCGGCCGATCCGTAGAACGGCGCCTGGAAGGCAAAGATCCCGCCGTCCGAGGCCACCAGCCAGTAGCCGCCGGTGGCGGCGTCGGCCGCCATCCCGACGATGGGCTGGTTGAGGTGGAGACCGCCGGCTGACCCGTGGAAGGTGGCGTCGCCATAGGCGAACACGCCGCCGTCGGACGCCACCAGCCAATAGCCCCTGCCATCGGGTGTCCGGGCCATGGCGACGATGGGCTGGTTGAGGTGGAGACCGCCGGCCGACCCGGCGAAGGTGGCGTCGCCGTAGGGGAATACGCTGCCACTAGCCGTCACCAGCCAGTAGCCGCCTCCGTCGGGCGTCGACGTGATCCCGACCACCGGCGATGCGCCAGCGGGAAACGCCTGGAGCGGCGCCACGTGACCGTCGACCGATACCGCGCCGTCGCGGGCCGCCACCCAGTAGCCGGGAGCGGTTGCCGGCGGGGCAATGGCCGTGGACGCCAGAGGAGTCGGTTCGTAGGGCGGCAGCGGATCGTCCGGGTTCCGGGTCGTGGGCGTGAGCGGCGCCGCCGGCCAGGCCTTGATGGCGGAGATGAGGGGGACGGGGGCGAGCACGTCCGCCGTCACGTCGAATTCGCTCATCGCCGGGACGATCGTCGATCCGGCAGGCCCCGACGCGTCGAAGGTCACGGTGATCGTGGGGAAGTGCACCGTCGACCCGGCCGGGAGCTCGGAGCCCCCCGTGTCGAGCTCCAGGTAGGGGAGGGTCGTCACCGAGCGGAAGGTCGGTGACCCCGGCGTCGCCGTACAGCCGGGCTGGCCCACCGCCGTGCACTCGACCGACGTCACCGGGAACGTCCCGCCGGTCCCACCGGGTCCGCCCGTGTAGGAGCCGGTCCCCGACAGGAGCTCGGAGACGTAGGTGGCGTTCGCTGGGACGGGGATGATGATGGTGATCCCGTGGATGGACGCGACGGTGGCCGTGATGTCGCCCACGGGGTCGCTCTCGGGCACCAGCGTCGGTGCCGGCGTGAACGTCTCGGAGAACGTGGTCCCCTGGGTCACCGTTGCCGGGGCCGACGAGCTGATCGTCACCGGCTGCTCGCCGTACCCACCGAAGATCGGGACGGTGAACACCGCGTTCATGGTGGTAGTGGCAGCCACCGCGCCGGGGCCGGCCAGTGCCGTCACCTGCTGCCCCACGACCGGTGCGCCGGCCGACAGGCCGGCGCTGGCCAGCAGCGCGGCCAGAGTCAGCCTGATGGTGTGCAGGGCCGCCTGCACCATCGACTGCACCGCACCCATCGGCGTTCGCCCCCTTCGTCGCCAGCGCGTGGCACGGACCCGTCAGGCGCGGCTGGCCGCGGTCCCGGCCGGTAACCCTAGGGGGCCACCGGCCCGGAGGCCAGGCGGCACCGCGCCACGGACCCATCTTGCCGCGGAGCGCACGTCGCCGACCACGCACGGTCGCGAGAGGCCGTGCGGCAGCGGTCAGGCGGCGTTGACCGCTGCGACCAGCTTGGTGAGGGTGTCCTTGGCGTCGCCGAACAGGAGCGTGGTCTTCGGGTCGTAGAGCAGCTCGTTGTCGATACCGGCGAACCCCGGACGCATCGAGCGCTTGAGGAAGACGACGTGCTCGGCCTGGTCGGCGTTGATGATCGGCATGCCGTAGATCGGGCTGCCCGGTGTGTTCTTCGCCGCCGGGTTGACGGTGTCGTTGGCCCCGACGACGAGCGCCACATCAGCGGTCGACATCTCCGGGTTGGCCTCGTCCATCTCCTTCAACTGGTCGTAGGGCACGTTCGCCTCGGCCAGCAGGACGTTCATGTGGCCAGGCATGCGCCCGGCCACCGGGTGGATGGCGTAGATGACCTCGACGCCTCGTTCGGCCAAGGCGTCGGCCAGCTCCCTCGCCGTGTGCTGGGCCTGGGCCACGGCCAACCCGTAGCCGGGGACGATGACCACCTTGCGGGCGTAGGCAAGAAGCACGCCGATGTCCTCGGGGGTCCCCGTCCGCACCGGGCGGACGTCGGCGCCGGACCCGTCGGCGCCGCCGGCGGCGGTGACGACCGATCCGAAGGCGCTGAAGAGGATGTTGGGCAGCGAGCGGCCCATGGCCTGGCTCATCATCCGGGTCAGGAGGATGCCCGAGGCGCCGACAAGGGTCCCGGCGATGATGAGGAGGTTCGAGTTCAGCGTGAAGCCCGAGGCGGCCACGGCCAGGCCGGTGAACGAGTTGAGGAGCGAGATGAGCACCGGCACGTCCGCGCCGCCGATGGGCAGCACGAAGATCACCCCGAGCACCAGCGAGAGCACGGCCAGCACCACCAGCAGCGCCGTGTTCGCCGTCACCAGGGTGGCGACGGCGAGTCCGAGGATGGCCAACCCCACCAGCGCGTTGATCGCCTGCTGGCCGGGGTAGGTGATGGGGCGCCCCGTCATCAGCTCCTGGAGCTTGGCGAAGGCGACGGCGCTCCCGGCGAACGACACGCAACCGACCAGCACGCCGAAGAGGACCTCGGCGATCCGGTAGACGGCCGGCGAGCCCGGCGAGTCGATGAGGAACACGACGATGGACACCAGCGCAGCGGCACCGCCGCCCACGCCGTTGAAGATGGCCACCATCTGGGGCATCGCCGTCATCTTCACCAGGCGAGCCGCCGGCACGGCGATGGCCGCGCCGATCACCATGGCCACGATCATGAGGACGAGGTTCAGCGCGTGGGCCCGCACGTCGGGGTTCGTGAACGTAAAGCCGATGGCGACGGTGGCGGCGCCGGCACCGACCAGGTTGCCGGCGCGGGCTCCCTTGGGCGAGCTGAGCCCCTTCAGGGCCAGGATGAACCCGGTGGCCGCCACGAGGTAGACCAGGTCTGTCCAGGTGCCGAGGGTCACTTGGCACCCCCTGCCGCGGATCCGTCGTCGGCCGGCTTGGCCGGCTTGGCCTTGAACATCTCGAGCATCCGGTCGGTGACGACGAACCCGCCGACGACGTTCAGGGTAGCGAGCAGCACGGCCAGGAAGCCCAGGACGAGCTGGACGGTGCCGTGGGCGGACCCGAGCACGATCATCGTCCCCACGAGGATGATCCCGTGGACGGCGTTGCTCCCCGACATGAGCGGGGTATGGAGGATGCTGGGGACCTTCGAGATGACCTCGTTCCCGACGAACGCGGCCAGGACGAAGATCGTCAGGAACTCGACGATCCCGGTGACGCTCACGACTCCCCCTTCGGTGACTGGTCGGATGCGGAGTCCTCCGCGGCAGCCGGGGCCGGGAGACCGAGTGCCTCTGCCGTCGGCGCGTGCACCACCTCGCCGGCCCGGACAACGCACATTCCGGCGACGATCTCGTCGGCGAAGTCCGGGGCCAACGTGCCGTCCGAGACGACGAGGCCGAGGAAGTTGGCGATGTTCCGGGAGAACAGGAAGCTGGCGTGGGTGGGCATGGTCGCGGGCGGATTGGTCATGCCGACCACGGTCACACCGCCGACAGCGACGTCCTGGCCCGGCACCGACAGCTCGCAGTTCCCACCGGAGTCCGCGGCCATGTCGATCACCACCGCCCCGTCACCCATGCCGCGCACCATCTCCTCGGTGACGAGCACGGGCGCCTTGCGGCCGGGGATCTGCGCCGTGGTGATGACGACGTCGGCGGCGGCCACCTCCGCTGCCAGCAGCTCCCGCTGTTTGGCCAGGTACTCGGCCGACTGCTCCCGCGCGTACCCGCCCGTCCCCTCCTGGGTCTCGAGCTCCAACTCGACGAAGTGGGCACCGAGGCTCTGGACCTCCTCCTTGGCCGCGGCCCGCACGTCGTAGGCCCGGACGATCGCCCCCAGCCGGCGGGCGGTGGCGATGGCCTGCAGCCCGGCCACGCCGGCCCCCATCACGAGCACGCGGGCGGGCGGAACCGTGCCTGCCGCCGTCATGAACATGGGGAAGAATTTGGCCAGGTGCTCGGCGGCAGACAGGCCGGCCCGGTAGCCCGACACGGTGGCCTGCGAGGAGAGTGCGTCCATCGACTGGGCCCGGCTGATACGCGGCAGGAGGTCCAGGCTGAAGACGGTGGCCTTGCGCCCCATCAGCGCCCGCACCGAATCGACCGCCGCCGCAGGCTGGAGGAAGCTCACGACGGACGTTCCCTCGGGCAGCAACGCGGCCTCGTCGGCCGACACGGGCTGCACGTGGGCCACCATGTCGGCCCCCTGGAGGGCGCGTGACGCGTCGGGCACGACGGTCGCCCCGGCCTGCTCGTAGGCGGTGTCCGGGAACCGGGCTGCCGCACCCGCTCCCGACTCGATGACCAGGTCGACTCCGGTAGCGGCGAGCTTGGACGCCACCTCGGGCACGACGGCGACGCGGGTCTCGCCCGGGCGCGTCTCTCTGACTACGGCGAGTTTCACGGACTGTGGTATAGCTGCTAACCGGGGTCGCCGACCACTCCGGCGTCGCCGCGCCCCGATCGGCGCCTCACGACGGGAGGCGGGGCCGGTGCGCCGGCCTTCCCTGGCGACCGGTCCGGAGCTCCCGGAGGTCGGTCAGGGGCTTCCGGGACTGGTGCCGGGACCACGTGGCCGCTTGGCGGCGGCCCGCTTCCCTGCCGTCTTGGCAGCAGGAGCCCGTGGTGACGACGGCTTGCGAGCACGCTTCTGCGACGTCGGCCCACCGGTAGACCCGTCACCCCCACCCGCCGGCTCGTCGCCGGCGATCTCACCGTCAGGCTCGTGGCCGGCAGGGGCATCGGCGCCGGACTCTGCGGTACCCGATGCCACGTGGTCGGCATCGGGCTGGCCGGCGGTGCCCGGACCGGGACGGTCGCCCACCCCGGTGGTGCCACCGGCGGACCGGGCAGGCTCCGCCATGTCCGGGACGAGGTCCTGGACCGCCGGCGGCGAGAGCGAGAAGTGGGCCAGGTCGTCAGCCGCACCCAGGTCGGCCGCGGCTTCGGCATCGAGCAGGGGCGAGAAGAACGGCCCTTGACCTGCCTCCGCCCCCATCCGGGCGGCCACCACCACCTGCTCGGCGGCACCGACGCCCTCGACGAGCACGGCAAGCCCTTCGGCATGCGCCATGTCGATGACCGCCTCCACGACGAGCCGGCTCATGCCTCCGGCATCGCCCAGGCCCTCGGTCAGCTGGCCGTCGATCTTCACCGCACCCACACCGAGTGCGCGCAGTGGCTCGAACGACGAGAGGGTCGCACCCACGTCGAACACCGCCAGTTCCACGGCGAGGTCGGCGAGGGCGACGAGGTCGGCGAGCGCGGCCTCGTCGGTGACCGCGGACTCGGGAACCTCGACGGTCAGACGGCCGGCGGAGAGGCCACTCGACTCGAGTGCCCGACGGACGGCCAGTGCGCCCTGCCCCCTGACCAGCTGCGGAAGGGTGACCTTCACCGCGACCTGGACACTCGCCGTCCAGCGGAGCGCCTCGAGGCAGGCAGTCGCAGCAAGCCAGGAGCCGATGGGCACGATCTCCCCGTTCTTCTGTGCCCACGGCACGAGCCGGTGCCCGGGAATAGTGCCGTGCTCGGGATGCTCCCACCGCACGGACGCCTCCATGCCGAGCAGCCGGCCGTCGGACAGGTCGACGAACGGCGAGAACTCGGCCACCGGCTTACCGGGGAGGGCGAATTGCGATCTCGTTTCCATCGTCGTCATCATGACGGCCGCACCGGGTACTCCGCTGCGACGGGGACCGCCACAGATTCGTGCGCAACGTCACTCACAATGACAGGATCGTCCCCCCGGCACCACCCCTTGAGGCGATTCCCGCTGCACCAGGGGGAATTACCTGGTCGGCGGCCGGGCTGGGAGTGCCGGCGCCGACGGTCACACGCCACCGGCTGCCGCCAGGAACGCCGGCGGTTCGCCACCGCCGTGGGCCACCAGGTTGGCCCCAGACACGTAGGAGGCGGCGGCCGACCCGAGGAACAGGCACAGCCCGGCGATGTCGTCCGGTGTCGCCATCCTCCCCAGGGGGACGGTGGCCGCCACTCGGGCCACCCCGTCGTCGCCGCCGTAATGATCAGCAGCTGCTTCGGTGGCTACCAACCCCGCGCTCACGCAATTCACCCGGACCTTCGGCGCCCATTCCACGGCCAACGATCCGGTGAGGCTGACCAGGCCAGCTTTGGCCGCACCGTAGACAGCGGTGCCCGGCGACGGCCGCAGGCCGCTCACCGACCCGATATTGACGATGGCGCCACCGCTCTCCTGCGCCTGCATGACCGCGTTGGCCGCCTGGGCGCACTGGAGCGGAGCGAGCAGGTTGAGCGCGACGATCGACTCCGAGAACCGGGATGAGGCCGTGGCCGCCGATGCCCGGGGCGACCCGCCGGCGTTGTTGACGAGGACGTCCAACCTGCCGAAGCGCGACACGGCCTCGGCCACCACCGCATCGGCATCGTCGGCGACGCGCAGGTCGGCCTCGACGAACCAGGCGGTCCGGCGGCGCCCGTCCGGCCCCGTCGCTTCGGGAACGTCCCCGGCGGCCGGTCGATGGCGCCCACAGGTGACCACCTCGGCGCCCGCGGCCAGGAAGGCCCGGACGACACCGCGCCCGATGCCGCGACTACCCCCCGTGACGACCACCACCGATCCGGTGTAGTCGAACGCCGCGACCGCCATACGGTGCCCGTCGCTGCTCGTCACCACGCCATCCTCCCGTCGCTGCCCATACTGGTACTCTCCTGACACACCATCAGATATCAGACCACGTCGCCGGTGCCGGTGCGTCGTCCCCCTGGCCGGCTGGCCTCCGGGTGGGCGCCGGGCCGGTGCGGCACGACCTGGAGCGTCCATGCCCATCGTGACCCATGAGAAGGAGCACGGCATCGCCGAGGTGGTCATCGACCACCCGCCGGTGAACGCGCTCGACGCGGCCGGGTGGTTCGCCCTGGCCGACGCCATCCTGGCCGCCGGGCGGGTGCCCGAGAACCGAGTGGTCGTCCTGCGGGCCGAGGGGAGGGGCTTCTGCGCCGGCGTGGACATCAAGGAGATCCAGGCCAAGGGCGACGCGGCACTCGTGGGAGCCAACCGCGGCTGCTTCGCCGCCTTCGCCGCCGTCTACGAGTGCGAGGTTCCGGTCATCGCCGCCGTCCATGGCTTCTGCCTCGGTGGGGGGATCGGGCTCGCCGGCAACGCCGACATGATCGTCGCCTCCGACGACGCCACCTTCGGCCTGCCCGAGGTCGACCGGGGGGCACTGGGCGCCGCCACCCACCTGGCCCGGCTGGTGCCGCAGCACCGGATGCGGGCCATGGTCTACACCGCGACCCCGGCGACCGCGGCCGAGCTCGCCTCGTACGGCTCGATCCACGCCGTGGTCCCCCGGGCCCAACTGGACGACGCCGCCACCGGCCTGGCCCGGGAGATCGCCGCCAAGAGCCCGACCATCATCCGGCGGGCAAAGGAGTCGTTGAACGGTATCGACCCCGTCGACGTGCGCCGCAGCTACCGGTTCGAGCAGGGCTTCACCTACGAGCTCCACGTGGCCGGCGTGGCCGAGGAGCAGCGCAGCGCGTTCGTCGAGAAGCGCGACGCCGACACGTCCCGATGAACGCCGCCGGTCGCGTGGTTCCCGGAGCTCCCGATGGCGGATAAGCGGGCCACCCTCGACGAGCTGATCGGCGAGCTGCGCAGCGGCATGACCATCGGGATCGGCGGTTGGGGCTCACGCCGCAAGCCCATGGCCGCGGTGCGGGCCATCCTCCGGTCCGACCTGGAGGATCTCACGATCGTGTCCTACGGCGGTCCTGACGTCGGCCTCCTCTGTGCGGCCGGCAAGGTCGCCCGCATCGTCTTCGGCTTCGTGACCCTCGACTCGATCCCGACCGATCCCCACTTCCGGACGGCCAGGCAGGCAGGCAGCCTGGCCGCGACCGAAGTGGACGAGGGCATGTTCTACCTGGGGCTCCTGGCAGCATCGCAACGGATCCCGTTCCTCCCGACCCGGGCCGGACTCGGTTCCGACGTGCTGCGGGTCAACCCCGAGCTGCGGACGGTGCGCTCCCCCTACGACGACGGCGAGGAGCTGGTGGCGATGCCGGCATTGCGACTCGACGCGGCGATCGTCCACGTGAACCGGGCCGACGCATCCGGGTCGGGACAGATCCTCGGCCCCGACCCGTTCTTCGACGAGTTGTTCCTCGGCGCGGCCGACCGTCGACTGATGACGACCGAAGCGGTGGTGCCGACGGAGGAACTGGTCGGAGACGGCCCCCTCCAGACCCGGTGCATCAGCCGCCTGCTGACCGACGCCGTGGTGGAGACGCCCCACGGCGCCCACTTCACCGCCTGCGTCCCCGACTACGGACGGGACGAGGCCTTCCAGCAGGCGTACGTCACGGCCGCCGGTGATCCCGAGGCATGGGCGGCCTTCGCAGCCCGCTACCTCGAGGTCGACGAGGCCGGCTACCAGGCTGCCGTGGCCGAGGGAGCGGCATGACTGCCGCCGGCACCGGCTCCCCCACCCGGGCCGACGTCTGTGTGATCGCCTGTGCCGAGGTCTTCCGTGGCGCCGGCGAGGTGATGGCCAGCGCGTTCGGCACGGCTCCGACGCTCGGCGCCCGCCTCGCCAGGCGCACCTTCGAACCCGACCTCGTGCTCACCGACGGGGACGCCGCCCTCATGGCGGGAGCACCGCCTCTCGGGACCGACCCCTCGGACCTCGTCCTCGAGTCCCACATGCCCTACCGGCGGGTGTTCGACGTCGTCTGGTCGGGCCGTCGATCGCTCATCATGATGGCGTCGCAGATCGACCGGTACGGCAACCAGAACATCTCGGCCATCGGGAACTGGTCCCGGCCCACCGCCCAACTGGTCGGCGTGCGCGGTGCCCCCGGCAACACGGTGAACCATCCGACCAGCTACTGGGTGCCGAACCACTCGCCCCGGTCGTTCGTGGCCGCGGTCGACGTCGTCTCCGGCGTCGGCTACGACCGGGCCGCAGCTGCGGGAGCGGCGGCAACCCGCTTCCACCACATCGGCTACGTGATCTCCAATCTGGGCGTGTTCGACTTCGACACGCCTGACCACGTCATGCGAGTCCGGTCGCTCCACCCCGGGGTAGCCATCGACGACGTCGTGGCGGCCACCGGGTTCGACCTGGTCGTCCCCGACGTGATCGAAGAAACGAGGCTGCCCACCGACGAGGAGGCGACGCTCATCGCCGAGCTCGACCCGCGAGGGCTGCGCACACGAGAGGTGCCGCCGTGACCGGTTCCGACGGCCTGTCTCGGGCATCGGACGTCCACCCCGCGCTTCGTACCCCATTCTGCGAGCTGGCGGGCGTCGACGTGCCCATCGTCCAGACGGGCATGGGGTGGGTCGCCGGGCCCCGGCTGGTGGCTGCCACCGCCGAGGCCGGCGCTCTCGGGATCCTGGCGTCGGCCACGATGACCTTCGACCAGCTCGAGCGGGCGATCGACGAGGTCCGCACCCGCACGGAACGCCCGTTCGGGGTCAACCTGCGGACCGATGTCGACGACGTCGGGCGCCGGGTGGACCTGATGATCGACCACGGCGTCCGGGTGGCCAGCTTCGCCCAGGCCCCCAACCCCGCCCTCGTGTCCCGCTGCAAGGAGGCTGGTCTGGTGGTCATGCCCACGGTGGGGGCCCGCAGGCACGCCGAGAAGGTCGCCGGCTGGGGGGTCGACGCAGTCATCGCCCAGGGGGCCGAGGGAGGCGGTCACACCGGTGCCGTGCCGACCACGCTGCTGGCCCCGTCGGTCGTCGACGCCGTCGGCGACCGGGTTGCCGTCGTCGCAGCCGGCGGGTTCTTCGACGGCCGGGGCCTCGTTGCCGCACTCGCCTATGGCTCGGTCGGGATCGCCATGGGGACCCGGTTCCTCCTCACCAAAGAGAGCAGGGTGCCCGATGCCGTGAAGGAGCGCTACCTCGCCACCCCTGTCACCGGCACCGTGGTCTCGACCGCCATCGACGGCGCTCCCCAGCGGGTCATCCGCACGGATCTGGTCGACCGGCTGGAGCGGGCCCCTTGGGTGGGCCGGCTCCCCCGAGCGCTGGCGAACGCACATGCGTTCCGGCGCGAGACAGGGGCCACGCTGCCGGCGCTCCTCGCCGAGGGGCGGGCGATGCGGCGTTCGGCCGACCTCTCGTGGCCGCAGGTGATCATGGCCGCCAACGCCCCGATGATGACCAAAGCGGCGTTGGTCGACGGACGGGCCGACGCCGGCGTGCTCCCCACGGGCCAGGTCGTGGGCTCGATCGACGAGCTGCCCACCGTGGCCGAGCTCATCGCCCGGATCGTGTCGGAGGCCAGCGCCGTGCTGTGGCGCCTGACCGGAACTGGCGGACGCGGGTCGGTCGGGACCACCTGACCTGGCGGCGCCCTCGAGCCCGGGAACATCGGGGCGATCAGCGGCCCCGGGACACGGTGCCAAGCCGGCCGCCCCGGCCTAGGGTGCCTCGGTCAGCGCGACGATCGGACCGTTCAACTCGTCCTCGATCCCGAGGGTGTACGTATTGCCCATGAACCGCGCCTTTCCGAACGTGAAGACGCCACCGTCGGCCGCCACCAGCCAGTAGCCCTTGCCTGTCGGGCTCGACGCGATCCCGACCATCGGCTTCACCAGGCTGCTCTCGACGTGGATGGTGTAGGTGTTCCCGAGGAACGGCGCGTCGCCGAAGGCGAAGACGCCACCGTCGCCAGCGTCGAGCCAGTAGCCCCGGCCGTCCGGCGTCACCGAGATGCCGACCATGGGCTGGTTTAGCTGATTCTCGATCCCGAGCGTGTAGGTGTTACCGAAGAAGCGCGCCTGCCCGAAGGTGAAGACGCCGCCGTCGGCCGCAACCAGCCAGTAGCCCTTGCCGTCAGGGTTCGGCGCGATGCCGACAACCGGCTTGTTCAGTTGGTTCTCGATCCCGAGCGTGTAGGTATTGCCGAAGAATGAAGCGTCACCGTAGGTGAAGACGCCGCCGTCGGCCGCAACCAGCCAGTAGCCCTTGCCGTCAGGCGTCACCGCCATGCCCACGATCGGCTGGTTCAGGTGGATGTGCTGGGAGAGGACTGATCCGTAGTTCTGGGCGTCGCCGAACGTGTAGATGTTCCCGTCCCTTCCGACGAGCCAGTAACCCAGTCCGTCAGGAGTCGCTGCCATTCCGGAGATCGGTGCCGTCGGCGTCTGATGGCGGCTGATGAGGGAACCCAGGAATTTGTCCTGACCGAACGCGAATACCCCACCATCGGCGCCCGCCAGCCGGTAGCCGACACCCGTCACGATGATGGTCTGCTCGACCTGGGGTGCGGCAGAGTAGCGGCTGTTCCCGGCCTGGTTGGCGTCGATCACACACGTGCCCTGGCCGAAGAAGCTGAACATGCCACTGCGCAGTGAGCAGGCAGTCGACGAGGGATCGAGGCTGAACACCACCGGGTTCCCCGAACCACCACCGGTGGCCGTCGGGGCATACGACGGACTCATGACCGACACGCCCGTCGGGGCGCTCGAGGTGAAGGTGACGCTCTGGGGGGTGAGGGCGACCGGGATCGACTGGGTGACCTGGGGGGCCGGGTCCCAGTTGGTGTCACCGCTCTGGTTGAAGTCGAGGATGCAGGTGCCCTGGGCGGTGAAGGTGACCGTGCCCGAGGCGAGGGTGCAGCCCGAGGAGCTCGTGTCGAGGGAGATGACGACGGGCAGGCCCGAGGTGGCCGTGGCCGAGGGGGTGTAGGTCGGGCTGGTGGTGGTGACGCCCGTCGGGGGTGCCG
>JAJZAC010000175.1 GCA_021799615.1 Actinomycetes bacterium
GGCCAGCGGGCCCACCGGCTCCAGGAGGCCGGCGTTGTTGACCCAGTTGTCGATCCGGCCGAACTCGCCCACGGCGGCCTCCACCAGCCGGTCGAGGGCATCGGGATCGGCTACGTCGCCGGCCAGGGACACCGCCGCCGCACCGGCGGGCACCGCCGGCTCGTTCCGGGCCAGGAGCGCGAGGCGCATGCCGGCGGCAGCGAACCCGGCGGCCAGGCCAGCGCCCAGGCCCCTGCTGGCCCCGGTCACCACCACCACCGGGCCGGCGCCGATGCCCCGCCCCGCCGTCATGCCTCGGTGGCCACGAAGACGTTCTTCACGTCGGTGTAGCCGTCCAGCGCCTCGAGACCGAGCTCCCGGCCGAAGCCCGACTGCTTCATGCCGCCGAAGCTGGTCTGGACCCGCACCGACCCGTTCGAATTGACCGACAGGTTGCCCACCTCGAGCGCCCGTGCCACCCGGAAGGCCCGGCCGACGTCGCGGGTCCAGATCGACCCGGCCAGGCCGTAGGGGGTGTCGTTCGCCAACCGGATGCCGTCCTCCTCGTCGTCGAAGGGCACGACCGCCACCACCGGACCGAAGATCTCCTCGCGAACCAGGCGCCACTGCGGGTCGGCCGGCGCCACCACCGTGGGCGGGAACCACCAGCCCGGCCCGGAGGGGACAGCACCCTGCAGGGCGGGCTCCACCGGCCCGCCGCCCGGGTCGCCCATGCCGGCGGCCAGGAAGCCGGCCACCGCCTCCCGGCGCGCTGCCGACACGAGCGGTCCCATCCGGGTCGCCGGGTCGGTCGGATCCCCCACCCGCCATCCGTCCATCGACGCGCCCAACAGGACCAGGAACTCGTCGAACACGGTCCGCTGGACGAGGATGCGGCTGCGGGCACAGCAGTCCTGCCCGGCGTTGGCGAAGACGGCCGCCGGCGCCGCCGCTGCCGCCCGGTCCAGGTCGGCGTCGGCGAAGACGAGGTTGGCCGACTTGCCCCCCAGCTCCAGGCCGACCCGCTGGATGGTGGTCGACGCCCGGGCCATGACCTGGCGCCCCACCGCCGTCGACCCGGTGAACGAGACCTTCGCCACGCCAGGGTGTCCGACCAGGCGGGCCCCGGCGACGGGCCCCGTCCCGGCGACCACGTCCAGCACTCCCCGGGGAATACCGGCCTCGAGTGCCAGCTCGGCCATGCGGACGGCGGTGAGCGGCGTCAGCTCGGCCGGCTTGACCACCACCGTGTTGCCGGCGGCCAGGGCGGGGCCGATCTTCCACGAGGCGATGGCCACCGGGAAGTTCCAGGGCACGATGGCGCCCACCACGCCGAGGGGTTCCCTGAAGGTGCAGTCGACGCCGCCGGCCACCGGGACGGTCGCCCCACGCAGCTTGTCGACGGCCCCCGCGTAGAAGTGCAGGACCTCCACGACCATGGCCACGTCGTCGCGGCTCTCGGCGATGGGCTTGCCCACGTTGGCCGTCTCCAAGGCGGCCAGGTGCTCGCCGTCGGCCTCGACCCGCTCCGCGAACCGGCGCAGGAGCCGGGCCCGGTCGGCCGGGGCGAGCGCCCGCCACACCGGGAACGCGGCTGCCGCCCGGGCGACGGCGGCGTCGACCTCGCGGGCGCCGGCGGCCGGCACGGTGGCGAGCACCTCTTCGGTGGCCGGGTTCACCACGGTCAACACGTCGTCGGTCACGTCGCCTCCATCCCCACCTCCGCCTCCATCGTCATCTTCGCCCGCTCCACCAGCGCCCGGAACAGGCCGGCACCGTCACGCTCCTCCGGATGCCACTGCACGCCCATCACGAACCCGTCACCGGAATGCTCGACCGCCTCGACCAGCCCGTCGTCGGCCCAGGCGGTGGCCACCAGGCCGTCACCCAGCCGGCCCACCGCCTGGTGGTGCGAGCAGGGCACCGACGCGCTGGGGCCGAGGAGCCGGCGGGCGAGCGAGCCGGCGACCGTGTGCACGAGGACCGAGCCGAAGGCGCCGGGGGCCGGTCGGTGGGCGTCGCTCGACACGACGTCGGGGACGTGGGCGACGAGATCGCCCCCGAGGGCCACGTTCAGCACCTGCAGCCCCCGGCAGATGGCGAGGAGGGGGAGACCGCGGTCGACGGCGGCGCCGGCCAGGGCCAGCTCGGCCTCGTCCCGCACCACCAGCACGCCAGCCGCCGGAGTGGCCTCCGGACCGCCGTAGCGAGCGGGGTCGACGTCGCCGCCACCGGTCATCACCAGGCCGTCGCAGGCGGCCAGGACCCCGGCCGCCCAGGCGCCGGCGTCGAAGCCCGGGTTCCCGCCGGCCCCGGCGGGCTCGCCGACCGGCGGTGGCACCACCACCGGGATCCCCCCGGCGTCCGCCACCGCGTCGACGTAGGAAACCGACAACACGGCGGCCTCGCGGTCCCACGAGCCCCACGCAGCACGCACGCGAGGTGCGCTGAGGGCGATGACGGGGCGTCCGGGCATCGGGTCAGTATCGCGCCGGCCCGACCGGTCGCCGCCGGCCCGACCGGTCGCCGCCGGCCCACCCGTCCGGGTGGGAGCCGGCCCGTTCCCGCGCCAACCGGTAGCGTCTGCCCCCGTCGACTCGGCGCCGGGGGCCACCCGGCGACGGCGCGGACCGGGAACGGAGGGAACCATGGGCCGGCTCGAGGGCAAGGTGGCGATCGTGACCGGCGGTGCCAGCGGCATCGGTCGGGTGACCTGTGAGCTGTTCGCCGCCGAGGGCGCCAGGGTGGTGGTGGCCGACCTGGCCGGCACCGCGGCCGGCGAGGTGGCATCGGCGATCGCCGCTGCCGGGGGGACGGCCCGGGCCGTCGACGTGGACGTGGCGTCGGAGGACGGCGCTGCCGGCATGGTGGCCGAGGCGGTCTCGTCCTACGGCCGGCTGGACGTCCTCGTCGCCGCAGCCGGGATCTTCCCTCCGGACGACGGCGGCCTGCTCGACACGCCGCCCGAGACCTGGCAGCGGGTGATGGACGTGAACCTGAAGGGCGTGTGGCTGTGCTGCCGCGCCGCGGTGCCGGCCATGCTCGACTCGGGCGGCGGGTCGATCGTGAACG
>JAJZAC010000004.1 GCA_021799615.1 Actinomycetes bacterium
CCGGCTCGTCCAGGTCGTCCCTCCATCGGTCGAGGTGAGGATGCCGTTCCCCACCGCCACACAGGAGGTGGTCGACGGGCACGCGACGCCCGCCAGCTGTGTCACGCCGCTCGGGACGCTCCGGCTCGTCCACGTCACCCCCCCGTCGGTCGAGGTGAGGATGGCGCTCCCCACCGCCACACAAGAGGTGGTCGACGGGCACGAGACGGCCGCGAGCTGGGTCACGCCGTTCGGGACGCTCTGGCTCGTCCACGTCACCCCCCCGTCGGTCGAGGTGAGGATGGCGGCGCTGACGTCCACGACATCGAAGAACGAGACCCGGGTGGAGACGGTGCCGACGGCGACGCACGCCTGGGTGGAGGAGCAGGAGACGCCGTCGAGCACATACCCCCGGCTGCTGAACTGGACGCCGTTGATGTCGAACGTCACCGTGGGAGCCACCCGGTCCGACCACGTCGCCCCGCCATCGGTTGTGGTGAGGATGGACCCGCCGCCGTTGGCATTGGCACCCACCGCCACGCAGTCAGTGGTCGTCGGGCATGAGACGGCGTCGAGCCCGCCGGTCGGTGGCGGAAGCTGGCTGCCGACGGACCAGTCGGTCCACGATGCCGTCCTGCCGGTCGCAGTGCCCGGTTGGGCAGCCGTCGCCGCCGCAGGTCCGCCGCCCCCGGCCACCACGCCGGCCGTGCCCAGCACGGTTGCGACGAGGCAGGAGACGACCCGCCTCGGCACGTGCCGATCCCTGGCCGTCGGGCGGACGCGGCGCCGCTCCGACATCACCTGTCGCTCGGATCCCCCTCCAGCCGTCATGGACACCCGCCCCCCTCCGCCGTCTCCCGGTTGGCCGCCCCGTGCGTCGAACACGGGGACAGGTCTGTTCCCGGAGGCGATCCTACGACCGGGGGTGGACGACCGCTCGTCACCTGGGCCGGATGGGGTCACGGGTTGCCGGGCGGTCGGACGGCGCGGACGCCCGTCGCCGGGCGACGACGCCCGCCTCCGCCCCTCCGGGCGTGGGAGAGTGACTCCATGGCAGCCGTCACGTTCCCGCTCGCCGAGTTCTGCAACCTGGAGATCGACCAGGTCGTACCCGGGCATGCCCTCGGGACCGTGCGCCTCGACCCCGCCCGCCACGCCAACCCCAACGGCGTGGCCCACGGCGGCGTGCTGTTCACCGCCGTCGACACCACCATGGGGGCCGCCACCCAGAGCGCCCTCGGCCCCGACCAGATCTGCGCCACCATCGAGGTGCAGATCCGCTTCTTCCGGCCGGTGGCCGCCGGGACGGTCCACATCGACACCGAGGTCGTCAACCAGGGGCGCAAGGTCGTACACCTCGCCTCCCTGGTGACCGACGACGACGGCCGCAAGGTGGCCATGGCCACCGGTTCCTTCGCCGCCCTCGACACCCGGCCGGCCTGAACGCCACGCCGGCCTGAACGCCACCCCGGCGGTGCACCCCTCAGGGCCGGCGATCCAGGCGGGCGGCCACCCCCCGCAGGTCGCCGTCGTCGTCGCTCCAGAAGTCGTGGCGCCCGAACCCGGCGGCCGCCAGCGCCTCCCCCACCGGCACCCCCTGGTCGCCGCCGATCTCGGTCACCAGCCACCCCCCCGGCACCAGCAGCCGGGCGGCACCGGCGACGACGCGCCTGACCAAGTCGAGCCCGTCGGCGCCGCCGTCGAGGGCGACGTGGGGCTCGTAGCTGACGACGTCCGACGGCAGCAGGCGCAACGCGCCGGTGGGCACATAGGGGGCAACCGCGCACACGACGTCGAAGGCGCCACCGGCCAGGCCGGCGTCGAGGTCGGCCACCACGGCGTCGATGCCGTTCATGCGGGCGCACACCGCGGCCCGGGGGTCGAGGTCGGTGCCGACGACCGTGCCAGCCGGGCGGAACGCCCGCACGGAGGCGCCCACCGCGCCGGTGCCGGTGCACAGGTCGGCGACCCGGCCCCGCCGGGGCGTGAGCTCGGCCGCACGGGCAGCCAACTCCTCGCTCTGGGTCCGCGGAACGTAGAGCCCCGGCCCGACGTGCACCGTCCGGCCCATGAACTCGACCCGGCCGACGATCCACGCCAGCGGCTCGCCACGCTCGCGGCGCGCCGCCCACCGCTCGACGGCGGCCCGGTCGTCCGCCTCGGCCACCAGGATGGCGGCCTCTTCGTCGGCGGCCACGCATCCGGCCGCGGCCAGTCGGGCGCGGGTCCGGCGTTCGAGGTCGGCAGAGCGCACGGGGGCAGTCTCACACTCCGACCGGGGCCGGCGTGGCCCGGCATTGCCAACCGACGGCCGGCTGCCTAGCGTCCCGGTGACACCCGTCCCCAGCACGAGGAGCCCGAATGACCGACGTGTCCATCCTGACCGACGGGATCGACCTGTCCCCCATCGAGCAGTGCCTCAACCGTTGGCACTCGGTCCTCACGGGGGAACGAGGGGCCCTGGAGGCGCTCATCGCCGACGACGCCGTCTTCCGTTCACCGATCGTCTACACGCCCCAGCGGGGCAAGGACCTGGTCCTCATGTACCTGACGGGGGCGTCCATGACCTTCGGCGGTGACGGGACCTCCGGCACCGTGGCGCCACCGGGGGCGGGCACGCCCCGAGAGCCGGTGACGACAGACCCCGACGGCAACCCCTGGGACGGACGGTTCCGCTATGTGCGCAAGGTCACCGGGACGCACGACGCCGTCCTCGAATTCGAGACGACCATGCAGGGCACCTACGTGAACGGCGTCGACATGATCCGGTGCGACGACTCGGGGACCATCGTCGACTTCACCGTCATGATCCGCCCCCTCCAGGCCGTCGACGCCGTCCACCGGGCCATGGGGGCCACCCTCGAGCGGATGAAGGCGCGAGGCGGCTCCTGACCCCCCGGACGAGCCTCCGGCCCCGGACCCGGCTTCACCACGTCGCCGTCCGCCCCCAGATCGAGCCCGACCACACCGGCCGGCCTCCTTCGACCGCCCGGTGTGGACGATCACCGGCACGCTGCGCTCCGCGCTCGGCGTCAGCCGGCGTGGGGACGGAACCTGCGCAGGCGCAGCGAGTTGGTCACCACGAAGACGCTGGAGAACGCCATGGCCCCGGCGGCCACCACCGGGTTGACCACGCCGGCGATGGCGAGGGGCAGGGCCACCACGTTGTAGGCGAACGCCCAGAAGAGGTTGCCCTTGATGGTGGCGAGGGTGCGGCGGGCCAGGCGGATGGCATCGGCGGCGGCCCGCAGGTCACCCGTCACCAAGGTGACGTCCGAGGCCTCGATGGCCACGTCGGTCCCGGTCCCGATGGACATCCCCAGGTCGGCCTGGGCCAGCGCCGGGGCGTCGTTCACCCCGTCGCCCACCATGGCGACCACCTCACCCGCCTGCTGGAGGCGCCGGACCTCGGCCGCCTTGTCGCCCGGCAGCACCCCGGCCACCACCCGCTCGATGCCGACCGCGCCGGCCACGGCACGGGCGGCGCGCTCGTTGTCCCCCGTCAGCAGGACCGGGGTGAGCCCCAGTGCCCGCAGGTCGGCCACCGCGGCGCGGCTGGAGGCCTTCACCTCGTCGGCCACCGACACCAGGCCGAGCGACACGCCGTCGGCCACCACCTCGACCACCGTCTCGCCCCGCCCTTCGAGCCGGGCGACAGCCGCCGCGTCCGCGCCGGACGACGGCCGGCCGACCGTGACGGCCCGCCCCCCGACGACGGCCTCCACCCCCACACCGGATCTGGCCGTGAAGTGCCCGGCCTCCTCCACCGACCCCAGGCGCACCATGCCCAGCTCCACCACGGCCCGGGCAACCGGGTGCTCGCTGCCCGCCTCGGCCGCGGCCGCCGCCGCCAGGAGGTCCTCCTCGCTGACTCCGGGCGCCGGCACCAGCGACGCCACCGCCATGCGTCCCTCGGTCACCGTCCCCGTCTTGTCCAGGACGATCGTCGTCACCTGCCGGGTCTGCTCGAGGACCTCGGGCCCCTTGATGAGCACGCCGATCTGGGCGCCACGGCCCGTCCCCACCATCAGCGCCGTGGGTGTGGCCAGTCCGAGCGCGCACGGGCAGGCGATCACGAGCACAGCCACCCCGGCGGTGAAGGCCGCCTCCGCCGACGCACCCGACACCAGCCACCCCGCCAACGTGGCGAGCGAGACCGCTATCACGATGGGCACGAAGACGGCAGACACCCGATCGGCCAAGCGCTGCACCTCGGCCTTGCCCGCCTGGGCCTGGGCCACCAGGCGGGCGATCTGGGCCAGCGCCGTGCCCGACCCCACCCGGGTGGCACGCACGACCAGGCGGCCCGACGTGTTCACCGTGGCCCCGGCCACCTCGTCGCCCGGGCCGACGTCGACGGGCGCGGACTCACCCGTCAGCAGGGAGCGGTCGATGGCCGACGTCCCCGACTCCACCACGCCGTCGGTGGCCACCTTCTCCCCCGGCCGCACGACGAACCGGTCGCCGACCACCACGTCGGCCGCCGGGATCGTCACCTCCCCTCCGTCCCGCAGGACGTGGGCCTCCTTGGCGCCGAGCGCGGCCAGGGCCCGGATGGCCTCGCCCGAGCGGCGCTTGGCCCGGGCCTCGAGGTAGCGGCCGAGGAGGATGAGCGCGGTGATGGCCGCCGCCGTGTCAAAGTAGATGGCTTGGGGCATCCCGCTGGCAAGCACCACCGTCGACCACGTCCAGGCGGCCAGTGTCCCGACCGAGATGAGGGTGTCCATGGTGGCCGCGCCGTGGCGGGCGTTGGCCAGGGCGGCACGGTGGAACGGCCAGCCGGCCCAGAAGACGACCGGCGTGGCCACCGCCAGCGCCACCCACTCCCAGCCCGGGAACCGGAGGGCACTGAACCAGGCCAATGCGGCCAGCACCACCGCGGCCGACCCGGCGACGGCCAGCCGGGCCCGGTACGGGCGGGTGGGGTCGTCGTCATCGGCGCCCGCAGCCGGGAGCGCCGCCTCGTAGCCGGCGGCCTCCACCGCGGCCACCAGGTCTTCCAGGTCGACGAGCGAGGGGTCGAACTCGACGGCCGCTTCCTCGGTGGCGAAATTCACGGTCGCCGCCACGCCGTCCAGCTTGTTGAGGCGGCGCTCGATCCGTGCCGCGCACGACGCACAGGTCATGCCGGTGATGGCCAGCTCGACCCGGCCCGTACCGTCACGGACGACCGTCATCAGTCGGCCTCGTACCCGGCCTCGTCGATGGCAGCTCGCAGGGCGGCGTCGTCCAGGCCCTCGCCGGTCACCTTCACCGCCTTCGTCTCCAGATCGACGTCGACAGCCTGGACCCCTGCGACGGCCTGAAGCTCGGTGGACACCGCATGCGTGCAGTGGCTACACGTCATGCCCGGCACCGTGTAGGTCATCGTCTCGCTCATCGCTCTCCATCCCTTCCGTCGTGGTTCTCGTGGTCATCGGTGCTCACGTCGCCGCCCCTCGCCGATGGGTGGGTCCCGGCGGCCGTCACAGCCGCACCACCTGGCGGATGGTGGCCGTGACCTCGTCCAGCTGTGCAGCCCCCGCCTCGGGGGACTCGCCGGCTGCGGACAGCACACAGTGCCGCAGATGGTCGTCGAGCAACCCGACGGCCACCTCCTGGAGGGCCCGGGTGGCCGACGCCACCTGCACCACCACCTCGGGGCACCAGCGATCCGACTCGATCATCTGCTGGAGCCCGCGGACCTGACCTTCGATCTTCCGCAACCGGACGAGATAGTCGTCCTTACCCGAGGCGTAACCGCGACGCGCACCGTCGCGCCCGGCGGCACCCGCGGACCCTCGTCCCCGGGCCGGCGTCGATCCGTTGCTCGTGGTCATGTGCCCGGCCGTGCAGCCAGTGCCGTCCATGCCCTTCATCGTACTGGTCAGATACCCCTACCGGGTAGGGCCATAGGTCCCGACGGGCCCCCACGGGGGCCGACCCGACCCGACCCGGCCCGGGTGCCGACCCGGGTCCGTCACTCCGGCGGGTAGGTGAGGGTCGCCAGTGAACCGCTGGTCGTCGTCGCGACGGTGATCCCGTTGGGCAGCGCCCGGTTGAGCTCGGTGACGTGACTGATCACCCCCACCACCCGACCCCCGTCCTCCAGGGAGCGCAGCACCTCCACCACGCCATCGAGCGATTGGGCGTCGAGCGAGCCGAACCCCTCGTCGACGAACAGAGCACCGATCTCCCGGTTGGCACCACCCGACACGACATCGGCCAGCCCGAGAGCCAACGCCAACGCGGCCATGAACGTCTCCCCGCCCGAGAGCGTGGTCGCCGGACGGACCTGACCGGTGTTCACGTCGAACACGGCCAGGTCGAGCCCCGACTGCCGGCGTCCGTCCGCGCTCCCCTCACCCAGACGGAGCGCGAATCGGCCCCCGGTCATCGTGGCCAGCCGCTCGTTGGCCTGCGAGAGGACCTGCCGCAGGTAGGCGGCCAGGACCCAATTCTGCAGCGACAGACGCTCGTCAACCCCGGCGCCACCCTGGCCGGCGCACAACTGCGCCACCGTCTTCGCCTCCTCCAGGGCGCGGCGGGTCCGCTCGACGGCGGCCAGCGCGGCTGCCACCTTGTCGGGAGCCGTACGCAGGTGTGCTGCCGCAGCCGCCACGACAGCCTGGCGGCCGACCAGGTCCGTGAGGCGCTCCTCCGCCGCAGCGAGCGCGGCCTCCGCTGGCCCAGCGTCAGGTCGAGCCGCGGGGACTCCGGCCTGTTCGTAGGCGGCGATGCGAGAACGCACCTCGGTACGGCGGTCCCTGCGCCCGGTCGACGCCGCACGGCGCCGGGCCAGCTCGTCGGGTTCCATCATCCGTTCCGCCAGGGCCGCCGGACCGTCCACCCCGAGCTCGGCCATGGATGGTGCCAGGGCGGCGCGGTACTGGTCACGGGCGGCCTCCGACTCCTCCACCCGGGCCAGCGCGCCGGCCAGCTCCCGGACCTGGGCAGCCAACGCACGGCGAGCTTCGGCCTCGCTGGCGAGGGAACGGAACGAGCCGTGATCGTCCACGAACGACTGGCGATCGCGTTCGAACGCAGCAGCCCGCTCCTCCACCCGCGCCGCCGCCACCGACAGCGCGCCCGATTCCTCGGCCAGCGCGCGCCGGGCCACCGACAGCGCGCCGGTGCGCCGGTCGAGATCTGCAGCCAGGGTCGTCGAATCGGCCTCGGCTCGCCGTGCCACCTGATCCCGGTCCGCGGCAGCCACGAGCGCCCGCTCGGCAGCGGCCAGATCGGGCCCATCGCCGATCGCGTCGAGCTTCGCCTCCGCCGTCACACGGGCTGCCTGTGCGGCGCTCTGCGCCTGTCGGGCTTCTTCCAGCGCACGTTCGGCCCGGGCCACAGCGTCGTCGTCGGGGGCACCGTCGAGGAGTGCCGCCGGTGCCGGATGGTCCGGCGAACCGCACGTCGGGCATGGTTCGCCGTCGACCAGGTGGGCGGCAAGGCGTCCGGCCAGCCCTTGGCGCCAGGCGCCACGGACCCGGTCAAGCTCACGGCGAGCCGCTTCGAGGTTCTCCGTGGCCGACTCGTCAGCGGCAACCGACCGTGTCACGGCATCGGTCGCAGCTGCACGCCGACGAGCCCGGTCCACATCTGCCTGGCACGTGGCGAGGGCGACCTCGGCGGCGTGCCGGTCGGCTGCCTGACGCGCCAGCTCGTCGAGGCGTACCCGGTCCGCCTCGACGGCCGCCTCCCGGGCCTCCTGGTCCTCCGTGGCACTGGCATGGGCGAGGTTGCGGCTGGCGAGATCTCCCCGCGCCTCCTCGATCTGCGCCGCCTCGGCAGACAGGGAGGCGAACTGCCGCTCACCGGCGTCGAGACGTTCGGCCTCGGCGGCGATCCGCGCTGCCAGCTCGGAGACCTGCGGGGAGCGCGTCAACTCGCCGGCGGGGAGGTCCCCTTCCCATGCCGCCCCGATCCGAGCCACCAGGCCGTCCCGCTCGACCCCGGCGCCGGCGAGCTCGGCGACCGCCTGCTGCCACCCGGCGAGCGCCCCCGCCAGAGCGGAGACCGACCGTGCCCGGTCGAGCTCCGCCTCCTCGTGTGCGTCACGCTCCTCCTCGTCCTCGAACGACCGCGCGGCAGCCAGGTCGGCCTGCCACCGGTCCCACGCGTCGGCGGCAGCGACGGTGTCGTCACGGCGGAGACGGGCCTGATCCCGCTCGGTGGCGGCCCCCGCGACCAGAGCGCCGAGCTCCGCCTCCACACGCGCCACGTCATCGAGGAGCGCATCCAGGCCGGGAGGTTCGCCGCCGGCCTGCTCGCCGCCGGGAGGTTCGCCGCCGGCCTGCTCGCCGCCGGGAGGTTCGCCGCCGGCCTGCTCGCCGCCGGGCGGCGTGTCCGCCGGGCCTCGGGCCCATCGGCCCAGAGCGCCGGGGTCGATGCCGTCGGGGAGCCCGGCGACGAGACGCTCCGCCTCGCCGGCCACCCCGTCGACGGCGGACCGCTGCTCGGCCTGGGCCCGGTCGAAGTCTCCCTGGCGAGCCTGGGCGATCGCCTTGAGGGCGTCCGTCACGCGGGCGTAGATGTCGACAGGGAAGAGCTGGGTGAGGAGGGCGGACCGCTGTCTGGTGTCGGCCTTCAGCACCTCCTCGAACCGCCCCTGGGGGATGAGGACCACCTGTTCGAACTGGTCCTTCGTCAACCCGACCAGGTCGATCACCCGGGCGGCGACGTCGGACTGCCGGCTGAACCCGCCGGCGTCCTCGCCGGACCGCCGCAACAGGGCCGACGGTGCCTGTAGGACCGCTTCGCCGGAGCCACGCCGCCTCGGGACGGCCTGGCGCGGCGCACGTTCGATCGTCCACGTCTCCCCGCCCACCTCGAACTCGAGGGTCACCCGGGTGCGCGTCGACGGGTCGGCGTACTGGCTGCGCACGTTGCCGTCGGCACGGAACCCGGGGAGATCGCCGTAGAGCGCGTAGACGATCGCGTCGAAGATGGTCGACTTGCCGGCCCCGGTCGGCCCGGTGATGGCGAACACCCCGTGGCGACCCATCCGGGCGAAGTCGACCTCGAGCGTGCCCGCGTACGATCCGAACGCCTGGAGGACCAAACGGAGGGGCTTCACTGCGCCGCTCCCTCGCCGGCTGCCGCCAGGGCGCCCGCCATCGCCTCCGCCACCAGAGCGCGGTCGACGTCGGACGGCGGTTGTTCCCGGAGCTCGGCCAGGAAGGCGAGCACCATCTCCTCGGGCGACCGGGCCTCCAACGAGGCATCCTCCGGCGCCCGCCCCCCCACCAGGTTGGCCCGCCCCGGCGCGTACCGGACGCTCACCGCGTACGGGAAGCGCGACCGCAGCCGCTCCATCGGTTGGACCTGGACCGTGTCGTCGGTCAGCCGGACCGCCACCCAGTGGTCGAGGTAGACGTCGAGGTGGGGATCCTCCAGCAGCTCACCGAGACGGCCCTCGAGGGTGACGACCGGCCGGCCCACGGGGATCGGCACCTCGTCCACCCCGGCGACCGCCCCGCCCGCCACGTCGATCAGGCGGACCGACTTGGTGTGGTCCTCGCTGAACGAGTACGGGAGGAGCGAACCGGAGTAGGCGATCCTCCCGGTCTCCCCCACGGCCTGGGGTCGATGGAGGTGGCCGAGGGCCACGTAGTCGAAGCCGTCGAAGACGGAGGCGTCGACTGCGTCGGCCCCCCCGACGGCCAGCAGCTTCTCCGAGTCCGAGGTGGCCGAGCCGGCCACGAACGCGTGCGCCACCGCCAGGGACGGAACCCCGCCGAGGGGTTCCAGGGCCGACCGGCCGGCAGCCAGGGCGTCCGCCAGCACAGCCTGGTGCGTACGGGGCCGGGGGGCACCGTCCGGACCGGGTGCCGGGGGCGGCGCGGTCAGGGGATCGAGGAACGGGACGGCCACGATGGCCACCCGGTCGCCACCCGCCTCGAAGACCCACGGCTCGGGCGGCCGGCTGACGTCGGCGAAGACCCGGACGCCACCGAGGGCCTGGCGGCGGGCCCCGAAGCCGAGACGGCGGGCGCTGTCGTGATTGCCGGGGATGAGGACGACCGTCGCACCGGCAGCGCGGAGGGCGTCGAGGGCGTCGTCGAGAAGGGTGACCGCCTCCTCTGCGGGAAGGGCCCGGTCGTAGATGTCCCCGGCCGCGACCACCAGATCGACGCCCTCGGCCTCGACCAGGCCGGCGAGCCACTCGAGTGCGGCCCGCTGGTCTGCCTCGAGGGACTCCCGTTCGAATCGGCGCCCCAGATGCCAGTCGCTCGTATGCAGGATCCGCACGGGCGCAGCGTGCCACACGGCTGCGACACCGCCCGCATACCCGCCCGGGAATGTCCGGGGCACCGGCGGTGTCGAATCAATTGTGAGCCAACTCTTCTCCCCCCTGACCCTGCGCGGCCTGACCGTCCGGAACCGCGTCGTCGTCTCACCCATGTGCCAGTACTCCTCGGAGAACGGCCACCCCACCGACTGGCACCTGGTCCACCTGGGCGCCTTCGCCCGGGGCGGTGCCGGCCTGGTCATGACCGAGGCCACCGCCGTCCGTCCCGAAGGGCGGATCAGCCCGGCAGACGCCGGCATGTGGACGGACGCCCAGGCCCACGACTACGGGCGCATCACCGACTTCGTGCACGCCCAGGGCGCGGCAGCAGGCATGCAACTGGCCCACGCCGGGCGCAAGGCGTCCACCCGGAGGCCGTGGGAGGGGCACGGCTCCGTCCCGGCCGACGAGGGCGGCTGGGCGACGGTGGCTCCCTCCGCCGTCGCCTACGGTGACTATGCGGCACCGAGGGAGCTGACCACGGCCGAGATCGATGCCGTGGTCGACGATTTCGGGGCAGCGGCCGCTCGGGCCGACCGGGCCGGGTTCGACGTCGTCGAGGTCCACGGTGCCCACGGCTACCTCATCCACGAATTCCTCTCGCCGCTGACCAACCAGCGGGCCGACGGCTACGGGGGCGACCTGGCCGGGCGCAGCCGCCTCCTCCTCGAGGTGGTGGGGGCGGTGCGGAGCAACTGGCCGTCGAGCAAGCCGCTCTTCGTCCGCCTGTCGGCCACCGACTGGGCCGACGGGGGGTGGGATGTGGACGAGACGGTCGAGGTGGCCCGCATGCTGGCCGGCGCGGGCGTCGACCTCCTCGACGTCTCGAGCGGCGGGAACGTCCCCTGGCAGCAGGTCCAGGTGGGACCGGGCTACCAGGTGCCCTTCGCCAGAGCGGTGCGGGAGGGATCGGGACTGGCCACCGGCGCCGTCGGCCTCATCACCGAGCCGGCCCAGGCGGAGGAGATCGTCGCCGGCGGGTCGGCCGACGTCGTCCTTCTCGGTCGGGCCCTCCTCCGTGACCCGAACTGGCCGCTGCGGGCATCGGACGCGCTGGGTGAGGGTGACGGCCTGTGGCCCCGCCAGTACCTGCGGGGCCGACCGACCTGACCGAGGTCGAGGCGCACGGGTCCTTGGGCCCTGGCCGGAGGTGACCGGCGGACGGACGATCGCTCCATGCGGGTGGGTGCACGACCGGTCCTGGCAGCAGCGACGATGGGCATCGCCGTGGTGGTCGCCGCGTGCGGCGGGACCGGCCCGGCGCCATCCACCTCCGTGCCGCCGGCCACGACGGCCCCGTCCACGACATCGACGTCGCCGTCCACGGCCCAGCCGTCCACCGCCATCTGGCCGTTCGCCTCCACCACCGTTCGCTACACCAGCCCGATCGCCGCGGCCAGGGGCTTCGCTCGCACCTACCTCGGGTTCTCCAACCCGGTGGTGGGTCCCTTCCAGCAGGGCGACAGCCGCTCCGGTGAGGTCGAGGTCCGCGCCTCGCCCAGCGGGGTCGTCACCACGGTGCTCGTCCGCATGCTGGCGCCCGGCGACACCTGGTGGGTCCTCGGGTCGGTGGCCTCCACCCTCGCGCTCCACTCGCCCGCCGCACTGTCGCCGATCAGCTCGCCCGTCACCCTGACCGGCGAGAGCACCGCCTTCGAGGGGACCATCAACCTCGAGCTCCGCCAGGACGGGACCCTCACCCCGCTCGCCACCGCCACGACCCAGGGCGGCTCCAAAGGTCAGATGGGCCCGTTCACCGCCACCGTGTCCTTCCCGTCACCGGTCGCCGGAGCCGGCGCCATCGTCGTGCGGACGATCTCGGCCGAGGACGGCGCCACCGAGGCCGCCAGCACCGTGCGCATCGCCTACGCCCGCTGAGCAGCACCCGTCCGGCGTGGGCTAAGACGGTGGCCATGGTCACGGCAGCGACGCCGGGCGCCCGGCAGCCCGGGCAGTCCGGGTTGCACCTCCACCGGTGGCGGAGCCCGGTGGTGATCGGCATTGCCCTGGCTGCCTTCGCCTCGGGCTTCGGGCAGTTCGGTGCGGTGGCCGCCCTCGGCGACGTGGCCCGGAGCTTCGGCCGGATCGCCCATGGCGCCACCATCAGCGACCAGGCGGGGCTGTCAGGCACGGAGCTCGGGATCGGGCTCGCCGTGATCCGTCTGGCCTCGTTGGGCGGGTTGCCCGTGGCCGGGCTGGCCGACCGGATCGGGCGGCGGGCCGTGCTCCTCCTCACCACCGGCACCGGGCTCGCCCTCACCGTGGCGGCGGCTGCCAGCCCCGGGTACTGGTGGTTCGTCGCCATCTTCGCCTGCGGCCGGCCGTTCCTCAGCGCCACCAACGCCGTGTCCCAGGTGGCCGCAGCCGAGCACACGGGCTCGGGCGATCGGGCGAAGGCGGTCGCGCTGGTGACCGCCGGCTACGGCGTCGGCGCCGGCGCCACCGCCGTGCTCCACAGCCTGGCCGCGTCCACCCTCGGGTTCCGGGGGATCTTCGCCCTGGCCGTCGTCCCCCTGGCCCTGCTGCCCCTGGTGGCCCGGTGGGTGTCGGAGCCGGACCGGTTCGTGGTGGCCGCCGCGTCCGACCACGCCCTGCCCGTGCTCGGCCCGGTGGGACCGCGGTTCCGGGGCCGGCTGGCTCTGCTCGCCCTGCTGGCCTTCGGCATCGCCGTCGTCACCGGACCGGCCAACAGCTTCACCTTCCTCTACGCCCAGAACGTGCTGCGGCTGCCCGGCACGGTCACGGCCGCCATGGTGGTCGGCGCCGGCGTGGCCGGTCTCGGCGGGCTCCTGGCCGGCCGGTGGCTGGCCGACCGGCTGGGTCGGCGCCCCACCGCGGCCATCGGCGTCGCCGGCATGGCCGCCTGCGGCGTCCTCGCCTACAGCGGCTCCTCGTGGGCCCTCGTCACCGGGTACGTCGCCGGCGTGCTGGCCGGCTCCGTGTTCGCACCCGCCGGAGGGGCCATGGTGAACGAACTGTTCCCCACGCCGGTGCGGGCATCGGTGGCGGGCTGGTGGGTGCTGGCCGGAGTCGTCGGAGCCGCCGCCGGGCTGGTCGTGTTCGGCGCCATCGCCGACGCCGGCAACCGGTTCGGCGTGGCCGCCCTCGTCACCTTCCTCCCGGCCGTCGCCGTCATCGCCACCCTGGCCTGGCTGCCCGAGACCAAGGGGCGGGAGCCCGAGGACCTGTGGCCGGATCCCGAGGGCGCCCGGTGACCACACGCCGGGTCACCCCCGGTGCCGCAGCCGCCGCCTCGGCCGTCACGGCCCTGTCGGTCGCCGCCGCCTTCACCCGACCCTTCACCCTGGCCGCCGGCATCACCGTCACCCTCGCCTATGCCGGCCTGGCCGCCACGCTGGTGGCCCAGCGCCGGGTGGGAACGATGCCGCGCATGGTGGCCCGGCGGCCCCCGGTGGACGGCGGGCCCCGTCGATTCGGCCGGCGGTGGCTGGTGTGGGCGGTCAGCCTCGGCAGCGTCGCCGCCTTCGAGCTGGCCTCCTACCTGCAGGGACCGAGAGCGGCCCACCCCACCCTCAGTGCCATGCTCGACGGCCTCGACGCCACCCCTGCCGGTCGGGGTGCCGCCTTCGCCGCCTGGGCGCTGCTCGGCTGGTACCTGGTGACCCGGTGACCTGGCGGGTGACCCGGTGACCTGGCGGGCGGCCACCTTCGTAGTGTGGGCGGTGCTGGCCGCCGGCGTGGCGGCGACCCAGGCGGCGGCGATCGCCTCGGCGGGGCGGTGGCCCACCCTCGCCGGGGTGGCCCGGGCGGCCACCTCCCACCCCGTCGCCCGGGGGGCCGTGCTCCTCGGATGGATGTGGCTGGGCTGGCACGCCTTCGCCCGGTGACGCCGTGGCGCGCTCAGCCCCCGGCCGGCGCCGACGGCGCCGCCAGACCCGCTGGGACGGCTGGTCCGATGCCGGCCTGCCCGTGCGCTTCCGGCGCCGCCTGGCGGATCCACGTCTCGTACATGGCCGCGTACCGCCCCCCGTGCGCCACCAGTTCGGCGTGGCTGCCCCGCTCCACGACGCGCCCGCCGTCCACCACCGCGATCCAGTCGGCACGCATGGCCGTCGACAGCCGGTGGGCGATGAGCACCGCCGTGCGAGCCTCCAGCAGCACGTCCAGTGCGGCCTCGATCCTCGTCTCGGACTGCAGGTCGAGATTGGACGTCGCCTCGTCGAGCACCAGGACCCGTGGTTGGGCCAGGAACGCCCGGGCCAGGGCGATGAGCTGGCGCTCGCCCGACGAGAGGGACTGGCCGCGCTCGTGGACCACGGTGTCGAGGCCGTCGGGCAGGCGTGCCACCAGGTCCGTCAGCCCCACGGCGGCCACCGCTGCCCGCACGTCGTCGTCGGGAGCGTCGGGGCGAGCGAAGGCGATGTTGTCGCGTAGCGTGCCGGCGAAGAGGAACGGCTCCTGGGGCACCACCCCCAGCTGGCGCCGGAGGGAGCCGAGGGTCACGTCCCGCAGGTCGTGGCCGTCGATGCACACCCGGCCCTCGGTCGGGTCGTAGAAGCGGGTGATCAGCTTGGCCAGGGTGGACTTGCCGGCGCCGGTGGGCCCCACGAAGGCCACCGTCTGCCCGGGCTCGATGGTCAGGTCCACCCCGGTGATGACGGGACGGGCGGGGTCGTAGCCGAAGGTCACGCCCTCGAAGGTGATGGCGCCCTCGATGGGGGGAAGGGGGCGGGCATGCGGGGCCTCGGCCACGGACGGGGTCGTCTCGAGGAGGGTGCGCAGCTTCAGCACCGAGGCGTTCCCCTGCTGGAACGCGCTGTACTGCTGGGCCAGCAGTTGGATGGGCTGGAAGAACCGGTTGAGGTAGAGGAAGAAGGCGACCAGCGCGCCGATCGACAGGCTCCCGCGGATGACCATCGTGCCCCCCGCGGCCAGCAGGGCTCCCTGGGCCAGGATGCCGACCATCTGTGTCCCCGGGCCGTAGAGGGCACCGATGCGGGCGGTGGCCACGTTGGCGTCGCGGTACTCGCCGACCACGCTGCGGTGGTGCACGACGTTGTGGTGCTGGCGGTTGTGGGCCACCACGATGCGGAAGCCGTGCAGGCTCTCGGACAGGTCGGCGAGCACGTTGGCGATCCCGTCCCGCACCCGCTGGTAGGCACGGGCCGAGGCCCGGTGGAACCACGCCGACATGGCCACCAGCACCGGGATCACCATGACCACCGTCAGCAGGGCCAGGCGGACGTCCATGGTGAAGAGGATGACGGTGATCACCACCATGGTGAGGGCCTGGACGGCGAACTGCCACAGCCCGTCCTGGAGCAGTTGCTGGAGGTTCTCGATGTCGCTGGTCATCCGTGACATGAGGACCCCGGCCTTCTCCTCGGTGAAGAAGTCGAGGGACAGCCGCTGGAGGTGGGCGAAGACCCGCAGCCGCAGGTCGTAGAGGACGCGTGCGGCCAGCCGGCCGGTGACCTTGGCCTGCCACCGTTGGGACAGGGCGGTGACGACGGTGGCGACCAGGTAGAGCCCGGCCATCAGGCCGACGACGGCCAGGTCGTGGTGCCCGGGGATCATGCCCCGGTCGATGGCCAGCTCCGTGAGCTTGGGGCCGGCCTGCGCCGCGGTCGCCACCGCGGCCACCAGTGCCACCGACCCGATCAGCAGCAGTGGATGGGCCGTGATCAGACGGACGAGCGTGATGCGCCGCTCGTCGGCGGCCAGGGGAACCTGGGTGAAGGAGACGTCCGGCGCGGGGTGCGCCGGCTCCTGCGCGAGGAGGTGATCGACCCCGGCCTGGAGCTCGGCGGGGATGCCGGCGAAGGGCAGGTTGCCTCCGGGACGGCCCGGGGTGTGGCCGCCGCCCATGGGCCCACCGAACCCGCCCCCTCCCCACATGGTCATGGCCGCACCTCGGACGGCGTGGCACCGGCGGTGGCGGTGGCAGTGGCGGCCAGCGCTGCCTCGTGCTCCTCCGCCTGTGCCAGCACCTCGGCGTAGCGGGGGGTGGTGGCCAGTAGCTCGGCATGGGTCCCGTCGGCCACCACCCGGCCGCCGTCGAGGAGCACGACCCGGTCCGCCAACGAGATCGTGGACAGACGGTGCGCGATCACCAGCGTGGTGCGCCCGACCATCAGCTCGCGCAGGGCGTCGTGGATCTGCAGCTCGACCTGCACGTCGATGGCACTCGTGGCGTCGTCGAGGACGAGGATGGGCGGGTTGACGACCAGGGTGCGGGCGATGGCCACCCGCTGGCGCTGGCCGCCGGAGAGGGTGTAGCCCCGCTCCCCCACCACCGTGTCGTACCCGGCGGGGAGGGCGCGGACGAACTCGTCGGCACCCGCGGCAACGGCCGCGGCCACGATGCGCTCACGTGACGCGCCGGGATCGCCGTAGGCGATGTTCTCGGCGATCGAAGCCGAGAACAGGAACGGCTCGTCGAGGACCACGCCGACGTTGGCCCGCAGGCTGGCCAGCGTCAGGTCCCGGACATCGGTACCGTCCACCCGGACGGCGCCCCCGGTCACGTCGTAGAAGCGAGTGAGCAGCCGGGCCACCGTCGACTTCCCCGATCCGGTCGCCCCCACCAGCGCGACCGTCTCCCCGGGGTCCAGGTGGAGACAGAAGCCGTCGAGGACGGCGGGACCCGACCCGTCGCCGTAGGCGAAGCGGACGTCGTCGAAGGTGATGTCCCCCCGGCACCCGGTGAGCACGACGGCGCCGGGGCGGTCGACCACCGTCGGCTCCTCGTCGAGGAGCTCGTAGATGCGGCCGGCCGAGGCTGCCGCCCGCTGGCCCATCATGATCAACATGCCGAGCATGGTGAACGGGGCCTGCATCATCAGCAGGTAGGCGTTGAAGGCGAGGATCGCGCCCACGCCCAGGTGTCCCTGGATGACCAGGTAGCCGCCGAAGAGGAGCACCAGCACCAGGCCCACCTGGGGCAGGTTCTGGATGGCGGGCGCCCACTGCGACCGTAGGTCGGCGTCCTTCACCGTCGCCCACTGCACCCGGCGGGCGGCCGATGCCAGCGAGCGCAGCTGGTTCTCCTCCGCGGCGAAGGCCTTGACCACCCGCACTCCGTTGACGTTCTCGTCCACGACGGTGGCCACCTCGGCCAGGCGGGCCTGGATGAGCCAGCTGACCGGGAACATCGACGCCCGCATCTTCCTTCCGATCACGTAGACGAAGGGCATCGTCACCATGGCCACCAGGGCCAGGAGCACGTTGATCGAGAGCATGTAGCCGAAGGCGACCACGGCAATGGCGCTCTGCACCAGGATCATGGGTGCGAACGTCAGGTACAGGTGCACCGACCGGATGTCCGAATTGGCCCGTGAGATGAGCTGTCCTGCCTGCACCCGGTCGTAGAAGGGGAACGAGAGCGTCGTCAGGTGCTCGTAGACAACGTTCCGCAGGTCGTACTCCATGGCGTAGGCCGTCCTGAACAGGAACAGCCGGGAGAGGAAGCCGGTCAGCCCGGCGGCCGCCCCCAGCCCGACCACCCACCACCCGTAGTGGGACAGGGGGACGGCATGCCGCACGATGGAGTCCGAGATGGCCCGGTTGAGCAGCTGGGGCACCTGGACCTGGATCACCAGACCGGCGAACGACAGCGCCAGGGCGGTGGCGAACGTCCAGCGGTGGGCGGCGACGATGGGCATGGCACGGCGCAGCCACGACTTGCTCCGATCCCGATCGATGGTCGCCCGCGGTGGCCCGTAACGGGGTGCGGGCGCGCCTGTCGGCCGCCCCTCGGGAGTCGGCAGCGGACCGGCGCCGGTCATCGGGTGGCCCCGTGGCCAGCGGCGTGCCGGGCACGCAGCGCGCCCGACCACCGCCCCAGCTCGTCCAGGGCGCCCGCCCCGCCGTCCCCGTCGCCGAGCCACTCGGCGATCCCGGCCAACCTGGCGTCGACGGCAGCATCGGCGGCGGCCAGGACGTCGAGCCCGGCCGGGGTCACGGTCACCGCCACCCGCCGGCGATCGCCGGCGTCGGCGTGCCGGTCCACCAGACCCCGGGCCACCAGGCCGTCCACCAGGGCGGTCACGCTCGGGGGGCGCACGGCCAGGCGGTCGGAGATGGCCGACGACATGGCGCTCCCTTCACCCAGCAGTCCGAGCACCCGGTACTGGGCCAGCGTGAGGTCAATGCCGGCGAGGGCCAATTCGGCCTGCTTCGACAACCAGGCGACGGCCCGCCCCGCCCGCCGGCGGTCGGGTGCCACGGGAGCCAGGTCGGCTCGCGGCGGGCCGGTCAGGTACGCGCGGTCGGCGTCTGATCCGGCTCGTGGCATATCGTTAGACTACCTAACGATTTCGGGAGACCGTGCACCCCGCCCCCCGTTGCGAGGTCGCCCTGCCGCAGCCGGCCCGGCCGTCCCACCGCCGGCCCCGGGACGCCCGGGAAGCCCTGGCGCCCGGCGTGCGTTGTAGGGGCGTGCTCCCCCTCTCCGTCCTCGACCTGGCCACCGTGGCCACCGACTCCTCCCCCGCTCAGGCGCTGGCCGAGACCACCCGGCTGGCCGGCGAGGTCGAGGCCCTCGGGTACCGGCGCCTGTGGGTGGCCGAGCACCACGCCATGCCGGCGGTGGCCAGCTCGGCTCCCCCGGTCCTGGTCGCCCACCTGGCCGCCGCCACGTCCACCCTCCGGGTGGGAGCGGGCGGGGTGATGCTGCCGAACCATGCTCCCCTGGTGGTGGCCGAGCAGTTCGCCACCCTCGACGCCCTCCACCCGGGGCGCATCGACCTCGGGATCGGGCGGGCGCCGGGGACCGACCCCGCCACCGCCCGGGCCCTCCGGCGCACGGCCGACCTCGGTGCCGACCGGTTCCCCGACGACGTGGTCGAGCTCCTGTCCTACCTGGTCGACGAGGGCCCCGAGCGCCACCCGGCACCCGTGCCCGGTCGCGGCCACCTGCCCGAGGTGTGGCTCCTCGGCTCGTCCACCTTCAGCGCCCAGCTGGCCGGGCTCCTCGGTCTGCCGTTCTCCTTCGCCTACCACTTCGCTCCCCGCCTGGTCGACGAGGCCCTCGCTGCCTACCGATCGACCTTCCGCCCGTCACGGTTCCTCGGGCGGCCCCACGCCATGGTGGCGGCATCGGTGCTCTGCGCCCCCGACGAGGAGGAGGCGCGTTGGCTGGCCGGACCGTCGGCCGTCACCGTGCTCCAGCTGCGTACCGGGCGCCTGACGCCGGTCGTGACCCCGGAGGAGGCGGCCGCCGTACCCATGAGCCCGGCGGAACGGGCGGCCGTCGAGGAGGCGACCGCCACCCACCTGGTCGGCGATCCCGGCCAGGTGGCCACCGGTCTCCGAGCCCTCGCCGCCCGCACGGACGCCGACGAGCTGATGATCTCCACCCGGGCCCACGCCTACGGGCCCCGCGCCCGTTCGCTGCGGTTGGTGGCCGAGGCATGGGGTCTCGAGCCGGTCCACCCTCAGCCGACCGGCGCCTGACACCCGGCGTCCGCCGGACGCGGGTCACCAGTCGCGACAGGCGGGCATCACCTCGGCGGCCACCAGGGCCAGGTGGTCGAGATCGTCGAGGTCCAGCACCTGGAGGTAGACGCGCGAAGCCCCCGCCTCGGCGAAGGCGCCCAACCGCTCGACGACCTCGGCCGGACTGCCGCAGAGCCCCCGTTCCCGCAGGCGCTCGACGCTGTCGCCAACGGCGGCGGCACGGCGCTCCAGGTCGTCGGGGCGCTCGGCACAGCACAGGGTCTGCGCCACCGAACGGACGAGGGTGGCCGGATCACGCCCGAGCTCGGCGCAGGCAGCCCGGGCCCGCTCGAACTGGGCTCCGCTGTCCGCCGGCGACGCGAACGGCACGTTCAGCTCGGCGGCGAACCGGGCCGCCAGGCGGGGCGTCTTGTGGGGGCCGACGCCGCCGACGATGACCGGCGGCCCCGGGTGCTGCACCGGCTTGGGCAGGGCCGGGCTCCCCTCCAGGCGGTAGTGGGTGCCGCGGTGGTCGAAGCGCCCACCCTCCGGGGTGGACCACAGGCCGGTGATGATCTCGAGCTGTTCCTCCAGGCGCTCGAAGCGCTCCCTGGTCGGGGGGAACGGGATGCCGTAGGCGGCATGCTCGGCGTCGAACCAGCCGGCACCGATGCCCAGTTCCACCCGGCCCCCGCTCATGGCGTCCACACCGGCGACGGCGATGGCCAGCGGCCCCGGAAGGCGGAACGTGGCCGACGTCACCAGGGTGCCCAACCTGATCCATTCGGTCTCGCGTGCGATGCCGGCCAGCGTGATCCAGGCGTCCGACGGCCCGGGCAGGCCGTCCCCCGGTCCCATGGCCAGGTAGTGGTCGCTGCGGAAGAACGCCCCGTACCCGAGGCGCTCGGCCGTGGTGGCCACGGCCACCAACTGGTCGTAGGTCGCCCCCTGCTGGGGTTCGGTGAAGACGCGCAGTTCCATCGGGCCAGCTTCCCACCGGTCAGGCCGGCCCGCCTCGACACCGGCGACGGCAACGGGGCAGACTGCATCAATGGTCACCTCGCCAGCCACAACCTCCCCCGATATCGAGTCGCCCGAGACCGCCGAGCTCGATGCCGCGGTCGACCAGCTCCTGGCCGACCTACCGCCGGCGACCACGCCGCGGGCCGAGTTCCTGGGCGCCCAGTTCGACCGCGGTCTCGCCTGGGTCCAGCAGCCCGAGGGCGAGGGTGGTCGGGGCTGGCCGGCGTCGCTCCAGCAGCGGCTGGTGGCCCGGATCCAGTCGGCCGGTGCCCCCAACCCCGGGTTCATCAACGTCATCGGCTACGGCATGGTCGCCCCGACCATCGCCGTGCACGGCACCCCCGAGCAGCGGCACCGCTACCTTCGACCCCTGTTCACGTGCGAGGAGATCTGGTGCCAGCTCTTCAGCGAGCCCGGGGCCGGGTCCGACGTGGCCAGCCTGGCCACCCGGGCGGTGCGGGACGGTGACGAGTGGATCGTCACCGGCCAGAAGGTGTGGACCACGCTGGCCCACCTGTCGAAGTTCGGGCTCCTCATCGCCCGCACCGACCCGGACCAGCCCAAGCACCGCGGTCTGACCGCGTTCCTCCTCGACATGGAGGCGCACGGGGTCGACGTCCGGCCGCTCTACCAGATCACCGGTGAGGCCGAGTTCAACGAGGTCTTCATGTCGGACGTCCGGATTCCCGACTCGGCCCGCCTGGGCGACGTCGGCGACGGCTGGCGCGTCGCCATCACCACCCTCATGAACGAGCGGGTCTCCATCGGCGGCGGAGTGAGCCGTCGGGGTCAGGGGGCGATCGGCGACGCCGTGCGGGTGTGGAACGAGCGGTGGGCCGGCGTCGACGGACCCCACGCGGCGGTGATGCGGGACCGCCTGCTCCAGGCGTGGGTGCGGGCCGAGGCCACCCGCCTCACGAACCTGCGGGCGTCGCAGAACCGCAAGGCGGGCACGCCCGGCCCCGAGGGGTCGGTGGCGAAGCTCGCCTACGCGGAGGAGAACAAGCGCATCTACGAGCTGTGCGTCGAGCTGCTCGGTGCCGACGGCATGCGCTACAGCTCCGACTACCCCCGCATCAGGCCGGAGCATGTCGCGCTGGGCACCACCGACATCACCAAGGCCTTCCTGCGGGTGCGGGCCAACTCCATCGAGGGCGGCACGTCCGAGGTGATGCGCAACATCCTGGCCGAGCGGGTCCTCGGGCTGCCGGGCGACCCCAAGCCGGACGCCGGCATCCCCTGGAAGGACACCCTGCGCAACTGACGGGACCCGCCGCTCCGCCGGCGCCCCCGGATAGTGTCGGGCAGCGGCCGGCGCGGCCGGTCGCGACACCGAAGGGGGAACCGTGCACGTCCACGAGGCGCTCTACACGACGCGCGCCATGCGGCGCGTCCGACCGGACCCGGTCCCGATCGACGCCCAGGCCCGCATCCTCGACGCCGCCATCCGGGCACCGTCAGGGGGCAACTCGCAGAACTGGCGCTTCCTCCTCGTCGACGACCCGGGCGTGAAGGGACGGCTCGGTCCGCTCTACCGCGACGCCATCTCCCAGCTGTGGGCCACGATCTACGCGGAACGCCTGGCAGCCGCGGCCGCCGATCCAGACGATCCGGCCAGCATCGAGATGGTCAAGGTCCAGCGGTCGGCCCAGTGGCTCGCCGACCACTTCGAGGAGGTGCCCCTCTACCTGTTCGGCTTCGCCCAGGGGGACCCGACCGGCGGCTCCATCTACCCGGCGATCTGGAGCGCCCAGCTGGCGGCGAGGGCGGAAGGCATCGGCAGCGCGCTCACCGCCGCCCTCGGCTTCTTCCACCCCAAGCGGAGCCTCGAGATCCTCGGCGTCCCGCCCGGCGAGGGCTGGATCATGGCCTGCTGCGTGAGCTTCGGCTACCCGACCGGGCGGTGGGGGGTGGCGGCACGCCGACCGGTGCACGAGGTCGCCCACCGGAACCGGTGGGGGGAGCCGGTCGGGTTCGAGGTGCCCGAGCCGCTGTGGTCGCCCGGCCCGGAGGACGGTTGACGAAGGTGCCCACCCGGCGGCCCCGCCCCGTCGTCGAGCGCACCGGGCGCGACCGCTGATCCGATCGGCACCGTGACGGGTGCGGCGGCCCGCTCGCCGCGCTCCCCACGGTTCGCCGTCCAGGCGGGATCCTCCTACACTGCGGGGCGTCCGGCGTGCCCAGACGCACACCGTGCGGGCGTAGCTCAATGGCAGAGTCCCAGCCTTCCAAGCTGGTCATGCGGGTTCGATTCCCGTCGCCCGCTCTCGAAATTCGCTGCTGTCGTTGCCGGTCGGGGCCGCAGTAACGCTCTGACCCTCGATGGGAAGCGAACCGAGTGATCGAGCCTCCGAGTGCCAGCACCCAAGCAAGCGCCCGGCGCCCCATCGTATATACCAGTTGACCACCGGTATATACTGCAGGGGTGGCGAAGCACCTGGTGGATCTGGACGAGGAGATGCTCGAGTCGGCACGCGCTGAGCTTGGTACGACCACCATCAAGGACACGGTCAACGAAGCCCTGCGCAGGGCGACGAGCCGCCGGAAGAAGAGCGTTGCCGCGGCGTTGGATGTGCTCGCTCGTGCCCACCTCGACGACCGAGCTGACGCGTGGCGCTGAGGTTCCTGCTCGATACCAGCGTGGTGAAGCGGCTCCAGTACCTCGAAGTCCGCAGCGTGATCGAACCGTTGGCGGCAGCGGGCGAGTTGGGGCGCCCGAGCATCTGCGATCTCGAGGTGGGCTACTCGGCGCTCAACGCTCGGGAGTGGGACCAGCTCGTCGGGGCACTCGACGCCTTCCAGGCTGTTGACATCACCGCGGCGCATCTGCGGCGTGCGCTTCAGGTTCAGCGCTTGCTGGCCGCTCGCAGCCAGCGGGGACGCAAGATCCCAGACCTCTTGATAGCCGCCGCCGCCGAGGAACTCGAGGCGATCGTCCTCCACTATGACGCCGACTTCGACCTCATCGGATCGGTCACCGGACAGCGCTGCCAGTGGGTCGTTCCCGCCGGCAGCACTCCGTGAGTACAGTCACCGGCCGGTGATCCGTGAGTACAGCCCCCGGCCGGTGATCTGCTCGGCTCGGGGCGCCTGCCGGTAGACGGTGGAGCTCACCACGCCTCTCACTCAGGTTCGAAGTGCGACAACGCCACAGCTCCACACGCAACCCGACTCCGACGGGGAACGTCCACTGGCTGGCTGCCGGGACCTGCTCGCTCCCGCGGCCGACCGTTCGCCGGGCACGCTGATCTCGCCCGACGCAGCGTGCAACCGTGCCGGCGAGCATCCGGCGAGCATCCGGCGAGCATCCGGCGAGCATCCGGGAACCCGCGGTGGTGGCGCCGTGCTCTGCGCCACGCGTGGCTGGCTCCCCGATGGTGACGGCGTCGTCCTCGCCCGGTGGGCCGGCAACGTGCTCACGACCCGCGGGCCCCTGGCCGGCCCCATCAGCCGGCGTTCACGACGGGGCATGTCGACGACGACCGCGGACCCCAGGGCACGTGTCGGTCATCGTTCCCGCCCACCTCGGCCCGGTCCACGGCGCCCGGTGGGGCACGGGGCGATCTCCCGGCGTGCAACGATCAGGACGTGCCCGTCACCGCCGCGCTCCGCCGTTCTGACCATCCGATCATGGGGCGCACGCCGCGGCGCCTTCCGGCGGCGGCACTCGTCGCCGGGGCGCTCCTGGCTGCCTCCTGCGGCAGCGCCGGGGTTGCCTCGCCCGCCCGCCCGACCTCGCCGACGGCGCCGGCGGCTACGGCGAGTCCGTCGACGACGCCGGCACCCGCCGGCTGGTCGGCACCCCGCACCCTCACGCCGGGCAGCGCCGTGGCCGCCCTGGCCTGTCCCACCACCACCACCTGCGTCGCACTCGACAGCGCCGGACAGGCCTACAGCTTCGACGGCACCCGCTGGCGGGCAGGTCCGACCCTCGGCCCGGCACCGGCCACCGGCCAGCCGGGCCCCCTCCTCGGGTGCGCGTCGCCCACCCGGTGCGTCGCCGTCCCGTCGGGGAACCTGGTCGCGCTCTGGAACGGTTCGGCATGGTCGACCGCGACGCCGCTGCCGGGTGCCCAGACCCTGCAGGCCGTCGGGTGCGCATCCCCCTCCTTCTGCACGGCCATCGACGGCATCGGCGACGGGTTCACCTTCGACGGGTCGTCCTGGTCGTCGGCCGTGAACGCCTGGGGAAGCGCTGCAGCCATCTCGTGTGCGTCGCCCTCGTTCTGCGTGGCCGCCGGAGGCGGACCCTCCCTGTGGGACGGCACCTCGTGGTCGAGGCCGGCCTCTGGGGATCCGCGGGGCCTGTACACGGGGGTGTCGTGCCCGAGCCCGTCCTTCTGCGTGACGGTGGACACCGCCGGCAACGAGACGGTCTGGAACGGCGCCGCCTGGTCGTTCCCCCGCACCATCGACCCGGTGGCCGCAGGGGCCACCCCGCGCCATCTCACCGCCGTGTCGTGCGCGACGGCGTCGTCGTGCGTCGCCGCCGACAGCGCCGGCAACGTCCTCACGTGGAACGGATCCTCGTGGTCGGCGCTCGACCCGGTGGCACCGGGCACCTCGATCACGGCCGTGTCGTGCCCGACGGACCGGTGGTGCGCCGCCGGGACGTCGGCGGGCACCGTGCTCACCTACCGTCGACCGTGAGCGGACGGCGGTGTCCGCCGGGCCCGCCGGGCGGCGACGGCGCGGCCTCGGATCAGGCGGCCAGGGCGGCGGCCAGCTCCCGGTAGGCGTCGAGCGGGAACCCGTCGGCGCCGGACACGACCTGGATGCACACGTGGTCTGCGCCGGCATCGTGATGGGCCCGGATCCGGGCCACCACGTCCCCGACGCTGCCCCAGGCCACCACGGCGTCGACCAGGCGATCGCTCCCGGCCCCGGCCACGTCGTCCTCGTCGAAGCCCAGCCGGAGCAGGTTCCGCGCATAGTTCGGGAGGGCCAGGTAACCGGCGGTGAAGGAACGTGCCGCCTGACGGGCCGGTCCGGGGTCCTCCTCCAGTACCACCGTCACCTCCGGCGCCAGGAGCGGCCCCGTCCCGAGGACCTGGCGGGCCCGGGCCGTGTGCTCGACCGGGACGAAGTACGGATGGGCCCCTGCCGACCGCTCGGCGGCCAGCTCCAGCATGCGAGGTCCCAGCGCCGCCAGGATGCGCCGATCCCTGGGGACGGGTCGGGGGGCGGCGTCGAGGGCGTCGAGGTAGGCCACCATCGTCGAGTACGGCTGGTGGTACGCCTCGACGATGGGGGCGTGGCTGGCACCGATCCCGAGTAGGAACCGGCCCGGGGCCGCGTCCTCCAGCGCTGCCACCGCGTCGGCCAGTTCGGCTGCCGGGGTCAGCCAGACGCTGGCGATCCCGCTGGCCACCACGGCCGTGGTGGTCCCGGCCAGGAGCCTCTCGAACCGGGGAGCCAAACCGGGATCGAACCCGCCCGACGACCACAGGGTCCCGTACCCGAGCCGCTCCAGTTCGGCCGGCACGTCGACCTGCGCCTCGCCGGCCGGACGCCACGAACCGCTCCACCACACACCGACCGAGCCCAGCTCCATACCGGCAACGCTAGCCAACGGGACCGTCGCCGTCCCGTGGCTGTGGCCCGCCGGGTCCGGATCGCGACGCCGTCGCCTCAAGCCCGCGGCCCAGGGTGCCAATCCTCACACGTGACCCCCGGCGCCCACCGCCGGACGGCCCTCGCCGTCGCGGCCTTGGCCGTGGCCACCGCGGTCTCGCTGCTCGCCCACCTCCAACGCACGGGACACGGCCTCACCCGGCGGACCGGCCACGGGGTCCTGACCCTCGCCCTCGCCACGGTGGCCGTCACGCCGGTCGGGTGCGTCCTCGCCGCCCTGGGGACCATCGCCGCGGGCTCGCTGACGGCCGGCTACTTCCGCGCGCTCCTGCTCCGTGCCATCACCAGGGACCACCTCACCGGCCTGCCGAACCGCCAGACACTCCCGGACGTCCTCGAGCGCGAGGTGGCCGACGCGGTCCGTTCGGGCACGCCGCTGGCCGTCGCCGTGATCGACCTCGACGGGTTCACGGCCGTGAACGACGCCGAGGGGCACGGTGCCGGCGACGCCGTCCTGCGCGCTGCTGCCGACGCCTGGATGGGCATCCTCGGCTCCCGTGCCACCCTCGCCCGCTCCGGGGGTGACGAGTTCGTGGCCGTCCTCCCGGGCGCCACCGTCGACGCGGGGGTCTCGGTCATCGAGCGGATCCGCCGGGCACGTCCCCACCCGTGCTCCGCTGGTGTCGCCGGCTGGTCATCCGGCGAGTCGATCGACGCCACGCTGGCCCGGGCCGGCGCCGCCCTGTACCGGGCGAAGCGCGAGGGGCGTACGAGGGTGGTGCGTGAACCGGCGGCCAGCACGGTCACCGACCTCGACACCGCCACCGACCGGGTCTTCCGCGACGGGGGCGACGAATTCGTCCTCGTGCTGCCCGGCGGCCGACGCCATGGCCTCGCTGGAGCGACTGCGGGCCCGGGCGCCCGGACCCTGCTCCATCGGCGTGGTCGGGAGGGGGCCAGGCGGACACCGCCGAGTCGCTAGTCAGCCGGGCGGGTGGTCCGGTTCCATCGCTCGCAGGACCGCCGCCGCCCGCGTCGCGAACTGGAGCTCGAACCTGGCGTCGGGATCGGTGAGATCGAGGTCGGCGAGCTCGCGGATGCGGCCCATGCGGTACTTCATCGTGCTCCGGTGGACGCCCATCGCTTCGGCCGCCCGCTCCACCGATCCCGCATGGTCGAGGTAGGCGCCGAGGGTCGCCACCAGCTCGCGGTGATGGGTGCGGTCGTACTCGACGAGCGGGCCGAGGACCTTCTCCACCAGGGACTCCAAGCGGGACACATCGCCGAGCGAGGCCACCAGTGCGGTCGTGCCCAGCTCGTCGAACCGCACGGCGCCACTCGACGCCGGGCCCACCCGCAGCGCCAGGCGGGCCTCGTCGATCGAACGGGCCACCTCCTCCATGGTGGCGGCCGACGCGCCCACCCCCATGCGGTAGCCGGGGTTCCCGGCCAGCCGATCCAGGTGGTCGGCACCCTCGCGGGTATCGGGCACGACCACCAGGACGGCCGAGGCGGCGGCGGCGGCCAGGGGCGGCAGGCCTGCCGTCACCAGCCCGGCCAGCACCGAGCTGAGCGGGACCCCCCCGGGCAGCTCGACCAGCGCCGCCCGCCAGGGCGGCGCGTCGGCGGGGACCAGCCGGGCGGCCCGGGAGCGCACCTCCTCCGACCGGCCGGCGGCCAGCGCCTCGGCCAGCCTCCGCCACCCCGGCTCCCCGGCCAGGTCGGCGCTGGCCAGTCCCCACAGTTCGAGCACCAGCCCGGCCAGCTCGACGACGATCTCGCCCAATCCACCCAGCGAGTCGCTGGGATCGTGGACGGCGACACCGCCGGCGACCTCCCCCTCGACCACCACCGGGAGCCAGCTCCAGCTCCCCGACCGCACGATCGCCGGTGCGGTGCCCGCCGGCGGCACCAGCATCGCCCCCCGTGCCGTCAGGCCCACGGGGCCGGCAAGCGCCGCATCGCCCCACGCGGCCCGGACGGCTCCCGACGCGTCCACCACCCGGACCGACCGACCGATGAGCATCCCGGTGACGCGGGCGATGCTGGCGACACCGCCCTCGGCGGCCACCTCGACGGCGATGGCCCGGACGGCCCGGCGGACCTCGTCGAGGATGGTGGCCGCCCCCCGTTCTGACAGGCTGGCGCCGGCGGCGTGCTCGTCGGCCAGCTCCGAGCCCGGCACCCGCTCGAGGGCGTCACGGGCGCCGGCCATCAGCAGCTCGACCACGCGGGCTTCCGCCCTGCCGGGGTGGGCGGACCAGCTCACCACCACCACGCGCCGGTCGGTCCCGTTCGACACGGGTCCGAGGTCGTAGGCGAACGACCAGGCACGCTCGGGCAGGGTGACCACCAGGCCGCTGCGGACCCGGTTGCCGGCGGCCAGGGCCAGTTCGAGGACCTCGACCGGCGGGGCCAACGGGGAACGGGACCAGACGCCACCGAGCTCGCGGACCGCCTCGATGCGCCCGCCGGCGGCCAGCACGCCGCCGGCGATGTACCGCACGGTCTCGGCTGCCGTCCTCGGGTCGCCCGGTCGGCCGGGGTCCCCCGACCGGCGAACCGTGGCACCATCGGTCGTGCGCGGCTCCATGTCGTCCCCTCGCTCGTCCGCCCTCCGCCTGCCCGCCCCTTCGCCGGGACGCCGCCAGCTTCCCACACCCGGCACGGGTGGGGCCGCCGTCAGCTGCCGATCCTGCCCGTCCCCCCTGCCGAATAGGCAGTCTCCGAGTGCTGGGTGAGGTCGAGGCCGGTGTCCTCCTCCTCGGCCGAGACCCGCAGGCCCATGACCAGGTCCACCGCCTTGGCGATGACGAAGGTCAGCCCGAAGCTGAAGGCGACCGTCACGCCGGCGGCCACGAGCTCCCAGCCGAACAGGTGGACGCCTCCCCCTTCGAGCAGGCCGTTGCCGCCTGCGGGGTTGACCCCGGTGGTGGCGAACAACCCGAGGAGCACCATCCCCACCAGCCCGCCGACGCCATGCACCCCCAGGACGTCGAGGGAATCGTCGTAGCGGAAGCGGAACTTCATCCGCACGGCGGCAGCGCAGATCACGCCGGCCAGGGCACCCACCAGCAGCGCCGGCATGGGACCGATGAAACCGGCGCAGGGCGTGATCGCCACCATGCCGGCCACCGCGCCCGAACCACCGCCCAACGTGGTGGCGACCCGTTCCTTCCCCACCTCGAAGGCCAACCAGCCGAGGAGGCCGGCCGCTGCCGCCAGCTGGGTGTTCACGAACGCCTGGACGGCCACGCCGTTGACGGCAAGCGCCGAACCGGCGTTGAACCCGAACCAGCCGAACCACAGGATGCCGACGCCGAGGAGGCTGAGGGGGACCGAGTGGGGTGCCATCGACTCGCGGGGCCACCCCCTGCGCCGGCCGAGGACGAGGACGATGGCGAGCGTGGAGAACCCGGAATTGATCTCGACCACGGTCCCGCCGGCGAAGTCGAGGACACCGTGGTGGGCGAGCCAGCCGCCCGGACTGAAGACCCAGTGGGCCAGGGGGACGTACACGAGGACGACCCACAGGGTGATGAAGACGGCGAAGGCCGGGAACCTGATGCGGTCGACGGTGCCCCCGCTGATGAGCGCGGCGGTGATGACGGCGAACATCATCTGGAACACCATGACCGCCGAGGCCGGCACCCGGAGGTGGGCGAGACCCGGCAGCGGGTGGGCCATCCCGTGCAGGCCGGCCAGCCCCAGGTTGCCGATGAGCCCGCCGCCGGCGTCCTTGCCGAAGGCCAGGCTGAACCCGAACACGGCCCAGATGACGGTGACCAGGCCCATGCAGAAGAAGCTCTGCATCATCACCGCCAGGACGCCCTTGGAACGGACCATGCCACCGTAGAAGATGGCCAGGCCGGGAACCATGAACAGGACCAGCGCCGCGCTGACCAGGACCCACGCCGTATCGCCGGCACTCATCGCATTTCCCCTCGTCGCTTGCTGTCGGGACTGGGGACCCGCCTGACGGCGGACCGACCGGGAAACCTAGCCGACGGGAGGCGTGGAGCCCGATTCGGGCGTACCGTCGCGCCGTAGTACGAGGTAGACGTTGTCGTCGACCACGAACGTTCCCGCCAGCAGGAACCCGGCGGCTGCCTGGGTGTCGAGCTCGGACTCGACGTCTCGCCGGGGATCGGCGTTCACCAGCCGTCCCCCGTGGACCCGCAGGATCCGGTGGGTCCTCCCGACCTCAGACATCGGCGGGCCGGTCGGGAGGGCCGTCAGGCCGGTCGGGAGGGCCGTCGGCCCCGGAGAGGCGCTCGCGGAACGCCCTCGCCTCGTCGTCAAGGGCGATGGCATCGGGGATGTCCATGACCGGGATGATGTCGAACTCGTACCAGGGTCTGAAGATGGCCGCCGTCCGGCCGAGCAGCCGGGCGTCCACCTCGTCCACCTCCACCACCGCCATGCCGCCGCGACCGTCCGACCTCGAGAGGAAGTGCAGCAGCGTCAGCCGACGGTCCGGCAGCCAGGCGTCGAAGACGCGCCGCTCGGCGACCAGGTCCTCCTCCGAGTGCGGAGCGCCGGACCGTCTGGTCCACTGGAAGACGAACTTCACCGTGCACCCTCCCCGTCGGCCCCCCGGGCGCCACCATCCCATGTCCGGCCCGTCGGGGTCAATGGCCGGCTGGCGGGACCCCGAGCCGTCACGCCAGCAGGGAAGCTTCGCGCCCGTCGTCCTCGGAGACCGGCCCGGGCGTGCCGCGGACCCGGATGTACCACTCGGATCCCCACACCATGGCGAACACGTCGTCCGGCAGGGACAGGTAGAAGGCGGTCTCGCCGATCTGGCTGGCGTGCGCCCGCATGGCGGCCGCCTTGGCGCCGATGTACCCGGTGACGTCGACCCGGGTGGTGATCCGGCGTTCGGGCTCGCCGAGCACGTCCAGCATGGCCAGCCGGTCCTCGTCGACGTGGATGCCGAGGTCGGCGGCCAGGGAGAGCAGCGAGCGCAGGAAGTCACGGTTGTGGGTCATGAGGTACACGCGCTCGGTGCCGGCCAGCTCGGCCGCCCGCATCCCCACCTCGTGGGCCTTGACGTGGTCCGGGTGCCCGTAGTTGCCGTGCTCGTCGTAGACGACCACGACGTCGGCCCGCTCCTCGCCGAGCACGGCCGCCACCCGGGTGGCCGCCGCCTCGGTGTCGGCCCGCGCGAAGCAGTCCGGGTCGCTGTTGCCGGGCGTGCCGGCCATGCCCGAGTCGAGGTAGCCGAGGCGCTCGAGCCGGGCCACACCGAGAACGGCCGCCGCCGCGTCGAGCTCGGCGGCGCGGCGCACCGCCAGCGTCTCGCCGGGCACCAGGAGGTCCGGGGGGAACTCGCCCAATTCGCCTCCGGTCGCCGTCAGCAAGACGACGCGATGGCCACCGGCGGCGAGCGAGGCCATCGTGCCGCCGGTGACGATGGCCTCGTCGTCGGGGTGGGCGTGGAGGAACGCGACGGTCGCCATCACCGGGGCAGGCTAGCGAAGGCGCGGTGGCCCGGCTCGCTCACCCGAGCGGAAGCTGGGGGGCGTCGGCGAGCGACGCCGCGCCCGACGTGGCGCGGGCCACCGACGGGACCCCGCTCCGTGCCGGGCGGCCGGACGCCGTCCGGGTCGATCGGGCAGGGCGGCCGCGCACGGCGTAGATCCGCCCCGGGTCGAACGAGCGCACGGACCGGTCACCCGGTCGACCACCGACCACCTCCACCGACTCGGTGCCGTTGCGCCGGTTGACGACATGGGCACGGAACGTCCAGGCGGCGCGGCGCCACGGCACACCGGCCACCACCACCGGGTCACCGGCCCGCAGGCCGTTCCAGGTCTCGCTGCGTTCGACGCCGTCGCCGGTGCCGACGCCGTCGCCGGCCAGGTCGGTCACCTTCAGGCTGTCGGGCCGACCTCGGACGCCGGACGCTGCGCCGCCACCGCGCTCGCACGCTCGGCCCGCACGACCCGGATCCGATGCCAGAACAGCGCTGCCACCGCCAGCACCACCAGTACGGCCGCCACGTAGCCGGCGTAGCTGAAGTCCTTCACGACCCGGTGCCAGCTGCTCCCCAGGCTGTAGCCGATACTGGCCAGCGCGGCGCAGAAGACCCCCGAGCCGATCACCGAGAAGGCGCTGAACTTGACCAGGCGCATCTCCCCCAGCCCGGCGGCGAACGACACGAAGGACCGCAGCAGGGGCACGAGGCGCCCGAAGAGGACGACGGGCTCACCCCGCCGTTCGAACCAGTGCTCGGCCCGGTCGAGGTCCTTGTGGGTGAGGAGGATGTACTTGCCGACCCGGTCGACCAGGGGCCGGCCACCCAGATAGCCGATGGCATACCCCAGGTAGGAGCCGATCATCTCCCCCGCGACGCAGGCGACGATGACCCAGACCAGGTTGAGGGGGGCGTGCCCGGTCGAGAGCTGACCGCTGGCCAGGGCGCCGCCATAGCCCATGGCCGCCTCGGCGCCGATGGGGATGCCCATGGACGAGATCGCCGTGATGGCGATGATGGCGACGTAGCCCCAGCTGGCGAGAAAGTGCTCCATGGGTCCCAATTTCTACTCGACCGGAGACCCCCGGCAGGGACCACCCCCCGGCAGCGGCCCCCGGCATGCCGACGCGTCAGGACGGCCCTCCCGTCCGGCCAGGGCGCTAGCCTCCGCTCGATGACCATCCCCTCCGCCCGCGACGACTGGTCCTCGACCGAACCCGCGTGGGTCGCCGAGCCCGTCGAGGCCGGCGACGGAACCCCGCTCGTCGCCTACCGCCAGAACGGCGGACGGGGGGATGGCGGGGGGGGTCGCGACGCCGAGGGTGGGACCGTCGACCTGCTCCTCGTCCACGCCACCGGCTTCTGCGCCGCCGTGTTCGATCCCCTGGTGGCCTCGCTGCCGCCACGGTTCCGGTGCTTCGCCCTCGACCTCCGGTTCCACGGGGCGTCGGGGCGGCCGGACCCCGTGCGCTACGACTGGTCCGGCTTCGCCGACGACGTGCTGTCCACCGTCGACCACCTGGGGCTCGAACGCCCGGCAGCCTTCGGCCATTCCTGCGGCGGTGCCGCGCTCCTGCTCGCCGAGGAGCGGCGGCCCGGCACCTTCGCCGCCCTCTACTGCTTCGAGCCGGTGGTCTTCCCCGTCGACGAGCCACAGGCCCCGGCCGTCGACGGCAATCCCCTGGCCACCGGTGCCCTGCGCCGCCGGGAGTCGTTCGCGTCGGCCGACGACGCCTTCGCCAACTTCTCGTCCAAGCCGCCGTTCGCGTCCCTGCATCCCGATGCCCTGCGCGGGTACGTCGAGCACGGTTTCGAGGTCGTGCCCGCCGCCGAGGGGGGCGACGGTCGGACCGTCCGACTGCGGTGCCGGCGGGAGGACGAGTCGCAGATCTACGCCCACGGGGGCTCCCACGACGCCTTCGCCCGGCTGCGCTTGGTCACCTGCCCGGTCACCCTGGCGTGCGGGGCGGACACCGATGCCTTCGGCCCCGACATCATGGCCCTCGACGCCGGTCGCCTGACGAGGGCCACCACCGAGGTCCTCGACGGCATGGGCCATTTCGGACCCCTCGAGGCGCCGGCCGCCGTGGCCTCGTCGGTGGCCGGTGCGCTGGAGGAGACGCTCGGCAGGCCGGCGGGCGGCACACCGGCGTCGTAGGCTGCGGCGATGGCGCTGTCTCCGCCGCGTTCCCTCTCCCCCTCGAAGGTCACCGCTTTCCGCGACTGCGCGCTGGCGTTCCGGTTCTCCGCCATCGACCGGCTGCCCCAACCCCCCACGGTGGCCACCACCACGGGAACGCTGGTCCACGCCGCCCTCGAGCGCCTGTTCTGGGACCTTCCACCGGGTCAGCGGACCCCGGACGCGGCCCAGGCGTCGCTCGCCGCCGCGTGGGAGGCGCTCTCGGGCGATCCGGATGTCACCGGGCTCGGGCTCGACGCCGCAGCCACCGCGGCGTTGCTCGACGACGCCCGCGGCCTGGTTGCCAACTACTTCCGGCTGGAGGACCCCAACCGGGTCACCGCGGTGGGGATCGAGCTCACCCTCGAAGCTCCGATCGTCGGCACGCGCCTCCGGGGCATCATCGACCGCCTCGACCTCGACGGCGACGACCTGGTGGTGGTCGACTACAAGACCGGCCGGGCACCCGGCCCCCAGTTCGAGCAGGCGAAGCTGCTCGGCGTCCATCTCTACGCGTTGCTGTGCGAGGAGGTGCTCGGCCGGCGCCCGGTACGTCTCCGGCTCCTCCACCTGCGCGAGCCGACGGTCATCGAGGCGTCACCGACGGAACAGGCGTTGCGGGGGCAGCGCGCCCGGGCGTCGGCCGTGTGGACCGCCATCGAACGGGCGTGCGAGCGGGACGACTTCCGCCCTCGGCCGGGACCGCTGTGCGCCTACTGCGCCTACCGGGACCGGTGCCCGGCACAGGGAGGCGCCGTCCCCCGTACGGGTGGCATGGCCGAAGGAGCGGCGTGAGCCAGCCCCGGCGCGCCCCCGTCGAGCTCGGATCGCTGACGCCGTCCGACGCGGTGCGCCTGGTGGACGATCGGGTCGACGCGCTCTTCGAGCCCCTGCGGGGCAATGCCACCGTCGACGCCGTGGCCAAGATCGTCTCCGGCTTGGGCGACCGGGGCCTGGTGTGGGCGGTCGCCACCGCGTGGCGGGCGAGGAGACCGGGGGCCAGGCGGGCTCGAGCGGTCCGGGCGCTCACCGTCGCCGGAGTCGCTTCCAGTACCGTCAACGCTGCGCTGAAGACGGTCATCGGGCGGCCACGCCCGGACCGGAGCGATCTCCGGCTGGGGGACAACATCGTGCCCCTACGCGAGCCCCGCACCAGCAGCTTCCCGAGCGGGCACACCCTGGCTGCGTTCTGCGCCGCCACCACCCTGGCCGAGCGCGACGACCCGGTGGGCAACGCGCTGCTCTTCGCCGCCGCCGCGCTCGTGGGGGCCAGCCGCATCCACCTGCGTGCCCATCATGCGTCCGACGTGGCCGGCGGCGCGGCCATCGGTACCGTCCTCGGGCTCCTGGGCCGCGCCGTCGTCTGACTGCCGGGGGCGTCTCGCCGGCACGCACGCCGTTCACGGCGGATACCCGTCGACGGCACGGCGGTCCACCCGCTGGCGGCGCGGCGCCGGGGTGGTCAGCTGCCAGCCGGGGACAGCGACGCAAAGGGCACGGCCCCCGCCGGCGTGGCGGGGGCCACCGCCTCGCCCCAGGCGGCGAAGGCGACGGTGACGTCCACGTGCACGGAGAAGCCCGTGTCGCTGCCGGTGAACGCCACGTGCTCGGCCACCGGCAGGTTGGGCGACGCCGCCAGCACCACGAGAGTCGCCGCCACCTGGAGCGGCGACGTCGACGGCACCGTCACACCGGCGGCGGCTGTGGCCGGCGCCTTTCCCGTCACGGAGATGGTCATGGTGCGCTGTCCACCGACCGCGTCGGGACCGGCCACCTGCACCACCGGGGCCTGCACACCGCCGGTCGATCCGAACCCGAAGAGGGTCAGCGGGTTCACCGGCCCGGTCGACGAGGTCTGGGCGGTGGCCGCGCACTGCCCCAGCACGGCGGCGTCGAGCACGGCGGTGGGCCGGTCACCGGGCTGGAGCGAGATCCACCGGCCGGCATACGCAGAGGCCTGGGCGGAGGTCAGGCCCAGCTCGGCGGTGAGCGCGGCGGCGTTGCCGCGCACGAACGTGCGGCCGCCCGTCACCACCGTGCGGTACTGCTCGGCACCCCGCACCTGGCTCACGTCGGCTGCGCTGGGTGACGAGTCCCCGTTCACCGTGATCTCCTGGCCCAGCACCGAACTGGTGCCCACCACGTGGCACGAACCGGCGGCATGGGCGGCAGCGACCACCGCCTGGAGCGCCTGGTCCGGCGCCAGGGCGGTCAGGTTGCTGCTCCCACCGCCGGCGAGGTTGCCGGGGCCGGAGGGACCCGACGAACTGCCCGAAGCCAGCCAGGCGACGCCCCCGACGAGGACGGCTGCGGCTGCCAGACCGATCCTGGAGGGGGTCCACGGTCGGCGCGCACCGGGGACACCGGCGGCGGACGACTCCTCGGTCGTGGTCGAACCGGCGTCACCGGACCCGTCGGCGCGATCGACACGGTCGGTTGCGTCGTGACCGGGCGCCTCGCCATCGGTGCCATCCGGAGCGACCTCCGCCTCCTCGTGCAGGATCTCCGGTGCCGGGGGTGCCGGGGGTGCCGGGGGTGCCGGGGGTGCCGCACCGGTCTCGAACAGCGGGTGGGACCCGTCCTCGGGTGCGAACCCGAACAGGTCCTCGGGAGGAGGAGGTGGGAGCGACGTGGCCGCCAGCGATCCCGGCGCGGAGGCCAACCATCGTCCCCGGTGGACGGCGAGGATCGCCGCCAGCGGCGCCGTCAACATGTCACGCGGTGCACTCACCATGACCGAGCGGTCGCCCAGGTCGAGTTGGGCCATCGAGGCGGCGACCCCGGTGGGATCGTATCCGTCGGGCCCCGGCATGACCGCGACCACGGCCGACCAGGGCACCCGGCGGCGCTGGCCGGGAACGGGGCCGTCGAAGACGATGCCGGCATCGTCGATGAACGCGGCCAGGCCGGTGACCGGACGCGCCGCCGCACCGGCCGCTGTCACCGTGACGCCGACGATCCGCATCGTGCCGGTCGCCCCCGCCGGTCCCCCCGGACCGCTCACCTCATCGACCACCGCAGCAGTGTAATTCCCCCGCCCGGCGCCGTCGGGTCCGGGACCTCCTCCGGAATCACCCGGCCACCGTCGGCGTTGTCGTATGCATGACACAACGCCGCGCCTTTGCCGTCACGTGGGACTACCGATGCCCGTTCGCACGCAACGCCCACGAGCACCTGCTCGACGGGCTGGAGGACGGTGCCCCCTGGGATGTCACGTTCGTGCCGTTCTTTCTCGACCAGGTCCACGTGGCCGAGGGTGCGCCTGCGGCGTGGGACGATCCGGACCGCCAGCCCAACCTCGACGCACTGGCCGCCGGGGTCGTCGTACGGGACCGGTACCCCGAGCGCTTCACCGCCGTCCACCGCGCCCTCTTCGAAGCCCGGCACGACCAGGGCGGTGACCTGCGGGACCGTGCCGTGGTGGCTGCCGCTCTGGAGCGCGGGGGCGTCGACGCCGCCGCCGTCCTGGCCGAGGTGGACGACGGCTGGCCGGCCGAGACCGTGCGCAAGGAGCACGAGCGCGTGGTGGCCGACCTCGACGTGTTCGGCGTGCCCACCTTCATCTCCGGCACGTCCGCCGTGTTCGTCCGTCTGATGGAGCGCCCTGCCGGCGACGGGCCTCGAGCCAGGCGGGCCGTGGAGCGGGTCCTGGACCTGATCGAGGAGCATCCGGAACTGAACGAGTTCAAGCACACCCGGGTAGCCCGCTGACCCGGGACCTCCTCAGCTCCCGACCAGGCCGGCAAGCACGTCGATCGACGCGGCGATCTCGTCACGGGAGCCGAACGGCGCCCCGCAGAATTGGGCGGTGCCGATCGTGGCGAGGTGGCGAACCCGGTCGGCCACCTCGTCGGCCGTGCCGATGATGGCGACGTCGGGGGGACCCTCGGCGCCCTCGCGGTCCAGCATGGCCCGGTACGAGGGCAACTGGCCGTAGATGGCGAACACCTCGGCGGCGTTGGCGCGGGCGCGATCGGGATCGTCGGTGACGCACACGGGCAGTCCGACGGCGACGATGGGTGCCGGGCGGCCCGCTTCGGCGGCGGCTTCGGTGATGGTCGGCACAATGTGGGTCTCCACGGTCCGTGGCCCCGTCATCCACGTGACCGTGCCCGAGGCCATGCGACCGGCCAGGCGCAGCATCGTCTCCCCCAGCGCGGCCACCAGCACCGGTGGCGCGTCGGCCCGCACGCCGAGCGGCCCGAAGGTCGTCGCCCGGATCGTCTCCCCGCTGAAGGCGGCCGCCTCGCCGGCGAGGAGGGGCATGAGCACCGACAGGTACTCGCGCATGTGGCGGGCCGGCCGCTCGAAGGACATGCCGAAGACGTTCTCGATGACCACCTGGTGGGAGAGGCCGATGCCGAGGGTCAGCCGTCCGCCGGTGGCTGCCTGCACGGTGAGCGCCTGCCCGGCCAGCATCACCGGGTGGCGGGGGTAGGTGGGCACCACCGCGGTGCCGAGGGCGATGCCGGGCACCTCCCGCCCGATCACCGCCAGGAGCGTCAATGCGTCGTAGGAGAAGATCTGTGACGTCCACGCCGCCTCGATCCCCGATTCGGCCAGGTGGTGGACCTGGCCGAGCACGTCGTCGAGCGGCCGGTCGACGTCGAACATCACCCCGATCTGCATGCGGTTCCCCTTCCGTTGCCGACCAGCGGCCGGAAAGCGCAGCGTAGCGGCGAGGGGCGTCGGGCGTTGGAGTCCTGCCCGACAGTGCGGCAGACTGCAGCAATGTCCGTCGCCATCGTCATGGGAAGCTCGTCCGACTCGTCGATCATGGACGACGCGGTCCAGATCCTCCGCACGTTCGGGATCGACGTCGAGGTCCGGGTGCTCTCCGCCCATCGGACTCCTGACGACGCCCTGGCCTTCGCCCGGGGTGCGGTCGACGCCGGGATCGAGGTCATCATCGCTGCCGCCGGCGGTGCCGCCCACCTGGCCGGCGTCCTCGCCTCCTCGACCCCGGTGCCCGTCATCGGCGTTCCCATCGCCCTCGCCAACCTTGGCGGTCTCGACTCGCTGCTGGCGATGGTGCAGATGCCCAAGGGGATCCCCGTCGCCACGGTGGCCGTCAACGGCGCCCGCAACGCCGGCCTGCTGGCCGTGCGCATCCTCGCCCTCGGCGACGAACGCCTCGCCGCCGAGCTCGTCCGGTTCCACAAAGAGCTGGCCGAACAGGTGCGGGACATGGACGCCGAGGTGAGCGCCCGCTACGCCGACTAGTCCGGCACGAGTACAGGCACCGGCACCCGCTCAGGCGGGTGGAGCGGGCGCGTCTCCACTCGCGGGCAGGGCACCCGGCTCGTCCGGCGCCGCTCCGGCCGGCGGGTCGGGTGCGGCCAGGACCGACGGCGGTGCCAGCCCCCGCAGATAACCGGTGAGGATCTCCATGGGCAGCGGGAACACGATGGTGGAGTTGTGCTCGATGGCCACCTCGGCCAGCGTCTGGAGGGTCCGCAGCTGCAACGCGCCGGGCGACTCGTAGAGGGTCGTGGCCGCCTCGGCGAGCTCGCGGCTGGCCTCGAGCTCGCCGGTGGCGGCGATCACCTTGGCCCGCCGCTCCCGCTCCGCCTCGGCCTGACGGGCCATGGCCCGCAGCAGTTCGGGGGGCAGCACGATGTCCCGGATCTCGACCTGGCGGACCTCGACCCCCCAGGCATGGGTGGACGCGGCGATGGTGGTCCGCAGCTCGTCGTTCACGTCGTCGCGGTGGGCCAGGATGTTGTCCAGCTCGTGGCGCCCGGCGATCGACCGCAGGGCGGTCATCGCCACCCGCTGGCTGGCGAAGCGGAAATTGTCGACCCCGACGACGGCTCGTACGGGATCGACGACCTGGAAGTAGACGACCGCGTCGACCTGCACGGTCACGTTGTCCTTGGTGATGACGGCCTGCGGTGGGATGTCGACGACCTCCACCCGCAGCGTCACCTTGACCAGCTTGTCGGCCATCGGCCATTTGAAGATGACGCCCGGTCCCTTGGCCTCGTCGCGCAGGTGCCCCAGCCGGAAGAAGACGGCCCGCTCGTACTCGGTCACCACCCGGAGCGTCCCCCGCAGGAACAGGGCGACCACCACGACCGTGCCCAGTGCAGCACCGAGGACGATCCCGGCGACGTCGGAGCCGGCAGCGACGACCGTCGTGCTCACGTCGCCCCCGGCGCCAGGCTGCGCAGCGCCTCGCCCAGCTCGATGCCGTAGGGGACGACGGCGAGGACCGGTTCGGTAACGCCGTTGGCCACGTACCGGTCGATCTGGGCCCGGCAGGCCTCGCCGCTCCCGTGGACCACGAGGGCGTCGACGACCTCGTCGGGAATGGCCTCGAGGGCACCCTTGCGGTCGCCGTCGGCCCACCGCTTCCACATGCCCTCGAGCGCGGAGCCACGCCCCAACCAGCGGTGGAACTCAGCGTAGACGGGGACGTTCAGGTAGGCGGCGATCATCCGCCTGCCCACGGCGCGGGCCAGGTCGGCGTCCTCCGTGGGGTGGACGAAGATGCGGGCGGCCACCGGCAGCGGTGCGCCCACCTCGGGGACGACGGTGGACACATCCTCGGCCGAGAGCCAATTGACGATGACCCCGTCGGCCTCCCGACCGGCGAGCCGGAGCATCCCGGGCCGGAGGGCGGCCAGGTAGACGGGGGGCGGCACCTCGGGGACCCGGGTCAGGCGGAAGCCGTGCACCTCGAACGTGTCGAACGTCCGATCGACCCGGTCACCGGCCAGTGCCTGCCGGAGGAACCGGAGCACGTCGCGAGCCCGGCGGTACGGCTCGTCGAAGTCGATGCCGTTCCAGCGACGCACGATCACCTCCGACGAGGTGCCGACCCCGAGGACAAAGCGCCCAGGTGCGGCATCAGCCATGGCCGCCGCCGACTGGGCCAGCAGCGCGGGACCGCGGGTGAACGCCGGCAGGATGGCGACCCCGAGGCGCATCGACGGCACCCAGCTCGACGCCAGAGCCAGGGGGGTGAGCCCGTCGTACCCGTCGGTCTCCGCCGACCACAGGTCGGTGTAGCCGAGCTGCGCCAGCTCCTCGAAGAGCGCCCGATGCTCCAGCAGCGGAACGTCGTCGAACGGCACGGTGATTCCCCAGGTCGCAGCGGTCATCCCGCCCCTTTCGGTCAGGGTGCAGCCCATTGTGACACCCCGGGTCCATGCTCGCACCATGAAGAGCGCATCGATCCGTTCCGATCCCCACACCGAAGGCGTCCCGGCTGCGGGCCGGGCGGTCCAGCAGCAGCTCCCGCTCGGCGAGGGCCTGGCGGTACCTCGTGCCGCCCGGTCGCGGCGGCCGGCAGCCGGCGTGGTGGGCAGGACCGACGCTGCCGGTGCCGGTGCCGGCGCTACCGGCGCCGACGCCCGCGGCGACGCTACCGGTGCCACCGACGGGAGCGGGAACGACTGGCACCTCGACGAGCGCACCCGCGCGCTCGGCCGGGCCGGCGTCGCCGCGGCGCGAGCTCGCCTGGCTCGGCCGAGCGCGGCCTGACCGGCCCCGTCCCGGGTGCGGGGCGGTAGCGTCAGGGCATGCGCGACCATCCGGATCCGACCGTCGCCGCTGAGCTCGGCCTGCCCGACGATGCCCGCCTGGTGATCGTCGAATGTGCGGAGCTCGGGTTCTGTCACGCCGCCAACGTGGGCGTCTTCGACGCGCTCCGCTCCGGTGGGGCCACGTCCGCCGCCCTCATGGTCCCGGCCCCGTGGGCCAGGCAGGCCGCCGCCCAGTACCGGGGCGAGGACGTCGGGGTCCAGCTCGCCCTCAACGCCGAGCACGACCTGTACCGCTGGGGACCGATCACCCAGGCCCCCTCCCTCCTCGACGGTGACGGGGGCTTCCCCCGCACGGTGACCGACCTGTGGGACCACGCCGACCTCGACGAGGTCCGGCGGGAGTGCCGAGCCCAGATCGAACGGGCCGTCCTGTGGGGCTTCGACGTCAGTCACCTGGCGTCCCATCTCGACGCCATGCTCCTGCGCCCCGAGTTCTTCGACATCTACCTGGATCTGGCCGTCGAGTTCCGACTGCCCATCAGGGCCGTCACGTCCGAGGTCGAGGGGCAGGCCGGCTTCCCCATCCGGGCGTTGGCCGCCGACGAGGGCGTGCGCTTCGCCGATGCCTTCGCCACGCTGCCTGACGAGGGCGGCACGACCTCCCGGCGGCTGCTGGCCGAGACCCTCGCCTCGCTCGAACCGGGGGTCACCGAACTGTGGTTCCGGCCGGCGACGGACTCCCCGGAACTGCGGGCGATGTCGCCCGACTGGGAGCAGCGGGTGGACGACCACGTCCTCCTGGCCGACGAGCGGGGCGTCGCCGAGCTCTTCGAGCAGGCGGGGGTCACCGCCATCGGGTACCGGACCCTGCGCGACGTCATGCGTCGCGGGAGCTGACCGCTCGACACTCCCACCCGGACACCGCCCGCTACGCTGGCACTCGCCGATGGAGGACCACCAGGACGCAGGGGGCGCCGTCGCCGCGCCGCGGCAGGGACGGCCGCCGCCACGACCGGTACCGTCGGTGGACGCGCCCACCTTCGTCGTCGGTAACGTGCTCCTCCTCGGCGGCGAGCTCGACCACCCCACCGTCGTCGACGGCATCACCCTCCAGTTCGGCGACGACGGCGTCGCCGTGCGGCGGCACGCCGACGCCAGCATCCGGGTCCTGCCGTGGAGCCTGCTTGCCGGCCATGCCGTCGAGCCGTGGCACGGTGGCATCCTCCCCGAGTGGTGGGTCGATCCCGAGCTGGAACGCGACCTCGGCGCCGAGGAGGCGTTCGCCCGTCACGCGGTCGTGGACCCGGCCGCCACCAGCCGACCGCTCCCCCTCACCCTCAACGGCGCGCTGGTCAGCGTGCGCACACCCCAGGCCACGTACCGGTTCCTCGTCCCGGGCGGCGACCCGGTCGCCATCGGCGAGGGGATCGCCGCTGCGGCAGCCGGCCACCGGAGTCCTGCCGGTGCAACCACGATGACCACCGTGGCCCGTCCGGCGGCCGAGACGACCATCGTGCGGCGCCCGACCACATGGCAGCGCGTCCAGCCCCTGGTCGTCGCCCTCGTCGCCGTGGTCTTCGCCGCGGCGGCAACCCTCATCCTCCTCCAGAGCGCAGGCGCCATCCACCTCCATTTCCTCGGGGGGACGCAGCCGTCGGGCGCACCCGCCCGGCTGGCCGCTCCGCCGCCGGGCCCCTGACCCGCACGATCGGGCTTCCGATCCGCCGGCCCACTGGGCCCCCGGTCTGGCGCTCAGCCGGCCTGCCCGGCGGGGTCAGCCGTTCAGCCGGCCTGCCCGGCGGGGTCAGCCGGCGCAGCCAGCGCCCGGGACACGGCATGCGCCAGGGAGATCAGGGCCACCACCAGCCCGGGGTGGCCCGCCACCTTCAACCGGCCCAGCATGAACGCCACCGCCGGATCGAGCGTTCCCCCGTGGAGCAGCGACAGATCGGCGGCGTCGATCGCGCACGTCAGCTCGGCGTCCCCGGGGTCACCGGGTCCCCCGTCGGCCAGGCGTCCGCGGCGCACCGCCCAGTGCTCGAGCTCGGAGCCCGCCGGTCCGCCGGCCACGTCCACGCGCACGCGGGCGTCGAATGGCGGGCCGGGAGCGGCCACGGCGCCTGCTGCGGCGCTGGCGGCGTCGTACCAACCGGGGTCGGGCCAGTCGGTACCGGGCCAGCTGGACATGACCCGGATGGTAGCGGCGCGGAGGGCCGGCGACCCGGGGTCAACCGGGCCGCACGCCGGCGAACAGGTCGTCCTCCACCTCGTCGCCGGTCGGCTCGGGCACGCCGGGTGCCGCCCGGGCCAGCCGGTAGTCGTCGAAGGGGTGGATCCCGTCCATGACCTCGGGGGGCAGGCCGAACCAGAACTTCGACTCGGGGTCCACCTGGGTGGCGTGGGCCAGCAGCGCTCGCCGACGCACGTCGGCGACGGCCGAGATGTCGATCCGGGTGGTGACGGGCTCGTCGGGCACCCCCTCCCAGCGGGCTCGCCACTGCTCGTCGAACGGCGACTCCAGGCCCAGTTCGAGGAACGTCTCGTGCAGGAGGCGGAACCGGGCCACCGAGAACACCGTGTAGTACAGCTTGGCCACCACCCACGGCGCCCCCGCCTCGGGGAAGGCGCCGGGATCACCCGCCGCCTCGTAGGCGGCCAGGCCCACCTCGTGGACCCGCAGGTGGTCGGGGTGCGGGTAGCCGGACTGCTCGTCCCCGTAGATCACCAACACCTGGGGACGCACCCGGCGGATGTGGCCCACCAGGCGGCCGACCGCCTCGTCCAGGGGTGCAGCGGCGAAGCACGCCGGGTTGGTGTTGGCCTCCGAACCGGGCATGCCCGAGTCGCGGTAGCCGAGGAGCACGACCTCGTCGTAGCCGATGACCGCGGCAGCCCGGTCCAGTTCCCGTCGGCGGATCGCCGGGAGGTCGGCGCGTACCTCGGGCGTGTCGAGGGCGGGGTTGAGGACGTCGCCCTCCTCGCCGCCGGTGCAGCACACCAGGACGGACCGCACCCCCTCGTCCCGGTACCGGGCGATCGTCCCTGCGCCCTTCGACGATTCGTCGTCCGGATGGGCGTGCACGGTCATCAGTCGGAGCTGGGCTTCCACACGCTCACGGTACCCGGCAGCGAGCGCGTAAGCTCCACGTCGAGACCGATGGAGGGACAGCGCCATGAGCGTGTTCAAGCGCATCACGGGCATCGCCCACGCGAAGGCCAACAAGCTGCTCGACAAGGCAGAAGACCCCCGCGAGACCCTCGACCTCTCGTACCAGAAGCAGCTCGAGAGCCTGCAGAAGGTGCGCCGGGGCGTGGCCGACGTGACCACCGCCAAAAAGCGCATCGAGCTCCAGGCCGGCCAGTTGCGCCAGCAGGCCGACAAGCTCCAGTCCCAGGCCAGGGCGGCGTTGGCCCAGGGCAACGAGGACCTCGCCCGCGAGGCCCTGTCCCGCCGAGCCGCCATCGCCACCCAGTTGGACGACCTGCGGGTCCAGCACGAGCAGATCGCCGAGCAGGAGCAGAAGCTCATCGACACGGCGTCGAAGCTGCAGGTCCAGGTGGACGCGTTCCGCACCCGCAAGGAGACGATGAAGGCCTCCTACACCGCCGCCGAGGCCCAGACCAAGATCGGCGAGGCGGTGGCGGGCATCTCGGGCTCGATGGGGGACGCCGGCCTGGCCATGGACCGGGCCCGGGACAAGATCGAGACCATGCAGGCCCGGGCGGGCGCCATGGACGAGCTGCTGGCGTCGGGGGCGCTCACCGACCTGACCCACCCGGTCGACGACATCCAGGCCGAGCTCGATCGGACCTCGGCGACCTCGTCGGTCGACGCCGAACTGGCCGCCCTGAAGGCCGAGGTGGGCGACGCCGGCGCGCTGCCGGCGGCCGCCGAGGGCACCGCCGAGCACCCCGCGGACGGCTGATCGCCCCGCCGCGGCACAATGGACGGGACCACACCGTCCTCCACCCCCGACAGGTGACCCGACTCCCATGACCACCGCACGCAAGATCGCACCCGATCACGGGCTCACCGCCCGGATGTTCATCACCGGGCTCCTCCTGGTGCTGCTGTACGGCGCCGTCATCGGCCTCCTCATCGCCGTGGGCATCTCCTACGCGGTGGTGCTCGTGTTCGCCGCCGTGCTCCTGTTCGTCCAGTACTGGTTCTCGGACAAGATCGCCCTGTTCGGCATGGGTGGTCACCTGGTGAGCCCGGAGCAGGCCCCCGAGCTCCACGGGGTCGTGGACCGGCTGTGCGCCCTGGCCGACATGAAGAAGCCCCGCGTGGCCATCGCCGACACCGACGTGCCCAACGCATTCGCCACCGGGCGGAGCCCGAACAGCGCGGTGGTGTGCGCCACCACCGGTCTGCTGCGCCGGCTCGACGAGCCCGAGCTCGAGGCGGTCCTGGCCCACGAGCTGTCCCATGTCGCCCACCGGGACGTGGCCGTCATGACCATTGCCAGCTTCCTCGGGATCGTGGCCGGCATGGTCACCCGCATGATGCTGTGGACGGGGATGATCGGTGGCTTCGGCAACAGCCGGAACAACAACGGCGGCAACGACAACGCCGCGCTGATCGAACTGGCCGTCCTCGCCGTCTCCGCCATCGTGTACGCCATCAGCTTCCTGCTCACCCGGGCCCTCTCCCGCTACCGCGAGCTTGCCGCCGACCGCTCCGGCGCCCTGCTCACCGGCCAGCCGTCGGTGCTGGCCTCCGCCCTGGTGAAGGTGACGGGCGAGATGTCCCGCATCCCCACCCGCGACCTGCGCTCGGCCGAGGCGTTCAACGCCTTCTACTTCACCCCGGCCATCGCCAAGAACGGCGTCAGCCTGTCGACGCTGTTCTCCACCCATCCGCCGCTCCAGCAGCGCCTCGACCAGTTGGCCCGCATCGAGGCCGAGCTGGGCCGGGCCGCCTGACCGGTCCGGCGATGGGCCTGTTCGACACCCTCCTCGGCCGCACCAAACCGGTCCAGGCCGACCTCGACGCCCTCTTCGGGCTCCCGTCGGCGGCGCTCACGCTGGAGAGCGCGTCGGGGATGACCGTCTCCGGGCATGCCGGCGTCTGCTACAAGCCGCCGAGCGGCCAGGGGTTCACCGACATGCAGGCCGAGGTGGAGAAGCTCCTGGCCATGGACGGCACCTCCACGCTCCGGGGAGCCGACGACGCCTTCGGCTACCACTGGGTGGTGATCGACAACACCGATCCCGGTGAGCTGGTCAACCAGGTGCACGTGGTCAACTCGTCGCTGGCCGACGCCGGCTGGGGGCCACAGCTGCTGTGCTCGGTCTTCGGGCTGGCCGGCGAGATCGGCGACGGGGCCGGTGACGAGACGACCGGCGAGGTCACCCTTCAGCCGTCCACCGCCTACCTCGTCTACCTGTTCAAGCGGGGCACCTTCTATCCCTTCGTCCCGAGCGGGAACCAGCAGCGTGACACGGCCACCGAGATGAAGGTGAAGAGCCTCCTGGCCGACGACCTGTCGTTCGAGCCCGAGCTCGACCGCTGGTTCCCCCTCTGGGACCTGCCCGTCGCCTGACCGGACCGGTCGGCGACCGGCGGTCACGCGTCGGGCGCTGCCGGTGCCCCGGCACCGAGCTGGTCGATGGCGGCGGCCAGGTCCAGGTCGCGTCGGGTGATGCCCCCCGATTCGTGGGTGGCGAGCGACAGGTTCACCGTGTCCCACCGGATGTCGATGTCCGGGTGGTGGTCGGCCGCTTCGGCCAGTGCCGCCACCGCCACCACCAGCTCGATGGCGCCGGCGAACCCCGCACACCGGTAGGAGGCGACGATGCGCTGGCCATCCCGACGCCAGGCCGGCATCCACGCCAGGGCGGCGTCGACCGCGCCGGCGTCGAGGACCGGTGGCGGGACACGCTCAGCCACGGACGGGTTCCGTCGGGGTGAAGGTGACCGGCATGCACTCGATGCCCGAGACGAAGTTGGCCGGGCGCAGGGGCGGTGGTCCCGCCTCGGCCAGGGCCAGGTCGGGCAGCCGGTCGAGCAGGCGGTCGAACATGATGGCCAGCTCGGCCCGGGCGAGGCGGTTGCCCAGGCAGAAGTGGGCGCCGAAACCGAAGGCCACGTGGTCGTTGGGGCGGCGGGTGACGTCGAACCGTTCGGGGTCGGCGAACACCCGGGGGTCACGGTTGGCTGCCGGGTAGAGGAGCAGCAGCTTCTGGCCGGCCCGGACCCGCTCGCCGTGGAGCTCGACGTCGCGGGTGGCGGTGCGGGCCATGTTCTTGATGGGCGAGACCCACCGGAGCATCTCCTCCACCGCGGTGGGGAGCGTCGAGCGATCGGCACGGAGGAGGTCCCACTGGGCCCGGTCCGACAGGAGCTCGTAGGTGCCGCCGCTGATGACGTGGCGCGTCGTCTCGTCCCCGCCGATCAGGATGAGCAGGGTCTCGTGGACGAGGGTGTCGTCGTCGAGCCGCTCCCCATCGATCTCCGCGTGCACCAGCGTGCCGACCAGGTCCTCGGTGCTGCCCGCCACCCGGCGCTCGGCGATCACCCGGGTGATGTACGTCGTGTAGTCGACGAAGGCGGTGGCAGCCCGCTCCATGGCGGTCACGTCCGGTGAGCCCAGGGCCTTCAGCAGGTCGTCGGACCAGCGGAGGAGGTCGCCGTGGTCGTCGGGGGTGACGCCCAGCATGTCGCCGATGACGATCATCGGCAGCGGGGCGGCGATCTCGGCCACGAAGTCGGCCCTCCCCCGCTCGCAGACGGCGTCGATGATCCCGTCGCAGATGGCGCGGATCCGGACCTCGTAGTCGCGGATGCGCCGGGGGGTGAACCCCTCGCTCACCAGGCGCCTCCGCCGGACGTGCTCGGGGGCGTCGGTGTCGATCATCATCGAGATGGGCGGTGCATCGGGCCGGATGCCGCCGGCGTTGGAGAAGGTCTCGGGGTCCTTCGAGATCTCCTTCACGTCGGCGTGCCGGGTGATGCCCCACACGCCCGAGCGCTCGTCGAAGTACGCGGGGGCGTGCTCGCGCATCCAGGCGAAGGCCGGGAACGGGTCGCCGCCGTAGAAGGAGCCGGCCACCAGGTCGATCTCCAGTTCGGCGGGCGGCGTCGTCATCGGCTCCTCCTGCGCTGCCCGGTACCTGGCGGTCGGTCGGACCGGCCTGGACAGCTGTCCCGTCATCTGACGGACCATCATATTGCCCGGCCGGGACCCCCGCCGGGCGCCGCCCTCAGGGGTGGGTCATGGCCTCCGGGCGGACGGCTGCGTCGAATTGCGCCTCGTCGAGGAACCCGAGGGCGAGCGCCGCCTCCTTCAGGGTGGTCCCCTCGTGATGGGCCTTCTTCGCCACCTGGGCAGCCTTGTCGTAACCGATGAGCGGGTTCAGCGCGGTGACGAGCATGAGGGAGTTGTCGAGGTGCATGCGGATGCGGGCTTCGTCGGGCGCCATCCCCTCCACGCAGAACTCGGTGAACGACCCGCACGCCCCGGTGAGGAGGTCGATCGAGTGGAGGACGTTGTGGATGATGACCGGCTTGCACACGTTGAGCTCGAGGTTGCCCCGCGACCCGGCGATGGCGACGGCGGCGTCGTTCCCCATGACCTGGATGCAGACCATGATCATCGCCTCGCTCTGGGTGGGGTTGACCTTGCCGGGCATGATCGACGACCCCGGCTCGTTCTCCGGCAGCCGGAGCTCGCCGATGCCGCAACGCGGTCCCGAACCGAGCCAGCGGATGTCGTCGGCGATCTTCATGAGCGAGACGGCCAGGGACCGCAGTGCGCCGCTCGCGGCCACCAGGGCGTCGTGGGCGGCCAGGGCGGCGAATTTGTTGGGCGCGGTCACGAAGGGCAGCCCCGTGAGCTCGGCGATGGCCTCGGCCACCCGGGTACCGAACTCGGGGTGGGTGTTGAGGCCGGTCCCGACCGCGGTACCGCCGGCCGCCAGCTCGTAGAGGTCGGCGAGCACACCTTCGATCCGCTTCAGGTCGGCGTCGAGCTGGGCCACGTAGCCCGAGATCTCCTGTCCGAGCGTGAGGGGCACGGCGTCCATCAGGTGGGTCCGGCCGATCTTGGTGATCCCGGCAAAGGCCGCCGACTTGTCCGCCAGCGCGTCGCGCAACCGGCGGACGGCCGGCACCAGCCGGTGGGTGATCTCCTCCACGGCGGCGATGTGCATGGCCGTCGGGAAGGTGTCGTTGGACGACTGGGACATGTTGACGTCGTCGTTGGGATGGACGGGCGACTTGGAGCCGAGGACCCCGCCCGCCAGCTCGATGGCCCGGTTGGCGATCACCTCGTTGGCGTTCATGTTGGTCTGGGTGCCGCTGCCCGTCTGCCAGATCTTCAAGGGGAAGTGGTCGTTCAACGTGCCGTCCGCCACCTCGCGGGCGGCGGTGGCGATCCATCCGGCCTTGTCCGGCGACAGCTTGCCCAGGTCGGCGTTGACCTGGGCCGAGGCCTCCTTCAGGATCCCGATGGCCCGGATGAGCGGGGGCGGCATCGTGTCGTGGCCGATCGGGAAGTGGTGGAGCGAGCGGGCCGTCTGGGCACCGTAGTAGCGGTCGTCGGGAACCTCGATCGTCCCCATGCTGTCGGACTCGGTCCGCATCCCCATCCGAGGTCTCCTCCCGGTCGGCCGGCCGCCCGGCACCAGCGCGGACGGCAGCCCGCCGGACCTGCCGGCCCGGCGCGCCGGGGGCGACCCTACACCCGGCGTCGGAGGGCCAATCGAGGGGTTCCGGCCCGGCCGTCCAGCTCCGCCGGTGGCACCGGCCGGCCCAGCAGGTACCCCTGGAGGACGTCGCATCCGAGAGCCCGGACGGTCGCCAGCTCGGCCTCGGTCTCGACACCCTCTGCCGCCACCTCGATCCCCAGCTCGTGGGCGAGGGCCACCACCGCGCCCATGACTCGGGTGTCACCCTGCCCGGCGAGCTCCCGGATGAACTCCCGGTCGATCTTGACCTGGTCGACCGGGAGCCGCTGGAGATGGGTGAGCGAGGTGTAGCCGGTGCCGAAGTCGTCGATCGACACGTGCACCCCGAGGTCGACCAGGGCGGAACACACCTGCCGCGACGCCTCTTGCGCGACGAGGAGGACGCTTTCACTCACCTCGAGGACGAGCCGGCAGGCCGGGAGGCCCGACGCGGCCAGGGCGCCGGCCACCTCGTCGACGAAGGCGGGCTCGGCCAGCTGGCGGCCCGACACGTTGACGGCGATGCGCGGCCCGGCGGGCGAGGTGCCGGCCCATGCCACCGACTGGCGGCAGGCCTCGCGGAGCACCCAGGCGCCGATCAGCCAGATCAGACCCGACTCCTCGGCGACGGGCACGAACTCCCGCGGCATGATCGTCCCCCGTTCGGGATGCTCCCAGCGCAGCAGCGCCTCGAACCCGGTGACCCCGCCGGTGCGGGCATCCCACAGTGGCTGGTAGACGACCCGGAGCTCGCCCTGTTCCAGCGCGGCATGGAGCCCGCTGGCCACGGCGAACCGGACCGGCCCGGCGCCGCCTCCCAGCTCCACCACCGCCACCCGGTTCCTCCCCGATCGCTTCACCCGGTACATCGCGGCATCCGCCTCCGTCAGCACCTCCTCGGTGGTCAGGCCGGCGCCGCGCACGGCAGCCACGCCGGCGCTGATGGTCAGGGCGAGCTCGTCGTCGCCGACCCGCATGGGGGCACCTACCCGCGCCCGCAGGCGCTCGCCCAGCCGCGCGCCGTCGGTCGCCGGCTCGGCCAGGTCCTCGAAGAGCACCACGAACTCGTCCCCCCCGATCCGGGCCACCAGGTCCTCGGGCCGCACGTCTGCGATCAGCCGGGCTGCCGTCTCCCGCAGGACGGCGTCACCGACGCCATGCCCGAGGACGTCGTTGACCGCCTTGAAGTTGTCGACGTCGACGAAGACGACGGCCAGCCCGTCGGGCCGGCGGGCCAGTCGGGCAAGGGCCCGCTCCAGCCGGTCGAGCAGCGCGGCCCGGTTGGCCAGGCCGGTGAGCGGGTCGTGACGCGCCTGGTGGGCTAAATGGTCCTGGAGGACACTGATCTCGGCGTCGTACCGAGCGGCCATGTCCACCAGGCTGGCCCGGCTGCTCCGTTCCACCATCGCCGCCGCCTCGCCGACGACGGCGGCGTCGATCCCCAACCGGCAGCCCTCCTCCGCCAACACGTCGCACGTGGCGTCGCTCCACCAGAAATTGAGCTTGGTGAGCAGGGCCACCGACAGCTGGTGTGCGGTGTGGCCCGGCACCTGATCCGGCCCCGCCGGCGGTCTGGAAGGGGCGCTGCCGATCTCGGGCCCCGGCGACGCCGGTTGCTCCACGAAATCGGCGGCATGGTTTCGGTGCACGGCCGATCGACCGAGAGAGGCGATCTCGGACCGCACGCCGGCGTCCGCCGCCTGGCCGGTCTGGAGCCACCGGGCGATGGCCGACACCGCCAGACCGTGGATCTCCCACAACGGGTCTGCCCGGACCCGCTCGGGGTCGTCGTCGGGGTAGGCGTCGGGGTAGGCGTCACAGTAGGCCTGTTGGCAGGCGGCCAGCACGTCACCCCTGCGGGCTGCCAGTGCGGCGCCGAGCGCCGCCCGCTGGGCGTCCACGCTCCGGAGCGCGATCGCCCGGTCGTCGCCCGGGACCGTCGCCACCGCCAGCCGGACGTCAGATCGCCGTGTCATCACCATCACTATCGGCACGGCAGCGGAAATGATGAAACGCTACGGAACCGATTGTCTTATGATTGGCGCTGCGTTGACCGGCGCCCGGCGGCGGGGCCGGGTGGCGAGCGCCACCAGCGCGTAGACGACGGCGGCCAGGGTGACGATGGCCACGCTGGGTGGGATGGACCCGGTCACGTAGCCGACGGTCAGCCCTGCCCAGACCTCGGCGAGCGCGAGCACGGCGGCGGCGGCCATGGCCCGCAGCGGCCGGTTCGTCAGGTGGAACGCGGTGGCGGCCGGTGCCGTCAGCAGGCCGAGCAACAGCAGTGCGCCCACCGCCTGGGTGGCCTCGCCGGCCGTCGCCCCCACCACGGCGAGGAACCCGATGCCGAGGGGGCGCACGGGTACACCCCGCGCCGCGGCCACCGCCGGGTCGACGGTGGCGAACAGCAGGGGGCGGGCGGCGACCACCATCACCAGGGACAGGCCGGCACCGACCACCAGCGCGTCGACAGCGCTGGACGACGACAGCCCGAAGATGGACCCGAAGAGGACGCTGACCCCGGCGTTCCCCCCGGCGGTGGACCGGGTGGTGGTGTAGATGCCGAGGAACAGCACTCCGAGACCCAGCACCCAGGCGAACACGCTGCCGATCACGACGTCGTCGGCACGGCCCCGCGGACCGAGGACGCCCAGCAGGATCCCGACGCCGACGGTGGCGACGAACAGTCCCAGGCGCAGGTCCACGCCGGCGGCCAGCGCCGCCAGTGCGCCGGTGAACGCCACGTGGCTGAGCGCGTCCCCGGTGAAGACCTGACTGCGCAGCACCAGGAAGAACCCGACCAGCCCGCTGGCCAGGGCGACCCCCGTGCCGGCCAGGAAGGCGTCGCGCATGAAGGCATGGGACAGCATCCCCAGGGGGTCGGCGAGCGCCCACGCCCCGTTCATGCCACGACCAGGGGGCGCCGGAGGGACCGGCCGCCCCGGACCCGCCGTTCCCTGACCAGCGCCACCAGGTGGGCGGCCAGATAGGCGGCGAACGCCAGGGTGGTGATCCAGAACCCGATCGGGTAGGGCGAGTAGTAGGCGACGGCCAGGCCGGCCCAGGTCACGACCAGTCCGATGGCGGCCGAGGCCACCACGCCGGCCAGGGGCCGGGCGGTGAGACGCTGGGCGGTGGCCGCCGGCATGACCAGCAGGGCGAAGACCAGCAGGGAACCGGTGATCTGGCTGGCTGCCGCAGCCGCCAGGCCGAGCAGGACGAGGAACGCGGTGGACAGCAGTCGGACGGGCACGCCCCGCACCTCGGCCAGGTCCGGTACCACCGAGGCCAGCAGTAGGGGCCGCCACAGGACGGCGACGGCGGCCACGCCGCACACCGCCACCACGGCGAGCTCCGCCACCTGTCCGGTGGTGATGCCGAGCATGCTGCCGAACAGGAGGGCGTCGACGCTGCTCACGAACCCGTGGTAGAGGGTGACGAAGAGGTAGCCGAGGCCGAGCAGCACCGCCTGGACCGTTCCCGTCACCGCGCTCTCCTCGCTGAAGGCCCGCCGGGTGGCAGGGGGGACGGCGGCGATGGCCAGTGCGGCGATGACACAGAAGGCCACGTAGCCGTCGGCTGCGGCAAGACCGAGCACGGCCGCCCCGGCGGCGCCGGGGAACCCCACCACCGCGATGGTGTGGCCGGCGAAGCTCTGCCGGCGCAGCACCATGAACCATCCGACCACCCCGGCCACCACGGCGACGGCGGCGCCGGCCCGGAAGGCGTTGACCATGAACGGGTAGGCCAGCATGTCGGACAGGTCGGTCAGGGGGTTGCCGGACAGCCCGGCCACCGAGGCCACGGTCGTCACCGTTCTCCCTCCTCGTCGAGCCCGGGGTGGCGGGAGGCGGTCGCGCCGTCGACCTGGCCGTGGCCGTGGTCGTGGTGGTGGTCGTGGTCGTGGGGACCCACGGGCCCGGGTTCGATGAGCCCGCCGTGGTGGCCGTGGTGGTGACCGGACATGTCGGGTTGGCCCACCACCACCAGGCGACCCTGGCCGGTGCGCAGCACCTCCACCGGGGTCCCGTACAGGCGGCTGAGGGTCGCCGAGGTGATGACCTCGCCGGGCGGGCCGCTGGCCACGCCGGCGGTGCCGATGTAGACGACGCGGTCGAGGTACGGGAGGATCGGGTTCACGTCGTGGGCGACGATGAGG
>JAJZAC010000176.1 GCA_021799615.1 Actinomycetes bacterium
CGGCGAGGTCCTCCCACGGCCGGCCGAGAGCGACCGCCGGTGGGACGCGCTCTTCACCGGAACGCTGGACTACGGCCCGAACGTCGCAGCCGTCCGGGCGCTCGCCGCCTCCGTCTGGCCGGAGGTGGAGCGCCGGCGGCCGGGTTCCACCCTCTGCGTGGCGGGGCGTCGGCCCACGGGCGAGGTACGCGACCTGGTGCGGGCGATGGGGGCCGAACTGGTGGCGGACTTCGGCGAGCTCGGGCGCCTGACAGCCCGCGCCTCGCTCTCGATCGCTCCGCTGTCGTTCGCCACCGGTATGCAGATCAAGGTGCTCGAAGCGGCAGCGGCGGGCCGTCCCCAGGTGATCTCCGCCGCGGCGGCCGCCGGCTTCGCCCCCGGGTTCCCGGCGCGGATCGCGGAGGTGGGGGTCCCGTTCGCCGACCAGGTCGTCGGGCTGCTCGACGATCCTGCCGCCGCCCTGGAGCTGGGCCGCCAGGGGCGCGACGAGGTCCTCCGCCGGTACACGCACGAGCACGTGGCCGCACAGGTGCGCGCCCTGTTCGACGCAGCCGGTGGGGGATCGCGCCCGTCCGATCCCCCGGGCCCGGCCGGCGGGGTGCCGTGACCGGGGACGCCGGACCGCTGCTCGACGCCGTGGTCGTGACCTACGCGAGCCGTGACGACGTGGGTCGCTGTCTCGCTTCGTTGCGGGCGGTCCGGGGTATGGGGACCGTGGTGGTGGTCGACCACGGGGACGACGGCTCGGACCAGGTGGCGGCGTCGATGGGTGCCCTCGTCGTCCGCGACCCGACCAACCCCGGGTTCGGCGCCGGGCACAACCGGGGGGTGGCACTGACCGGCGCCGGTTACGTCCTCCTCATGAACCCCGACGCGGCACTGGTACCCGGCGCTGTCGAGGAGGGCCTGGCGCTCCTCGAGGCCCGGCCGCAGGTTGCCGCCTGTCAGGGGGTGATCGTCGACGAGGCGACCGGACGGCCCGAACGGAGCCACGGCATCCTGTTGGGACCGGTCCATCTGTGGGGCCGGGCGCTCCGCCTCCGGAACCTGCTCCGGTGGCGGCCCGTGCGGTGGGTGGCCCGGCGCCTGCCCGGTGTCGCCGACCACGTCGAGCGGGTCCCCGACGGTCCGGCGGACACCGCCGCCCTCGGGGCCACTGCGCTGCTGGTCCGCCGTGAGGCCTTCGACGCGGTCGGTGGCTTCGACGGGCGCTACTTCCTCTACGGCGAGGACATGGACCTGTCGAAGCGGCTGACCGGGGCCGGCTGGCGCCTCGTGGCCCTGCCGATCCCCTGGGCCGTCCACCACGCCGGCGGGTCGAGCGGGTCGCCGTGGGGCAGGGAGGTCGAGTGGTGGCGGGGGTCGATGACGTTCGCGGCGACGTGGTACCCGGCGGCCGGATGGGTGGCGGCGCTCGGCGCCGCCGCGGTCCGAGCGGTCACCCTGGGTGTCCGCCGGCCGTCGCGCGCCGGGGTGGCGTGGCGGGCCATGGTCGAGGCCCCCGTGGCGGCGCGGCGTTCGGCGCACGGCACGGGGACGTGACCGCCGCCGGTCGCTTCGGCCGGGGACGGTGCGGATGCGGGCAGCCTACGGGCCCGTGGGGGGAGCGGGTGAAGCCGCGACCATCCGGCGCTCGAACTCGGCGATCTGGGCGAGCGTCACGTCACCCATCGGAGCACCGTCACGGTAGGCCTCGTACCACCCCACCAGCGCCGCGATGCCGTCAGCGAGGTTCCACGCCGGTCTCCAACCGAGCGCCTGCTGCGTGTGCGAGGAGTCGATGCGCAGGGAGCGTTCCTCGGCCGGATGAGGCCCGTCGTCGCGGTGCCAGGCGAAAGTGCCGGGCCAGCGGGCTGCGATGAGTTCGAGCAGGGACCCCACCGAGATCATGCTGTCGTCGTCGGGGCCGAAGTTCCACCCTCCCACCAGGTCCGGTCGCGTCCACAGGTGTTGCGCGAGGAGGAGGTACCCGCCAAGTGGGTTGAGGACGTGCTGCCACGGCCGGATCGACTCCGGGTTCCGCACCTCGAGCCGGCCGCCGGCCAGCGTGGCCCGCATGGCGTCGGGTACCAACCGGTCGCGGCTCCAGTCACCTCCGCCGATCACGTTGCCTGCCCGGGCCGTCGCGATCCTGCAGGGCACGTCCGCGCCGTCCGCGGTGGCGTCGGTGGCGAAGTACGACGTCCGGTAGGCGGCGGTGACGAGCTCCGCGCAGCCCTTCGAGCTGGCGTAGGGGTCGTTGCCCCCCATCGGGTCCGAGTCCGGGTGGCTGCGATCGGGATCGGAATTGTCGTAGCACTTGTCGGAGGTCACGACGATCGCCACCTGCACGCCGGGTGTGGTGCGGACGGCCTCGAGCAGATGCACCGTGCCCATCACGGTGGCCTCGAACGTGAGGCGGGGCTGTTCCAGGGAGGTCCGCACCAGCGACTGGGCCGCCAGGTGCAGGACGATCTCGGGCTCGCAGGCCCGGACGGCTCTCGCCAGCGCGTCGGCGTCGCGTATGTCGACCCAGTGCGTCTGCATCCCGGCGCCGACCCCGGCCACGTCGTAGAGGGAGGGAGGAGGAAGGACCCGGTCCGACAACCCGGTCACGCGGGCTCCGAGGGACTGCAACCAGAGCGAGAGCCAGGCACCCTTGAACCCGGTGTGCCCGGTCACGAGCACGCGCCGGCCGTCCCAGAAGGAACGGTCGATGACGGCGCCGGGACCCACGCTGCCGTTCGGCTCAGCCATGACGCCGGGGCCCGGTGCGCCGACACGACGCCGGCTGTCCGCCCGCCGCCGACCCGACCGTCGGGTGCTGTTCGAAGACGGTCGAACCGCCGCCCGGACGACCTGCGACCCTCGGGGGGAGGACGACGTCGGTCGGGCCGTCGTCGCAGGTCATGCGGCACTCGTCGTCATCGACACAGAGGATACCTGTGCCGTTGTCGACGGTCGCCGTCGGTCGTCCGGGCAGCGCGTGCGCGTGCGGCCCGCAGTTGGGGTTAGCTTCTCATCCGTTGTCGTCAGACCGGACGCCGCCTGCG
>JAJZAC010000070.1 GCA_021799615.1 Actinomycetes bacterium
CGCTCGGCGGCGTCGGCCACCAGTTCGGGGACCTCGGCGTAGGGCATGTGGCCCATGCCCGCCGTGAGCAGGGCGCCGAAGTAGACGGTGACCAGGATCCGGATCAGGCCCGGATCGCGTGGCTCGCCCAGCGCCTCGCCCAGGCGGCGGGCCACCTCGGCACCGATGCGGATGCGGAGCTCCTTCACGTCCGGGCTCGTCCCGAGCAGCGCCGGCGTGCAGGCGGCGGCGACCTCGGGGCGTTCGGTGGTCACCGCGCCCAGGGAGCGGACGGCGTCGCCGATGCGCCGGCCGGCGCCGGCCGGCCCACCCCCGGGTGCACCCGCCGCCCGCGACGCGCTGGCGGCGATGCGGCGCCACAGGAGCTCGGCGAGGAGGTGGTCCTTCGAGCTGAAGTAGGTGTACGCGGTGGCCGGTGCCACCCCAGCCCGGCGGGCGACGTTGCGGACGGTCATGCCCGCATACCCGCTCTGGCCGACCTCGACCGCCGCCGCTTCGATGAGGGCGTCGACGACCTCGGCCTGGCGCACGGTGAGCCGCCGCCGGGTCGACTCGACCGCCGGCGCGGCCGTCGGCTCGCCGGCGGCCCCGGCCATGCCCGCGGTCACGGTCCGACCCCGTGCGGGGGCGGCGGCACGTGCGGGGTCCCGTCGCGCAGGGGCGGGAAGGCGAAGGTGGCCGCCCCGGTGCCCCGGGTGACACGGGTGATGTCCGGTTCGTCGAGCGTCTCGTTGGCGTCGTCGATCGTCACCTCCCACCGGCAGGCGGGCACGCGCCCGGCCGGCGACCGAGGGGGGCGGTGGACATGGCGGACGTGCGCCTTCGGGTTGACCGCCTGGGCCGTGTAGTCGAACGTCCCGTCCTCGATGTGGTGGCACATGCCGGTGACGAAACGGTCCCCCCACGGTTCGGCGTCGAGGAGGGCGCCGCAGGAGGCGAGCTCGAAGAACCCGTGGTGCGGGTCCACGACCTCGTAGCGGACGTCGAGGTAGTGGTGGGGGAAGCCGGGGTCGAGCTGGAGGACCTTGAAGATGGCCTCGACGTCGTCGCCCTCGACGTTCATGATCCGGCGCAGGCGCTCGCCGTAGACGGGGCTCGCCCCCCGCCACTCCTCGATGGCGAGCCGTTGCATCTCCTCCATGCCGTGGGCCATGCCGATGGCCGCGCACATGGACCGGTCGAGGATGTGGACGGTCTGGGCGAATTCGCGCACCAGGCGGACCAGGGCGGCGTGTGACAGGTCCTCGTAGCGGAACCCCGGATCGAACGGACCCGAGTAGTCGGCCATGCCGCCGGCCGCCGGGGCGGCCGTGGCGACTGTGGGGTCGTTGGGGTCCGGACCGGTGGGGCCGGGGTCGTTGCCGTCGGTCATATGTCTGGACTATAGTCTGGACAGGTGTCCACGTCGAGGTCTACCGGTCCGGTCGCGTCTCCCACCCGGCGTGGCAGCGGCCGGCGGTGGCCGAGCGGCGGGGTGCGCCGTCCACCGGTCGAACAGGCGAGGGAGGTGAGGCGTGAACGAGGCAGGGTCCCGTGAGGCGCCCACCGGTCCCGACGCGGCCGCTGGCGGAGCGGCCACCGGCACGGTGGGCGTGGTCGGGCTGGGCGCCATCGGCTCGGGCGTCGCCTCCAGCCTGGTCGCGGCCGGCTTCGACCTGGTGGTGTGCGACGTCGACCCTGACGCCACCGCCCGGTTCGCCGATCGCGCCTCGGTGGCGGTGAGCCCGGCGGAGCTGGCCGGGCGGTGCGACGCCGCGGTCGTCGCCGTGGTCGACGACGACCAGGTGCGCGCCGTCCTGACCGGGGAGGACGGCCTGCTGGCTGCGCCCGGTCGCCTGGCCGTCGTGGTCGTGGTCAGCACCATCACGGCGGCGACGGTCGCGGCCATGGGTGGGGCGGCCGAGGCCGCAGGGGTGACCATCGTCGACTGCGGCGTGTCCGGTGGCCCGTCCGCCGCCCAGGCAGGCGATCTGATCTGCATGGTCGGAGGGTCCGACGAGGCGGTGGGAGCGGCGTCACCAGTGATCGAGGCGTTCTCGTCGCTCGTGGTCCACACCGGGCCGTTCGGCTCCGGACTGGTGGCCAAGCTGGCCCGCAACACCATCCAGTACGGGTCATGGCTCGCGGCCTACGAGGGCCAGCGCATCGCCGAGGCGGCCGGGATCGACCTGGCCGACCTGGCGAGGATCGTCCGCGCCAGTGACGCCCGGATCGGCGGCCCGGCCACGCTGATGTTCCGCCCGACCGTGGCGCCGTTCGGCCCCGGCGACGACGCCGGCCTGGTGGCGGCCATGGAGGGTGCGGCCGGCCTGGCCCGCAAGGACCTGCGGGCGGCGGCGGCCGCCGGCGCGGCCCTCGGCCTCGACCTGCCACTGGTGGCGATGGTCGAGCGACGCTGCGACGCCGTCTTCGGGGTCGGCGGCGACCCCGACCTGGGGCCCGGTGGGCCCGGCGAGCGAACTGGCGGGTGAGGATGGGCAGGAGTGACGGCACCGGCGCCACGGCCGTTGGCGTCAGCGTCGCGGGGGAGGAGCGGCTCCTCGTCGACGGCGAGCTCCGCCAGGCGCGGTCGGGAGCGACCTTCACCACGTCGAACCCGGCGACCGGGGAGGTGCTCGGGGTCGCCGCCGATGCCGGCCCGGAGGACGTCGGCGACGCCGTCGCCGCAGCACGCCGGGCCTTCGACACGACCCGCTGGTCCACCGACGTCGCCTTCCGGGTGCGGTGCCTGCGACAGCTCCACGACGCGTTCGTGCGCCACGCCGACGAGCTCCGGGCGCTGACCGTCGCCGAGACCGGCAGCCCCGTCTCGCTCACGCGGTCGGCCCAGCTCGACGACCCGGTGGCCGGGATCGCGTGGGTGGCCGATCTGGCCGAGCGCTACCCGTGGGAGTCGGACCTGGGCAACGCCGCACCGCTCGGCATCCCGTCGCACCGGTGGGTCCGGCGGGAGGCGACCGGTGTCGTCGGCGCCATCACGCCCTGGAACGTGCCCCACCAGATCAACCTGGCCAAGGTCGCACCGGCCCTTGCCGCCGGCAACACCGTCGTGCTCAAGCCGGCGCCCGACACGCCCTGGTGTGCCACCGCACTCGGAGCGCTGGTGGTGGGGGAGACGGACATCCCGCCTGGGGTACTGAACGTCGTACCGTCCTCCGACCACGGGATCGGCGCGGCCCTCTGCGCCGATCCGAGGGTGGACCAGGTCAGCTTCACCGGCTCCACGGCGACCGGCCGCACGGTGATGGCGACCGCCGCGGCCACGGTGAAGAAGGTGTTCCTCGAGCTCGGGGGGAAGTCGGCGTTCGTCGTCCTGGACGACGCCGACCTCCGGGGTGCGTGCGCGGTGGCGGCGTTCACGGTGGCGACCCATGCGGGGCAGGGGTGCGCCATCACCACCCGGTTGGTGGTGCCGCGGGCGTTGCTGGACGACGCCGTGGCAGCGACGGCCGCCACCCTCGCCAAGCTCCCGGCCGGCGATCCCGGCGATCCGGGCACCGTGTGCGGACCGGTGATCAACGCCCGGCAGCGGGACAGGATCGAGGGGTACCTGGCGTTGGCCGTCGACGGCGGCGGCGAGATCGTCGTCGGTGGGCGCAGACCGGACCGGTTCGACGGCGGGTTCTGGGTCGACCCCGCACTCGTCGTCGGGCTCCCCGGCGACTCCCGGGTCGTGCGCGAGGAGATCTTCGGCCCCGTGCTGGTGGTCCTGCCCCACGACGGGGACGGGGACGCGGTGGCCATCGCCAACGACTCGCCCTACGGGCTGTCCGGTTCGGTGTGGTCGGGCGACCGCGACCGGGCCGTGTCGGTGGCCAACCGGATGCGGACCGGGACGGTGGGCGTGAACGGGGGCCTCTGGTACTCCCCCGACGTCCCCTTCGGCGGGTACCGCCAGTCGGGGATCGGGCGGGAGATGGGCGTGCCCGGGTTCGAGGAGTACCTCGAGACCAAGTCGATCGCGGAGCCGGCGTGAGCGTCCCCGGCGGTGCGACCCCCGGCGACCGCCGGCAGCGGGGCCGGGCCGCGATGGAGGAGGTCTACGGGTTCTCGGTCGACCCCGACCAGGTGCCCGGCGACTACGTGGCGATGACCGTCGACCACCTCTTCGGCGAGGTGTGGACCCGGCCCGGCCTGTCGGTCCGTGACCGGCGACTGGTGACCATCGGGGTGCTCGCCGCGCTGGGGCAGGCGCCGCTGGTCGAGATCCAGTTCCAGAGCGCCCTGGCGACGGGCGAGCTCGACGAGGACCAGGTGCGGGAGCTGGTCGTCCACCTGGCCCACTACGTGGGCTGGCCCCTGTCCACCTCGGTGAACGAGGTGGCCGAGCGGGTGATCGCCCGGCGCCGCCGCGACGAGCAGCCCACCGTGCCGCCCGGCACCACGCCGGTCGCCGGCGACGACGGAGGCGGGCGACGCCCGAGGAGGGGACGATGACAACTGCACGAGGCGACGACGCGGGGTCGATGGTGCAGTTCGACTTCCGTGGCAGGGTGGCCATCGTCACCGGTGCCGGTGGCGGCATCGGGCAGGCCTACGCCGAGGCTCTGGCCGGTGCCGGTGCGGCGGTGCTGGTGGCCGACATCGACGGCGACCGCGCCGGCCGGGTGGCGGCCGGGATCCGTACCGGCGGCGGCACGGCCCAGCCCTGCCGGGTCGACGTCGCCGATCCGGCGTCGGCCCGGGACATGGCGGCTGCCGCCGTGGCGTCCTTCGGCTCGCTCGACTATCTGGTCAACAACGCCGCCATCTTCGGCGCGATGCAGTTCGACCTCCTGCTCACCGTCGACTGGGCCTACCTGGAGCGCTTCCTGTCGGTCAACCTGCTGGGGGCGCTCAACTGCACGAGGGCCTGCCGCCCGGCGATGCGGGCCGCCGGGGGCGGCGCCATCGTCAACCAGTCGTCGACGGCCGCCTACCTCTACGCCGGTTTCTACGGGCTGGCCAAGGCGGGCGTGAACTCCCTCACCCAGCAGCTGGCCCACGAGCTCGGCGGCCAGTCCATCCGGGTCAACGCCATCGCACCCGGGCCCGTCGACACCGAGGCGGCCCGGACGGTCGTCCCCCCGGAGCTCATGGCGCCCATCGTCGACGGTCTCGCCATCAAACGGCAGGGCTCGACCGCCGACCTGGTGGGCATGTGCCTGTTCCTCCTGTCCGACCGGGCCGCCTGGATCACCGGCCAGATCTTCAACGTCGACGGTGGCCAGGTGTTCCGGGCGTGAGCGGCCGGCAGCCCGGCGGCGGCCCGCCGCCCCCCGGCCAAACCGCTCCGCCCCACCGGGTGACGGTCGAGGACCGCGGGGCCGTCCGCATCGTCGCCTTCGACCGGCCCGAGGCCCGCAACGCCTTCGATGCGGCGATGTACACCGCGGTGCGCGAGGCGCTGGCGTCGGCCCGGGTCGACCCCGGCGTGCGGGCGGTCGTCCTGACCGGCGCCGGCAGCGCGTTCAGCGCCGGCCAGGACCTCCACGAGATGGCCGCCCTGGCCGAGGGGAGCGGCCGTCCCGGTCTCGCCACCGGGTTCCCGGCGCTGCTCGACGAGCTGACCACGACCGACCTGCCGATCGTGGCCGCCGTGAACGGCGTCGCCGTCGGGCTGGGCTTCACCATGCTCCCGCACCTCGACGTGGTCCTGGTGGCCGAGGGGGCGTGCGCGCGCGTTCCCTTCGCCGAGCTGGGGGTGCCGCCCGAGGCGGCCAGCAGCCTGCTGCTCGCCCGGCGTATGGGCTGGTCACGGGCAGCCCACGCCCTCCTCGGCTCGGCGTGGGTGACGGCCCCCGAGCTGGTCGAGTGCGGACTCGCCCTGCGCGTGTGCCCGGCGGAGACGGTGGTGGACGAGGCCGTGGCCGTGGCGACGGGGATGGCGTCGGCCAGCCGGTCGGCGTTGGGGACGATCAAGCGCCTGATGCGGGCGGCCGAGGCGGACGAGGTGCGGGCGGCGCGTCGGCGCGAGGACGACGCGTTCGCCGCGCTCTTCTCCGATCCGGCGCGGAACCCGGGAGGCTCCCTCGCCGGCGCGCTGGGAGGGGGTGCCGGATGAGGCTCGGGGTGACGTCGTTGCTCACCGACCGGTCGATGTCGCCCGACCAGCTGGCCGTCGAGGTCGAAGGGCGCGGGTTCGCGTCGCTGTTCCTCCCCGAGCACACGCACCTGCCGGTGCGCGCCGCCGACCCGCCGGCGATCGTCGAGGGGGTGCGGCCGGACGACTACCGGCGCAGCATCGACCCGTTCGTGGGCCTGGCCGCCGCCGCGTCGGTCACCCGGGAGCTCCGGCTCGGAACCGGCGTCTGCCTGGTCGCGCAGCACGATCCCGTCGTGCTGGCCAAGCAGGTGGCCACCCTCGACCACCTGTCGGGGGGGCGCGTCGACCTCGGCATCGGGTTCGGGTGGAACCGGGCCGAGGCGGAGGACCACGGGATCGCCTTCGGTCGGCGTCGGGCCGTGGCCGGGGAGAACGTCCGCTGCATGCAGGCGCTGTGGGCCGACGACGTGGCCGAGTTCCACGGCGCCCTCGTCGACCTGGCCCCCTGCTACAGCTGGCCCAAGCCGGTCCAGCGGGCCGCCCCGGCACTGCCCGGTCGCCCTGGCGTGCCGGTCCTCGTGGGCGGCGGCGCCACCCCCGCGGTGTTCGACGCCGTCGTGGGCTACGGGGCGGGGTGGACGCCGATCGGAGGCGCCGGCGTGGCCGCCGCCCTGCCCGAGCTCACCCGACGGTGGGAGGAGGCGGGGCGGGGGAACGAACCCCTGCGGGTCGTCCCCTTCGGCACCGTGCCCACGGTGGGCAAGCTCGCCCACTTCGCCGACCTGGGGATCGGCGAGGTGGTCCTGCGCCTGCCGTCCGGCCCTCGCGACGAGATGCTGCCGCTCCTCGACGAGCTGGCGGGACACCTGGCACGCGCCGGTGGCGTTCCGCCCACCGCCGGCCCGGGGGACGGCCCCGGCGGGGGCGTCGGCGGTGGGCGGCGATGAGCCGGTGGGCGGCGCAGCGGTGAGCGGCCGGTCGCCGGCGGGGCGCCCCTGGTCGTCACCGGCCCGGGTGGCGTTCGCCGACGCCGTCCGCCGCCTGGTGGTGGCGTCGGTGACCAGCCTGGCCGGCGACGAGGACCTGGCCCGGGCCGCCGGCGCGCTCGGCGACCTGGCGGCACGTCTGACCCCGTCCCCGGGTGCCGGCCCGGGCGGCGCGCCGGCCGACCCGGGGCGCGCCGGCGATGGGCACGCACCCCGGTTCGACGCCGACGTGGAGATCGAGGACGGCGAGGCGATGACCGCGGCCATGCCGTTCGACGTCGTCGTGGGGACGTGCAACCCCCTGGCCCCGCCCCTCTCGTTGCGCTTCGAGCCGCCCCTGGCCCTGGCCAGCGTGACCTTCGGGCCCGCACACGAGGGTGCACCGGGCTGTGTCCACGGCGCGGTCATCGCCGGCGCGTTCGACGTGGTCCTCACGGCGGCCAACGTCGTCGCCGGGGCGGCCGGGCCCACCGTCGACCTGGCCGTCCACTACCTGCGACCGACACTGGTCGGGGTCGAGGCCGAGCTCGCGGCCAGGGCGGTGGAGATCGGTCCCCGGCGCATCACGAGCACCGGCACGCTGACCCAGGACGGGCTCGTCCGGGTGGAGGCCACCGGCACGTTCGCCGTCTTCGACCGGGACAGGATCCTCGCCCATCACCGCGGGGAATTGGGGCGCAGTGGGGAGGGGGGAGTCGCAGGGGGCACGCCTGCTGCATAGAGTCATGCGATCGCCTGCAGGGAGGACCGGCTGCCCCCGGCCCCGGAGCCGGCGCACTACGAAGGGGAGGGACATCCACATGTCACGTCGTGTCGTGAACCGACCGGAGGTGAGGCGGCAGCGCACCAGGCGCAGCTCCGTGCTCGCGGCACTTGCCGTCACGGGGACGGTGCTCGCCGCATGCTCGTCGACCGCGAGCTCCACGCCACCGCCGTCCAGCGGTACAGCCACGGCGGCCATCCCGGCCGCCGCGTTCAAGGACACCACCGGCCTCACGTCGACGACGGTCCGGATCGGCAACGTCTCCACCGACTTCGCCGGACTGTTCCAGGGTGCCACGGTGGGAACGCAGGCCTACGCCGACTACGTCAATTCCACCGGCGGGATCAACGGCCGGAAGCTGGTCGTCGACGCCGGGGACGACGGCTACAACGGGCCCCAGAACAAGCAGCTGACCCAGTCGGACGTCGCCAACGACTTCGCGCTGGTGGGCGGGTTCTCGCTGCAGGACAACTTCGGCGGCCAGGTCCTGGCGCAGAACCCGTCGGTGCCCAACGTGGCCGTCTCGCTCGACCTGGCGACCGCCGAGCTGCCGAACTCGTTCAGCCCGCAGCCGACGTTGAACGGTTGGCAGACCGGTCCCCTCGACTACTTCAAGACGGCCTACCCCGAGGACGTGAAGCACGCCGGTGCACTGATCGCCAACCAGCCCTCGGCCATCGACAAGTGGAACGCCGAGAAGGCCACCATGGAGCATCTGGGGTACACCGTCTCCTACGTGAGCGAGTTCCCGATCACCCAGTCGACCTTCGACGCCAACGTCATCGCCATGAAGAACGCCGGGGTGAAGATCCTCTTCCTCGAGCAGATGCCCGACCTGTACGCCGGTCCGGTGATGAAGGCGCTCGCCCAGCAGAACTTCCACCCGCAGGTCGTCTGGGGGGCGTCGACCTACAGCTCCAAGCTGATCTCCCTGTCGGGCGGTCCGGCCAACACCAACGGCACCTACCTGGAGCAGACCGACTCCCTCTACCTCGGTCAGGACGCGTCGCAGATCCCGGCCATCGGGACGTTCCTGCACTGGGTCCAGCAGGCCAAGCCCGGCTTCGCCGCCGACCTCTACACCCTGTACGGGTGGCTGTCGGCCGAGCTGTTCTCCCAGGCACTGAAGGCGGCCGGCCCCAACCCGACCCGGGGGTCGGTGCTCCAGCAGCTCCGGGGCATCACGTCGTTCACCGGCGGCAACATCGTGGCCCCCGTGAACCCGGCGGCGAAGACGCCCGCCACCTGTTACATCATCGCCAAGGTGGTGGGCGGGAACTTCGTGAGGGTCGACGACCCGCCCATCTCGGGCTCCACCCACGGGTACCGGTGCGACGGGACCTACTACGTCCCGAAGAACGGATGACCGTCCCGGCGACGCCTGGAGCCCACGGGGCGTCGGACGGCCTGGTGCGCCTGCACCCGGCGTCCGGCGCCCGGCGGGTGGCGGACCGGGGACGCCCGGGCGCCGAGGGCGGCTGACGGCACCACCATGTGCGGCCGTTTCGTCCTGGTGACGCCGCCGGACCACCTGGCCCGCCGGTTCGGGGCCGTCGTCGCCGCCGGCGTCGACCCGGACCGAGCGCTCGGCTACAACGTCGCTCCCACCCGCCAGGTCTACGGCGTGGCCGATCGTGCCGGCGGAGGCCGCACGCTCGACACCTACCGGTGGGGGCTGGTCCCGTCGTGGGCCACCGACCCCTCGGTGGGCGCCCGCCTGTTCAACGCACGGAGCGAGACGGTCGCCACCAAGCCGTCGTTCCGCTCGGCGTTCGCCCGTCGCCGTCTGGTGGTCCCCGTCGACGGCTTCTACGAGTGGGCGGGCGAGGAGGGGCGGCGCACGCCGTACTACTTCCGCTCACCCGACGGCGACCCCCTGGCCCTGGCCGGCCTGTGGGAGACCTGGCGCCCGAAGGAGGAGAGTGGTTCGGCGACCCGCGAGCTCCGGACGTGCACCATCGTCACCGCACCGGCCGGACCCGATGTGGCACCGGTCCACGATCGGATGCCCGTGATCCTCGACGGCGGGGCCGTGGACGCCTGGCTCGACGGCGACGGCGCCGACATGCTCCAGCACCTGCTGGCACCGGCCGGGGCCGGCAGGCTCGCCGGTCACCCGGTGGGGCGGGCGGTGGGCAACGTACGCAACGACGGCCCGGAATTGATCGAGCCGGCACCCGGTGGCGGGGGGGCCGAGGCTGGGTGACCACGCACGGGGCTCCGGCGTGCGGCCTGGCCGCCGCTCCCGGTGGGCGGGTTCGGGGGGCGCCGGGTCCGGCAGCCCCTGGGGCTCCCGGACCGGTGGGTCACCGGCTTGCTGCCACCCGCTTCATCAGTCGGGACTTGCGGTTGGCCGCCTGGTTCTTGTGGATGATGCCCTTGGCGGCAGCCTTGTCGATGCGCTTGATGGCCAGGCGGAGGGCCTCGGAGCCGTCGGCGCCCGACTCGACGGCCTCGACGGCGCGCTTGGTGCGCGTCCGCATCTCCGACCGGACGGCCTTGTTCCTGGCGTGGCGCTTCTCGTTCTGGCGGTTGCGCTTGATCTGGCTGCGGATGTTCGCCACTGCTCGGCTCGTCCTCGTCTCGGGCTCATGCCGCCAACTGGCGGGTGGACCCCGAAATGGTAGCAGGCCGGCCGGCCCGGACCCGCCGCGAGCCGGTGCCGGCTCGGGCCGGCGGCCACGACGTGCGCCCGGCCGGCTCCAGCGGGCACCATGAGGGCCGGCCCGGCGCGGTTCGCGCTCGACGGACGGAGGACGTGATGGGTGCGAGGTTCGAAGGCAGGGTGGTCCTGGTCACCGGCTCGTCGAGTGGCATCGGCGAGGCCACGGCGAGGGCGTTCCACGACGAAGGGGCGACCGTGGTCGTCAACTCCGCCCGCTCGGTGGCTGCGGGCGAGGACGTGGCCCGGTCGCTCGAGCGGGCCACGTACCTGCAGGCGGACATCGCCGACCCCGGCGACTGCGCGGGCCTGGTCGAGGGGATCGAGCAGCGGTTCGGCCGCCTGGACGTCCTGGTGAACAACGCCGGGGTGACGACGGTGATCCCCCACCACGATCTCGACGCGGCCACCGACGAGGTCTTCCGGCGCATCTTCGAGGTGAACGTCTTCGGCACGTTCCGGCTCATCCGCCTGGCCATGCCCCTCTTGCGGCGGGCGGGCGGCGCGGTGGTGAACGTGAGCTCGCTGGCCGGTGTCCGCCCGACCGGGAGCTCGATCCCCTACGCCGCGTCGAAGGCCGCGCTCAACCACCTGACGGCGTTGGTGGCCAACGTCACCGGCCCCGAGGTCCGGGTCAACGCGGTGGCGCCGGGACTCGTCCGCACCCCGTGGACCGAGGAGTGGGGCCCGCTCCACGACTCGATGCACGACCGTGCCCCGCTGGGCCGGTCGGCCGAGCCGGAGGACGTCGCCCAGGTCGTGGTCGGCGTCGCCGCCGCCCGGTACCTGACCGGGCAGGTGGTGGTGGTGGACGGGGGACTGGGCCTGCGCTGAGCGGCGCCGGGCGGGGCGCCGGTCGGGCGACGGTACGCTCTGTAGCCCGTGCTCGACGTCGACCACATCCGCAACTTCTCGATCATCAGCCACGTCGACCACGGCAAGTCGACGCTCTCCGACCGCATCCTCGAACTGACCGGAGCGGTCGATCCGCGACTGATGCGCGAGCAGTACCTCGATTCGATGGACATCGAGCGCGAACGCGGCATCACCATCAAGGCCCAGAACGTGCGGGTGTCGTGGAAGGGCCACGTCCTCCACCTGATCGACACGCCCGGCCACGTCGACTTCGGCTACGAGGTCAGCCGCTCGCTGGCCGCCTGCGAGGGCGCCGTGCTGCTGGTCGACGCGTCGCAGGGGATCCAGGCCCAGACCCTGGCCAACTGCTACCAGGCACTGGAGCACGATCTGGAGATCGTCGCCGTCCTCAACAAGATCGACCTCCCGGCGGCCGATCCCGAACGGTGCGCGGCGGAGATCGAACAGGTGCTGGGGATCCCGGCGTCCACCATCCTCACCATCTCGGCCAAGACGGGCGAGGGCGTTCCCGGCCTGCTCGACGCCGTGGTGGACCGCATCCCCCACCCGTCCGGCGACCCGGCCGCGCCGTTGCGCGCGCTCATCTTCGACTCCGCCTACGACCAGTACCGCGGCGTGGTGAGCTCGATCCGGGTGGTGGACGGGACGCTGACCGGGGCCGACCGGCTCCGGTTCATGCAGGCCCGGGCGGACCACGACGTGGAGGAGATCGGTGTCCGCACCCCGAGCCCCGAGCCCGTCGACCGGTTGGGACCCGGCGAGGTCGGCTACCTGATCGCCGGGATCAAGAACGTGGGCGGGGCCCGGTCCGGCGAGACGGTGACCACGGCGGCCCGGCCGGCGTCCGAGGCCCTGGCCGGCTACCGAGACCCGCAGCCGATGGTCTTCTGCGGCCTGTTCCCCATCGACGGCGACGAGCTTCCCGACCTGCGCGACGCGCTGGAGAAGCTGCGGCTGAACGACGCCAGCTTCACCTACGAGCCCGAGTCGTCCCAGGCGCTCGGTTTCGGGTTCCGCTGCGGGTTCCTCGGCCTGTTGCACATGGAGATCGTGCGGGAGCGGCTGGAGCGCGAGTTCGACCTCTCCCTGATCGCCACCGCGCCGTCGGTGGCCTACCGGGCGTTCCTCACCGACGGTACCGAGGTCGAGGTGGACAACCCGAGCGGCCTGCCCGAGGCCAGCAAGCTCGACCACGTCGACGAACCGATGCTGCAGGCGACGATCCTCACCCCGGCGGAGTACACGGGGACGGTGATGGACCTGTGCCAGAGCCGGCGGGCCGAGATGACCCGCATGGAGTACCTGTCCCCCGAGCGGGTCGAGCTCGTCTACACGATCCCGCTGGCCGAGGTCGTCGTCGACTTCTTCGACCAGTTGAAGAGCCGCACCAAGGGGTACGCCAGCCTCGACTACGAGCCGGGCCCGTACCAGACGGCCAACCTGGTGAAGGTGGACGTCCTCATCAACCACACCCCGGTCGACGCGTTCTCGACCATCGTCCACCGTTCCCAGGCCGAGTTCTACGGCCGGCGCATGGCGGAGAAGTTGCGCGAGCTGATCCCCCGGCAGCTGTTCGACGTTCCCATCCAGGCCGCCATCGGCGGGCGGGTCATCTCCCGCGAGACGGTCAAGGCCAAGCGCAAGGACGTGCTGGCCAAGTGCTACGGCGGCGACATCACCCGCAAGCGCAAGCTCCTGGAGAAGCAGAAGGAGGGCAAGAAACGGATGAAGAACATCGGCCGCGTGGAGGTCCCCCAAGAGGCCTTCGTCTCCGCCCTGCGCCTCGGCGACTGAGCAGCCATCCGGGCCGGACGGCGACCCGGCGGCGGGCCGGGCCCGGCGTCAGCGGCTCCCGGCCCCCGCGTCCGGGTGCCCGTCGCCGGCCCCGGCCACCAACCAGGGACGCACGACGGCGACCGACGCGGCCGGGTCGTCGAGGTCGACATGGAGGTCGACGACCCGCGGGGGACCGGGCGGCTCGCCGGGAGCCTGGGCGACGATCGCCGGCTCCTCGCGCTGCACGGTGAGGGCTTCCCGGAACCCGAGGGCGATCCCGGTCATGATCACCCCGGCGGCGCTGCCCGACCGGATCCGCTCGAAGCGCGACGGTGGCTCGTGACCGGCATGGCCGGGCGGCCCGTCGGCCCCGGCGCTGCCGGGTTCGGCGTCCGGGTCGATCCCGGGTTCGGCAGCCGGCCCGGCGGCGAGGCCATCGGGTCGGGGGAACTCGACCATGCCCCCACCGTACCGGCCGGCCGACCCCCGGACACCGCGTGCCCGGCCCCACCGGCGCCGGCCCGCGTTCAGCCCGGTGGCGAGGCCTCGGGCTGCCGGGGCGGCACGGCGAGCGCCGGGGCCCCACCGGCGACCGACAGGCTCCGGCGACGGGACCGCCGGCCCATCGCAACGAAGGCGGTGACGGCAGCGCCCACGTAGGCGATCCACAGCACGCCCTGCAGGACGGTGGGACGTTCCGCGTACCCGACCATGACGTGGAACAGGTCGCCGACCGAGCTGCTCTCGCTCATCAGGCTGCTGGTGTCCCACAGGGGGTGGGCGCCGAAGGGCAGCCAGCCGAGTTGCTGCATGTTCTCGACGGCGTCGGCCAGGAGGCCGGCGGCCACGACCATGAGGGCCACGCCCACGACCCGGAAGAACAGCGCCATGTCCAGGCGCCGTCCCAGCCGGTAGATGGCGACGGCGATGGCCAGCGCGACGGCCAGGCCGAGGACGCCGCCCACCAGGAGGAGGACGAGCGAGGCGCCGTGGCCGCCGTGGGCCCCGATCACGCCGCCGGGGGCCTGCTTGGCGGAGGCGAAGACGATGGCCAGGGTGAAGACCACCGTCTCCAGCCCCTCCCGCCCGACCGCCTGGAACGCCAGCGCCCCCAGGCCGAACCGGGTGCGGCCGGCCAGGGCGTCGCCCGAACGGGTCCGGAGCTCCGCCGTGAGCGTCCGGCCGTGGGTCTGCATCCAGAACGTCATGTAGGTCAGCACCACCACGGCCAGCAGGTAGGTGACCGTCTCGAAGACGGTCTGGACCGTCGAGCCCGCGTACCGGCTCACCACGAGGTAGGCGGCGGCGCCCCCGCCGAGCATGAGGACGCCGGCTGCCGCCACCCCGGCGAAGACGTCCCGGTAGTGGTGCCGCTGCCCCATCTGGTCGAGGTAGGCGAGAAGGATGGCGACGATCATGCTCGCCTCCACCCCCTCGCGCAGGAAGATGACGAACGTCGGGATCATCGGGACCCCCCGCCCGCTGGCCCCCCGCCCGCCGGC
>JAJZAC010000177.1 GCA_021799615.1 Actinomycetes bacterium
CCGACGACCTGTGGGCGTTGGGCGCCGCCCCGGGGGTGACGGCCATGCACCTGGCCCGGCCGGCGCTGGAGCTCCGGGGCGTGGTGCCGGCCGCCGGGCTGGCCGGCGCGCCGGTGGGGACCCGGGTCACCGTCGGCGGGGTGGTCACCCACCGCCAGCAGCCCGAGAGCGCCCGGGGTGCCGTCTTCGTGAACCTGGAGGACGAGACGGGGATGGTGAACGTCGTCTGTTCCCGGGGGGCGTGGGCCCGGTGGCGACCGGTGGCCAGGGGCGCCCCCGCCCTGCTGGTGCGAGGCCGGGTGGAGCGGTCCGAGGGCGCCCTCAGCGTGGTGGCCGAGCGCATCGACCGGCTCGACCTCGGACCGGTGCCGCCGTCACGGGACTTCCGCTGACCCATGCCCGCGACGGGCCCGTGACGGGCCGTGCCCACCGGTCGAGGTCGGTGACCGCCCTTCAGCTGCCGATCGGGCCGACGAGGCCGGGCGGGACCGACGGCGGGATCGGCGCGTGCTCGAGCACGACGTGGCTGGGCGGGGCCGGCGCACCGGGCGGGGATCCCACCGGGCCGACCGAGACGGTCGTCTCGAACCGGCTGACGGCGCCGCAGCCGCTCCGGGCGAAGGGGAACGTCACCGTCACGCTGGCGGTGAACACCCCGGTACGCACGTTACCGGAGCCCCCCACCCCGGACAGCGACGCGCAGACCGGCGCCACGTAGGACACCTTGGTCACCAGCCCGACGGGCCCGGCCAGCTGCCACGGCACCGGCACCACCGCCGTGGCCGCGGCGACGCTCGGTGGCGCCGTGCCCTCGCCACACGGCTCGGCCCCGGCCGTGCGGTAGAGCACGGCACCGCGCCCCCGGGGTCCGTAGAAGATCACGGCGCTGTCGATCGGATGATCTGGGCTCGTCCGCCCGGTTGGCGGCCGTGTGGCCCGGGGCGGCGCGATCTCCGCCGGGCACGAGTACGCCACCGAGGATGCACCGCGGAGGGAGATCCCCACCCATGCCGGCCACGCATGCAGGGTCGGGGTGCCTGCCGGGAGGTTCACGCCGGTGAGGGTGACGTCCCCGTAGCCGACCGCCTGGTACCCGGTGCCCATCGCCTCCGTGCCGATGCCGCCGGTCAGCGCCACGTACTCCTGGGCCGTGGCCAGGTCGAGCCCGAGCGGTGCGGCCGGCGGGCGACCGGCGGGGGGTTCGACGACCAGCCCTCCCACGGCGACCGGCCGCACGAAGGTGCCGTCGACGACGGCCGCGGCCAGTTCGGCCGGGGTGGTCACGGCCTCGGGCGCGAGCTGCCGGGCGGGCGGGCCCGGGGCCCCGAGGGACGGGCTGCTGCACGCAGCCAGCAGGAGCCCACACCCCAGGAGCACCCCGGCCGGGGCCGGGAGCGACCACCGCGGGAGCGCCCACCGCGGGAGCGGGTCGGCCGGCCGCGTCACGGGTGGGCCTCCGTGGTCGGCGGCGCCTGGCAGGCGTCGAGTGGCTGACCCGTGTCGGGGACGTACCCGACCGCACCGTCGGGCCCGATGGACCCCAGCATCTGCCCGGACGTGTCGAGACGCATCCACACGGGGAACGGCGCCACCGGCGACGGCGGCGGCAGCTCCGACACCCACCGACGCCCGTCGAAGATGACCAGGCCGGTGCACGATCCGGGCACCGTGTAGGCGTAGTACCGGCCCGGCACCACGCCAGGCCCGCACGGAGGGGTCGTCTCACGGCCGGTGCACTCGCCATCGACGCCGAAGCCGTTGCCGGCGGGCGGCGGTGGGCCGCAGAGCTCCCCCCCCACCAACGTGGGCGCGGTGGAGCGTGGCGGGCACGAGACCGGACCGGCTCCCGGTGCCTGGGCTCCGTTCGACGGCGACGAATGTACCGGTCCGAAGGTGTTCGACGGGCCGTTGCGCGTCGGCCGGGGCGCCACCGGTGCGGAAGGGCCAGCCTCGGACCGCATCGGTGACCCGCCGTTGCCGACGGCGGCGAACGCTCCCGCCGTGACGCCGACCACCACGACCACACCGGCGGCGGCGGCCGCCAACCGGGTCCGCCGGCGGCGACGGGCCACCCGGTGGACGACCGAGGCGGTCACCCCGGCCGGATCGGCCGGTCCCGTCGGAGCGGCGAGGGCGCCGACGGCGTGCCGCAACCGCCGGTCGAGCTCGGCGTCGGAGGTGAGGTCGTCAGGCACGGATGTCCTCCTGGTCGCCGACCGCGGTGGCGAGCACCTGGCGGGCCCGGCTGAGCAGGGTCTTGACCGTGCCGTCGGTCACCCCCATGGCCACCGCCGTCTCGGCGACGTTCAGCCCGAGGCGGTAGTGGAGCGCCACCGCCTCGCGCTGGCGTCGGGGCAGCCCGGCGATGCCGTTCCTCAGGTCGAGGAGGTCCTCCCGAGCGCGCTCCCCGTCGCCGTCGGCCGCCGCCGACCGACCCAACCGGTGGAGGGCGACCCGCTCCCGGGCGAGCGATCGCCAGCGGTTCCGGAGGAGGTTGAGGGCCACCACCCGCACCCATGCGGGCAACGACTCGATGTGCTTCCCCCGCCGCTCGGCGACCACCGCCCGGGCCAGGGCCTCCTGCACGGCGTCCTCGGCCGCCGGCCGGCTCCCGCACACCAGCCCCAGGGCTGCGACGAGCACCGGGTACTCGCCGCGCACGAACTCGACGAGCAGTCCCTCGCCGTCGTCCGTGCCTGCCGGCACGTCAGCCACTCCGGGCGCCCCGACGTTCATCGACACACATGACACCGCGGCGGGCGATCCGGTTGACACGGGCGACCGTCCATGCCCACCGGGCGTCTCCTGTCGGCTGCCGGTATCGTCGCCCGCAGCGCCGGCAGTCCACCCCGGCGCTCGCTCAACGACCCCGGCGGGCCGGCCTGGCCAGGCGGGACAGGCGGGCGACCAGGATCTCCACCACCGCCTCCCCGGGTA
>JAJZAC010000178.1 GCA_021799615.1 Actinomycetes bacterium
TCAGAGGGCAGGTGGGCCAGGGCCGCCAGCTCGGAGAGGCCCACGACCTGGCCGCGCCGGAGCGTCCGGCGCTCGAGGCGTCGGCAACAGCCCGGTCGTCGCCGGGCGACGAAGTGGGTGTCTGCGGCGTAGACGCCGAAGGCGGCGGTGAGCTCACTCGCCCGGGCGGAGAGGCGCCTCCGGCTCCCACGCGCACCCGAACCCGAGGCGACGCCGTAGCGGACACAGACCTCGAAGGCGGGGAGGTCGGTCACCTTGTCGACCCCGTGGCGCACCGAAGCCGCCCGGAATGGATCGGGGCGCAGGGGTGGTCGGCTCGTCGTCCGCCAGGCGGCGAGGAGCCGGGGGACGAGCGCAGCGGGCTTTCCGGTGTGGAGGGACCGCACGGCCCGGGTGACGGCGCGGGTCTGGCGGGAGGTCGCCGGCCGGGCGAGGATCTGGACGACGGCGTGCTCGCCGTCGCGCTCCGCCTCGAGGACGCCGATCACCGTGCGCAGCGGGTCGCTCGCATGCTCGGTCGAGAGCGAGCGCCACGACGGGCCGGCGAGGCGCAGCTCGCCCGAGAGGGAGAGCCGGCCGCACATGACCGGCGAGGTGGCGTCGTGCACGTGGCAGCGGGCGCCGGGCCACGCAGAGCCGATGGCCCGGGCGACAGCCATCGCCGAGACGCAGGCGGCCACCCAGAACCGCAGGCGCACCCCTGCCGGTGAGCCTTCGATCTCGAAGGCGACGTGCGGGGGTGGCGAAGCGAGCCTGCGCCGGCCCGCCAACACCGCGTGGACGTTGCGCCAGAAGACGGCCGATCGCTTCGGGTCGACCACGGGCGGCAGCTCCACCTCGACCAGGTGGCCGCTCGTCGGTGCCCGGAGCCGGCCGAACGCCTGGAGGACCTTCCAAGCGACCAGGAGGGCACCGACGCCTCCTGCGATCGGCACGGCCACGTGGCCAAAGACGGCCACGGCGTGGAGGACGTGATGGAAGAACGCGGCGGTCTCTTGGCCGGGGTGGAGCAGGTAGCGGCCGAGCGGCGAGTCGGCAGGGCCAGACGCAGGCGACGACTGCGGCAAGGTCGCGGGTGGCTGGGTGATGGTCGTGGTCGGTGTCGGAATGGTGGATCTCCTCTTCGTCGTGGCCGGCTCGCTGCCGGCCGGTGTTCGTGAGCTGTCAGTCAGGGCACGGCAACGGGGTGGCCGTCCTCGTCCTCCAAATAGGGGTGGAAAGGCCGAATTCGGACAGAGGAACTTGGGCGTCTCGCGTGCCTCCAGGTCCGTCGAACCTCACCGGCGCCTTCGGGGTCGAACCGCCCCCGGTCTCGTCGAGGGTTCTCCTGGAGCTGGGATAGCCGGTGAATCTGTGACCGCGCGTCACCCGACGCCTCTGGCATCGGCGGGCTGGTGGCAACGTGGCGGTGGTGTGTCGCATGGATCTCCTTTGGTCGTGGTGATGGCTCCCATAGAGAACAAGCCGATCCGGGGCGAACTTGGACATCGGTTCTCGCGGTCTCCTGCGTGGCGGGTAGACGGGCACGCGCCTCCACCAGAAGAACATGGGGTTCGGGGCCGAAAACCGACAAAAGATCTTCGAGGAAGTTGGGTGGCGTTCTCGGGGGCAGGGGGTCGGTACGCGCGTCACGACCTATGAACCGGCAGCTGAGTGCCGATCGGCGACAAACCTTCTCGGACCAACTGCGGCTCACGACCACCGGCCCCGGACGCCACGGTGTGGATGGAGGGTGCATCGGGTGTTGATCTTCGTCATGGGTGCCCACGACCGGGCCGCCAGCGCGCCAAAGGACCGGTATGAGACCTCGATCCCTCCGCGAAGTCAAGGGGTCTTCGAGGATTCTTTCTCGCCCAGATACCCAGCTCAGCGGTGGATTCAGCGACGAGGCCGATCCTCGGCCCGGTGCCGGGGCGCAGGATCGCAAGCGGCCCAGGTGCCAAGACACCTGGCTACCGCTGGGCACCCTAGATTCGTCACATGCGACAGGTCGATGTGGCCCCGGAGGTTCGCAACTGCGTTCCTGCACGCGAGCTGGACGAGTTCTGTGCAGCCCTCGCCGAGACCGAGGTCACGTGCGTCACCTGTGACGACGACCTGCCGGCCGGCTCCTCGACGCCCGTGGCAGTCCAAGTGTTCGTCGATCCCGCCGATGCGACCGTGTCCAGCGTCGTGGCATCCCACGCTCGCTGCGCGCCCTCCGGTGTCCACCAGCGCCCCGGCCTGGCCGAGCAGCTCTCCGTGTGGTCGGGCACCGCCACGACCGAGCTCGACGTCAGGTGGTGCCCACTCATCCTGCCGTCGGGTCACGTGGGCGTGGCGTGGGAGGCGTCGGAGCGGGTGGTGACGTGGCAGGACGATCCGGCCGACGCGGTGACTGCCGTGGTCGCCTCCTACCTCGAGCTCGGGTTCGATCTCGTCACGCCCGGACAGATCGAGGCAGACGCGCTACCCGAGCTGCCGGTGCCGCCAGGTTGGGTGGCCGAGGTCGGCGATGACGGACATCTGGCGGTGCTGTCTCCTGACGGGAACGCCGCGCTGTCGGTGAGCGTCGATGCCGACGCGCTCGGACAGCTGCGGAAGGGAGTGATGGAGAAGGCACAACTGGTCGCCTTGACGGGATGCAACCTCCATCTCGACTCCGAGCATCGAGAAGCCGGGCTTGTCTACGCTGCCGCGCAAGGCAGCCTGGTGGGTGCTCGGGTCCCTGCTCGTGTGACCTGACGGGCGCCGTCGCCGTCCCAGCTCAACGGGATCCAGGTCGAAGATCTGGCAGGGAATGGGACATTCAACGTACGCGCCTGCTGGCCTTCTGGCCAGGAGACCGGTCGGCACGACTGCCTCGTGATCTTCATCGGTAGAGGCTTCGAATCATGCAATGCAAGGAATCGCCGGCGTCGTGCGTCGGATCAGTTTGTGAGGTGTG